>JAJZEB010000047.1 GCA_021805805.1 Pseudomonadota bacterium | reverse complement strand
CCGCTACGACCCCGGCCACGAACCCGGCCACGAACCCGGCCACGAACCCGGCCACGACCCGCGCTTCGACTCCCGTTCGCGCTCCGGTTCGCGCTCCGGTTCGCGCTCCGGTTCGCGCTCCGGCCGCGGTTCGCGCCCCGGCGCCGGTTCGTCTGCCCGCCAGGCGCGCCCACACGACGTCGCTGCCGAGCCGGCGGGTGCGGCACGCCGGGGGTGACGATGTCCGTTCGGGCGCTGCTGCGGCGACCCGCGCCGAAGCGCTGCGTCGTGCGCCGCACGGTGCGCTGGCGCGATGCAGCCGAGCCGGCTGGTACGTGCAGGTCGGGGCCTTCGCCAAGGTTTCGGGATTGGCCCGGGTGCACATGCTGTTGCGCCGCGCGGGCCATGCAGCTTGCCTGGCGCCGCTGCATCCCAGGCATCTCGACCTGGTGTACGTGGGCCCGTATCGCACCCGGAAGGCCGCGCTGGAGATGCGTCCGTCTTTGCAGAAGTTGTTGAACGGCAACAATTATTTGCGACATCTCAGCGCGCGATAGCGCGTCTGCGGCGCGGCGCTGCGATTTGGCTTCGCGCGTGAACTACGATGGGTCTATTGCGCACGGTTGCAATAGCAATTCGTCAGGGCGCAGTTCGCAAGTGCGAGAATTCGCCGGACATGACTGGTTCCCCGCTCCAACTCGAACAAGACACGATCGCGCCCGAACTCGTCGGTGACAGTCCCGCCATGGTTGCGTTGCGCGCGTTGCTGCGCCGCGTCGCGGCGACCGACAGCACGGTCCTCGTGCAGGGGGAATCGGGCACCGGCAAGGAGCTGGTCGCGCGCCTTCTGCACGCCTGGTCGCCGCGCACGGCGTCGCCGTTCGTCGCGGTCAATTGCGGTGCGATTCCCGGCGAGTTGATGGAAAGCGAGCTGTTCGGCCACGAGCGCGGCGCGTTCACCGGCGCACAAAGCGTGCGCCGGGGCCGCTTCGAGCTTGCCGGGCGCGGCACCTTGTTCCTGGACGAAGTCGCCGAAATGAGCCCGCCGCTGCAGGTCAAGCTGCTGCGCGTTCTGCAGGAGCGGACGTTCGAGCGGGTCGGTGGCGGCGAACTCCTGCGTGCTTACGCGCGCATCGTCGCGGCCACCCACCGCGATCTGGAGCAGCAGATCGAGCTCGGTCGTTTCCGCGAGGATCTGTACTACAGGCTCAACGTGGTGCCGATCCAGATTCCGCCGCTTCGCGAGCGCGGCGCCGACATCCTGCTGCTGGCCGATCTGGCATTGCGCCGCCTCGACGCGGCCGGGCTTGGTCGCGTGCGCCTGGGCGACGGAGTCGCATCGGCGCTGCTGCGCTATCGCTGGCCAGGCAATGTGCGCGAACTGCACAATCTGATGGAGCGGCTGGTGATCATGCACGCGGGCAGCGTGGTCACGCTGAACGACTTGCCAGCCAAGATGCACGACCAAGTCGACGGCGCCGAGTCGCTGCTGCCAGCCGAAGGAGACGACGGCCTGCACGATCTGCTGCAGCTGGTTGCCGAGCCGTCCGATCCGGTGCTGCCGGCGCAGGGCCTGGATCTGCGCGCCTACCTCGAGCGCATCGAGCGCTCGCTGATCGAGCAGGCGTTGGCGTCGTGCGACCAGGTCATCGCCCACGCCGCGAGCATGCTTTGTCTGCGCCGCACGACGCTGGTCGAGAAGATCCGCAAGTACGGTCTGCGCGAGGACGAGCGAAGCAACGCGGCGTCGTGACGGCGAGGGGACGGCGTGAGTCAATTTCTTGACGCTGCGCGACCGCGAGGGGCGGGCGATGCATGAAGCGGCAGCTGCGGCTACCGCGCCTGCGCACGGGCTGATCGCACAGTCCGCGGCGATGCGCGCGGTGCTCGACATGGCGCGTCGGGCGGCACAGACCGACGTGGGCATCATGCTGCTCGGCGAAAGCGGCGTCGGCAAGGAGGTGGTGTCGAGGTTCGTGCATCGCAGTTCTCCGCGCGCCGCAGGCCCGTTCGTGGCGATCAACTGCGCGGCGATTCCGGACAGCCTGCTCGAGGCGACCTTGTTCGGCTACGAGCGCGGCGCCTTCACCGGTGCGTCGCAGTCGGCGCCGGGCAAGTTCGAGCAGGCGCAAGGTGGCACCTTGCTGCTCGACGAAGTCACCGAAATGGCTGCCGGGCTGCAGGCCAAGTTGCTGCGCGTGCTGCAGGAGCGGGAAATCGAGCGCGTGGGAGGCAGGCGACGCATCGCGCTGGACATGCGGGTGGTGGCTACGAGCAACCGCGACTTGCAGCAGGCGGTCCAGCAGGGTGTTTTGCGCGAGGATCTGTACTACCGCCTCAGCGTGTTCCCGCTGCGCATTCCGCCGCTGCGCGAGCGCCGCGAGGACATCGTGCCGCTGGCGCAGGCCATGCTCGCGCGGCATGCGCAGCAATACGGTCTCGACCCGGTTCCGCGCCTCGACGGGGCCGCGCAGCTGGCCATGCTCGACTACCACTGGCCGGGCAATGTGCGCGAGCTCGAGAACATGATGCAGCGCGCCGCGATCCTGTCGCAGCAAGGTGTCATCGGCACGGCCGAGCTGTTCTTCCAGAGCGCCGCCGCGCCCGTGCCCGTGCAGCGCGCGGCGCCGGTGCCAGTGCCGCGCGAGCTCGGCGCCGAACTGGCCGACAGCGAGCGGCAGTTGATCGCCGACGCATTGCGCGACAGCGGCGGCTCGCGCAAGGACGCGGCCGGGCGCCTGGGAATCAGCCCGCGCACCCTGCGGCACAAGCTGCAGCGCATGCGCGAAGCGGGCCTGAATCTGCCGACCATCGACGACGACGGTTGAACGCTGCGTGGCGCTGCCACGCAGCAGCGTGCGGTCGACTGGAACGCTTATTGCTTCAGGTTGATCGCGCGTCAGCGATCCGACGCCGACGACGAGGGAGCAGACGATGAACGTGCAACGGATGCAAGATCTGGTCAGCCAGATGCGGGCGCTCGCGGCCGAGGCCGCGGCGAAGCCGCCGGCTGATCCGAGCGCGCCGAGCGCTCCGGGCGGCAGTTTTGCCGACACCCTGAAGTCTGCGCTCGAAGGCGTCAACCAGACCATGCAGCACGCCGACGCGTTGCAGCAGGCCTACGTTTCAGGCACGTCGACGCGCAGTCTGAGCGACATCATGGTTGCCGAGCAGAAGGCCGACCTTTCGTTCCAGGCCTTGCTGCAGACGCGCAACAAGCTGGTCGCGGCTTACCAGGACATCATGAACATCCAGGCCTGAGCGCCTTGCCTGAATCGACGACTTCGCAATGGCAACCACCGACCCAGCATCCTCGCCACAGGCTTCCGCGCTGCTCGCGCCGGTGGCGCTGTGGCGGCGCATGAACGTCAACCAACGCGTCGGCCTCCTCGCCGGCGTCGCGGCGCTGGTCGCGTTGCTCGTGGCCACGCTGCTGTGGAGCGGCAAGCCGGGCTATCAGGTGCTTTATACGAACCTGTCGCAAGCCGACGGCGGTGCGGTCATCGCCGAGCTGCAGAAGCTCGGCGTGCCCTACACCATCACCGACGGCGGCGCCGTCATCCAGGTTCCGTCCAGCCAGGTCTACGCCACGCGCATGAAGCTCGCCGCCGGTGGCCTGCCCAAGGGAGCTGGGGTCGGTTTCGAGGTGCTCGACAACGAGCCGATGGGAACCAGTCAGTTCGTCGAGCAGATCAATTACCAGCGCGCGCTGCAAGGTTCGCTGGCGCGCACCATCGAGTCGATGGGAGCGGTGGAGTCGGCCAGCGTGCACCTGGCGATCCCGAAGCCGTCGGTGTTCCTCAGCCAGCAGGAGCATCCGACGGCCTCGGTGCTGTTGAAGCTGTATCCGGGGCGCGTGCTCAGCGGCGCGCAGGTCGCCGGCATCGTGCACCTGGTGTCGTCGGGCGTCGCGGGCCTGAGCGACAAGAATGTCAGCGTGGTCGACCAGGACGGGAACCTGCTGACTGCGCAGGGTCGTTCCGACAGCGGGATCGAGCCGGGCCAGTTGGCGTACCGCAACGCCATCGAGCAGCAGTACCGCAAACAGGTCGAATCGATCCTGACCCCGCTGGTGGGCAGCGACGGGGTGCGCGTGGCGGTGTCGGCGGACATCGATTTCGGGCGTACCGAGACGAGCTCGGTGACCTACGGCAAGAGCCATCTGCTGAGCCAGCAAACGCAGGCCCGCAGCAGCACCGGAAACGCGACCCTTCCGGTCGGAGTTCCCGGCGCGCTGAGCAATCAGCCGCCGGGCGGGGTGACGGCACCGTTCACCGTCGGCTCGGCATCGTCTCCGCTGACGCCGAAGGAGCTGGCGCAGATCACGCCGAGCCTGAAAGCGTTGGCGCCGACTGCCAGCAGCAGTTCGGCGACCAACAACTTCGACCTCGACAAGACGGTGAGCCAGACTCAGGCCGCGGTGGGCGCGGTGCGCCGGGTTTCGGTGTCGGTGCTGATCAACGACCGCGCCGCAGGTGCGGCCAAGCCGCAACCGCTGAGCTCGCAGCAGATGGCGCAGATCAAGCAGCTGGTCGAGAACGCGATCGGCTTCGACGCCAAGCGTGGCGATCAGGTCTCCGTGGTCAGCATGCCGTTCTCGGCCGCGAACGCCGTGGCAAGCCGTCCGTCGCCGTGGTGGCGGCAGCGGTGGCTGTGGGATGCGCTGGACCACGGTGCGCCGTATGCGGTGGCTCTGATCCTCGGTCTGCTGCTGTATCGCGCGGTGCGCCGGATGCTGGGCAGCGCCGCGGCGCAAGCCGAACAGGCAGCGGAAGCTGCCGGCGCGGCCCGCGAGGCGGCCGCGCAAGGCGCCGCGGGCGATGCCGGGGCGCGCCCGGGCGAACTCGCGCCCGATGTCGTACGCTTGAGCAACACGTTCGAGAACGACTCCGCGGTAGCCCGCGAGCTGGTCAAGCAGGATCCGCGGCGTGCTGCCCAGGTGGTCAAGGAGTGGTTGGCCGATGCCCAATGACGATGGCTTCAAGGGGCTGGACCGCGCCGCGGTGCTGTTGCTGAGCCTGGGCGAGGACCAGGCGGCCGAGGTCATGAAGCATCTCGCGCCGCGCGAGGTGCAGCGGCTGGGCCTGGCGATGTCCAAGCTCGGCCGCGTCAGCACCGATCAGGCGCACGAGGTCATGCGCGAGTTCCGTGACCGGCTCGAGCAGCAGACGTCTCTTGGACTGGGCGCGGACCAGTTTCTGCGCGGCGCGCTGACCAAGGCGCTCGGCGGGGATCGCGCCGGGGCTCTGATCGATCGCATCCTGCACGGCGGCGATTCGAGCGGCCTGGAGAACCTCAAGTGGCTGGAACCGCGCGCAGTGGCCGAGCTGATCAAGCTCGAGCATCCGCAGGTCATCGCGCTGGTGTTGTCGTACATCGAGCCCGAGCAGGCCAGCGAAGTGCTGCATTTCCTCAGCGAACGTCAGGCCAGCGAAGCGGTGCTGCGGCTGGCGAATCTGGACGGACTGCAACCGGCCGCGCTGCGCGAGCTCAACGAGGCGCTCGACGAACTGCTCAGCGGCGACTCGCAAAGCGTGCAGGTCAGTGCCACCGGAGGCCCCAAGGTCGCTGCCGACATCCTGAATCGCCTGGAGACGTCGCTGTCCAACGGAATCATGGACCATATGCGCTCGCAGGACGAGGCGCTGGCCGGAAAAGTGCAGGAACAGATGTTCGTTTTCGACGACTTGATCAACGTCGACGACCGCAGCATGCAGACGATGTTGCGCGAGATTTCGTCGGAAGTCCTGATCCTCGCCCTCAAGGGCGCGAATCCGGGGCTGAAGGACAAATTCCTCGGCAATATGTCGAAGCGCGCAGCCGAGATGCTGCGCGACGACATGGAGGCCAAGGGGCCGGTCCGCCTGACCGAGGTCGAAGCCGCGCAGAAGGAAATCCTGCAGATCGCGACCCGCCTGGAAGCGGCCGGACAGATCCAGCTCGGTGGCGGCGGCAGCGAGGCGCTGGTGGGTTGAGATCCGATGGAACCGATCATTCCTAAGGAGCACGCAGCGAACGCGCAGGCGTGGACGGCGCCGGAATTCGGCGCTGCGCGGCCGCGGCAAGCCGATTCGGCGCAGCCCGGAATGCGTTTGCCGACCGCCGACGAGCTCAGCCGGGTGTTCGAGCAGGCGCGCGAACAGGGCTTTGCCGAGGGCCGGCGCGACGGCGAGGCGCAGGGCCGCGAAGCGGCGCAGCAGGCGGTCCACGCCGAGCTTCGTGCCGAGAGCGCGGTGCTGCGCGCGCTGCTGCAGCGGCTGCAGGAGCCGACCGCCAGGCTGGAGGCCGAGCTGGAAGAAGCGGTGGTCGCGCTGGCGCTGGAAATCGCGCGCCAGGTCGTTCTGCACGAGGTGCGCACCCAGCCCGAAGCGCTGGTCGACGTGGTGCAGCGCGCGCTTGCCGCGTTTCCGGCCAGCACCGGAGCGCCATGGGTTCGCCTGCATCCCGACGATGCGCTGCTGCTGCAGCGCATCGCCCCTGAGCTCGAGGCCAGCGGCCTGGGCCTGGTCCCCGACGAGACGCTGCAACGCGGGGACCTGATGCTCGCCAGCGGTGGCGACGCCCAGCGTGCCACGCCGGAGCGCCGGTGGCGGCCGCGTGGTGCGCGCGAAGGGCAGGCCGAGCTTGATCTGCGGCTCGAGGAGCGCTGGCGCCAGGTGATCGCCCGTCTGTTCGAGGAGGGCGCATTGTGAGGCCGGACACGGCAGCTGCCGATGCCGCGGGCGGGGCGCGGACATGAACGCGGTCGTGCAGCCCGCAGCGCCCGAGACGCCGCCGGATCGAGGCGACGCGGCAGTGCGCAGGGGCAGCCCGCGGGGGCTGGCGCGATTGCGCGCGCTGCACGGGCGGCTGCGCGCGGCCGGCCCGCTGCCGCTGCAGCCGAGCGGCACGCTGGTGCGGGTGCGCGGGCTGATCATGGAAGCGCAGGGACTCGACGTCAGCCTCGGCGCGCGGTGCATGATCGTTGCCGATGGTCATCGCCGGATCGCGGCCGAAGTGGTCGGCTTTTCCGGCGAGCACGTTCAGCTGATGGCTTCGGGAGACATGCAGGGATTGGCACCCGGAGCCCGGGTCACGCCGATGCCCGGGGATCTGCGCATTCCGGCCGGGCTCGAGTTGTGCGGGCGCGTGCTCGATGCCGACGCCAAGCCACTGGACAGCCTGGGCCCGCTGCACGTGTCGTCGTTCACGACCTTGAACCCGCCGTTGATCAATCCGCTCGATCGCGCCATGGTGCGGCAGCCGCTCGACGTCGGCGTGCGTGCGATCAACGCCTTGTTCACGGTCGGGCGCGGCGCGCGCATGGGCCTGTTCGCAGGCAGCGGCGTCGGCAAGAGCGTGTTGCTGGGCATGATGGCACGCAATACCGACGCCGACGTGATCGTCGTCGGGCTGATCGGCGAGCGCGGTCGCGAAGTCAAGGAATTCATCGAGGACATCCTCGGCGCGCAGGGGCGGCAGCGTGCGGTGGTGGTCGCGGTTCCGGCCGATGCGCCGGCGCTGTCGCGAATCCGCGGCGCGCGGCTGGCAACCGCGCTGGCCGAATCGTTCCGCGACCAGGGACGCAACGTGCTGCTGCTGATGGATTCGCTGACGCGCTACGCGCTGGCGCTGCGCGAGGTCGCGCTGGCCGCCGGCGAGCCGCCTGCCGCGCGCGGGTTCCCTCCTTCGGTGTTCGCCAAGCTGCCGGCGCTGGTCGAACGCGCCGGCAACGGCGTCGATGGCGGCGGCAGCATCACCGCCTTCTACACCATCCTGATGGAAGGCGACGATCAGCAGGACCCGATCGCCGACAACACCCGCGCGATCCTCGACGGGCACATCGTGCTCAGCCGCCGGCTGGCCGAGCAGGGGCATTTCCCGGCCATCGAACTGCAGGCGTCGATCAGCCGCGTGATGCCGGCACTGGTCGCGCCCGAACAGTTGCGGCGGGTCTATCGCCTGAAGGAGCTCGACGCGCGCTACAGTGCGCAGCAGGATCTGATCGCGGTCGGCGCCTACGCTCCGGGCGGAGACCCGACCCTGGACCTGGCGGTGCGCGCGCATGGCGCCATTCGCGATTTCCTCGTCCAGGGCATGCACGAGGCGGTCGACCTGAGTTCGAGCCGCGCGGTGCTCGACGCACTGATCGAGCCGTTCATGCCGAAAGGCCCGGCGTTGTGATGCGGTGAGCGCTTCGTTCGATGATCCAGCATCGACCCGACCCCCAGCGGCTGGCAACGCTGCGCCTGGTGCACGGCCGCGCCGTCGAGCGCAGCCAGGAGCTGGCGCGTGCGCTTGGCGAAGCGCGCGCGCAGTGCGAGCAGGCGAGGCAGCAGCTGCGCAACCTGCAGCGGTTCGCCGCGCAATACCGCGGCGATCTGGCAGCGCTGGAAGGATCCGGCGCCGATTGGGCGCGGTTGCGCGACATGCGCGCGTTCATCGCCCGGCTCGACTCGGCTGACGCGGCGCAGCACAGGGAAATCGAGCGCCTCGACGCTTTGCAGGCCCAGCGCGGCCACGACTGGGCGCAAGCCCGCAAGCGGGAAAAGGTGTTTGCGCTGCTGATCGAACGCCATCAGGACGCTGCGCGGGCGTTCGAGGTGCAACGCGAGCTCAAGGAAATCCAGGAATGGACGATCCAGGCGTCGTCGACGGCTTCGGCCTCGGGAACGGCGCAGGAACCTTCGCGATAGCCCGATTCCGCGAATGCTGGCGCGCATCTTGCTTGATTCTGCCTCGCCAACATTCTGCGCAGATCGATCATGACCATCATCCAAGTCATCGCCACGCCTCCGGCGCCGAACGCGGACGCCAGCAGCGCGGCCAACGCCGGATCCGGCGCGCCGGGCGCCGACGGTTTCGGTGCCGCGCTGGCCTTGGCGCGGGGATCCGATGTGCAGCCGGGCGCGCAGGCGCAGGCGCGATCCGGAAGGACGCAGCATGCGGCGGACGCCGCTGCAGGTGATGCGCCAGCGTCGCCCGGCGCCGCGGCCCGGCGCGACGCGGGCGCCGCACGGAGCGCGGCGCCCGGGGCCAGCGTGCAGCCCGGCGGCGCTCAGGCCGCGGCAGCGCGATTGCTCGCCGCGCAGTGGCACGGCGCGCATGCGCTCGATGGCCAAGGCGCAGCCGGGTTGACGCAGACGCTCGGCGAGCGGGGCGCCGCACTGCTGCCGCCCGCAGGCAGCGCGGCAGCGGCCGCGTCCGGCGGCACACGGGCGATGGCGTCGGGGATCGCGGCGTCCGGGCAGGTCACGTCGGGCCAGGCGGCGACTGTGCCCGCTCCGGCATGGGCGATGGCGCAGCCGCCGGGAGCACCAGGCGCGGCACCGGCGCCTCGCGTCGATGCCGCATCGGCCGATTCGACCGGCAAGAACTTGCCGCCGCTTGCCGCCGGCAGCACCGCATCGGCATCGGCCTCAGGCAGCGTCGACGTGCTGGCGCAAGGCGCAGACGGCGAAGCGCGCGCCGCCGGCGGTGCGCGAGCGGGTCATGCGCCGGGTTCAGCTTTCGCTGCGGCGCTGCGCGACGCGGATGCCGCCGGACGCGCTGCGCCGCAGCCTGCCCACGTGCGCCTTGGCGGCGGCGACGGCCGAGGTGGCGCACAAGCCGCGGTGCTGGTCCAGGCGGCGCCGGCTGGCGTGCCCGGGGCTGCGCAGGGGGCCCCTGCGCAGCCGGCGTCGACAGCTTACGCGGCAACCTTGCAGCAGCCCGTGGGCGGCTCGGCCTGGGGGCAGGAACTCGGGCAGCAAATGCTGTTCGCGGTCGGCAACCAGCAGCAACTCGCCAGCCTGAAGCTCAATCCACCCCAGTTGGGTCCTCTGGAGGTGCATTTGCAGCTCGACAACGGCCAGGTCAATGCCCAGTTCGTCTCGCCGCACCAGGCCGTGCGCCAAGCGCTGGAGAGCGCGATGCCGCAGCTGCACGACCTGTTCGCCGGCGCCGGGATGAGCCTCGCACAGGCTTCGGTCGGTTCGGGTGGCGGGCGCAACCTGTTCCAGCAGGCGCAGCGCCACGCGGCATCGAACAAAGGCCAGTCCAACGGCGACGGCGATTCAGGCGCGATCGATTCGGTCGACGCGTCGGCGCCGGTGCTGCGCAGCGCGATCGGGCTGGTCAACACCTATGTTTGACCGCCTTTTTCAAATGTCCGGCACGCGTGCCGTTTACAGTATCGGAATCGATTGAATTCCGGAGCACATAGATGGCGGAAAAAGAGGCCAAGGCCGGTTCGGGCAAGGGCAAGGGCAAGCTGATCATCATCTTGGTCGTGGTGCTGCTGCTGCTGGGCGCCGGGGGCGGCGCGGCCTGGTGGTTCCTGCTGCGGCCGAAGGCAGGCCCCGCGAAGCTGCAGGCTGCGTCGCACAAGCCGCGCGATGCGCATTTCATCACCCTGAAACCGTTCGTCACCAACGTCATCAGCCAGGACGACAGTACCCACTATCTGCAGGTGAAGATCGATCTGAAGACCTTCGACGCCAAGACCGACTCGGAGGTCACGAGCATGACCCCGGAAATCCGCAATGCGGTGCTGCGCATTCTCGCCGCGCAGCACGCCAGCACCGTGGCCACCGTGCTGGTGCGCGAGGATCTGCGCGCGCAGATCCTGGTGGCGATCAACCGCGTGCTCAACGGCGACGGCGGATCCGGGGTGCCGACGCCGCCGGCGCCGCCGGCCAGCATGTCGTCGCAGGCGCGCGCCGCCCAGCTCGACGCCGCGGCGAGACTGTCGGCGGCCAAGGGGCCGATCGCCGGCGTGTTCTTCACGGGTTTCGTGGTGCAGTGACATGGTCAAGGACGTACTGTCGCAGGACGAGGTCGACGCGCTGCTGCAGGGGCTGAGCGGCGAGGAGTCGAGCACCGTATCGGCCGATGCCGAAGACGACCACGGCGTACGTCCCTACGACCTGGCGAGCCAGGACCGCATCGTGCGCGGGCGCATGCCCACGCTCGAAGTCATCAACGAGCGCTTCGCCCGTTTGTGGCGCGTCGGACTCTTCAACTTCCTGCGCCGATCGTCGGAGATCTCGGTCGCTTCGGTGCGGCTGATGAAATACAGCGAATTCATTCGTACCCTGGTGGTTCCGAGCAATCTGAACCTGGTGCAGCTCAGGCCGCTGCGCGGCACCGCGCTGTTCATTTTCGATCCGCGCCTGGTGTTCAGCGTCGTCGACAACTACTTCGGCGGCGACGGCCGCTTCCATGCCCGCATCGAGGGGCGCGACTTCACTCCGCTCGAGCAGCGCATCATCAACCGCATGCTCGACATGGTGTTCAAGGAGTACCGCACGGCATGGAGCCCCGTGCTGACGCTGGACATCGAGGCCACGCGATCTGAGGTCAACCCTCAGTTCGTCAACATCGCCACGCCGACCGAGGTCGTGATCGTGTCCACGTTCGACGTCGAGATCGAAGGTGGCGGCGGGACGCTGAACGTGTGCATTCCGTACAGCATGGTCGAGCCGATCCGCGACCAGATGACCACCGGAATGACCACCGACCGCAACGAGGTCGACCAGCGCTGGATGCAGGCGCTGCAGGCTGAAATGCGCGAGGCCGAAGTCGAGCTCCGGGTCGAGCTGCTGCAGCGGCCGCTGCTGGTGCGCGAGCTCTTGCAGCTGCGCGTCGGCGACGTGCTCCCGGTCGAGCTTCCCGAGACCGTGATCGGCCGTGTCGACGGCATTCCGGTGCTGGCCGGAGAGTTCGGCCAGCACGACGAACATATGGCGATCAAGGTGCGTCAGCGACTTCTGCCCGACACCGAACTGGCGCATTCCGCCAAGCCGCATCTGCGCTGACTCCGCCCCCAACTCCAAGGCTGCGATCATGTCTTCCCAACCCGATACACCAGCGGACGCCGGCGTCGACGACGAGTGGGCTGCGGCGATGGCCGAACAGGGCGTGCCGCCGGGGGCCGCGCCGGCGCCGGAGCCAGCACCGGCCCCGGCCCCGGCCCCACCACGCGCGCGATTCCCGCAGCTCGACCCCGAACCGGGAGCGGTCGCCGGAACCGATCAGCTCGACCTGGTGATGGACATCCCGGTGACCCTGTCGGTCGAGCTGGGGCGCACCAAGATCCAGATCCGCGAGCTGCTGCAGCTCGCGCAGGGATCGGTGGTCGACCTCGATCGCCTGGCCGGCGAGCCGATGGACGTGCTGGTCAACGGCTTTCTGATCGCGCGCGGCGAAGTCGTTCTGGTCAACGACAAATTCGGCATTCGGCTGACCGACATCGTCAGCCCGAACGAGCGCGCGCGGCGCCTGGGCTGAATTCCCGCCGGCGCGCTTCAGCGCGCCGCCTTGCGGCAAAGTGCGCGCCGCAGGCGCGCAAGGCGCCGCAGGCGGACGCGCACGACGCGCAGCGGTGCAGCGCCGCCCGCCGCATAGCGCGCGCGTTCGAGTTCGACCAGCAGTGCGGCGCATTCGTCGCGCAGCGGCGCAGGCAGCGTGTACAGCCGCGGCAGCAGCGAGATCGGTGCTTCGGTCGCCGCGGCTTCGATTCCTGCAGCGCGCAGTTCGCGACGCAGGCGCGTCCACAGCCGATGCCAGGGATCGCTGCTGCCGCGGCGCCGGTGCAGCAGCAGCAGCGCCGGCGCGAGCAGCACGGCGCAGCCGGCAGCGAGCGCTGCGGCGGCCGCCTCGGCCCTGCCGTGCAGTCCGACGTCGCGCAGCAGCCGTTGCTGGCGCAACTGGCCATAGTCCAGCACCCACGAGTTCCAGGCCGAGTCGACCGCGTCGCCGAGGTCGCGCAGCCGCCGCAGCAGCCGACGGTCGCGCGCGCCCAGCGCGACGATACCCAGCAGCGGCGTGGCGCGCTCGAGCGTTGCGCCGCTGCGGTCGACGCGCGCCGGGTCGACCATCGCGGTCGGATCCGCGCGCACCCAGCCCAGCCCGCGTACCCAGTATTCGGCCCAGGCGTGCGCGTCGCTCTGCCGCACCACCCAGTTCCCGTCGATGGGGTTGGCGCTGCCACCTTGGTAGCCGGTGACGATCCGCGCCGGAACGCCGGCGGCACGCAGCAACACGACGAAGGCCTGCGCGAAATGCGCGCAAAAGCCGATCCGGCGCGCGAACAGGAATTGATCGACCTGGTCGCGGCCCCGATACGCGCCGGGGTCGAGGCTGTAGCGGAACGGCTGGCGACGGAACAGCGCGAGTGCGGCGTCGGCGATCGCGGTCGGGTTGCCGTGCCAGCGCGCGCGCAGGGCGCGGCCCAGCGCGACGCTGCGCGGGTTGTCGCCTGCCGGCAGTTGCAGCGCCTGCGGCCCGGGCCGACGATCGGCGTCAAGGCGCAGGTGCAGCACCGAACGCGCTGTGTAGCGCACGACGTGGCGCAGGCGGTGGTTCGCGCGCAGCACGTCACCCGGCGCCAGATCGAGGGTCGTGCCGGGCTGGCCGAGCAGCGCAGGCGCGGCGGTCGGCGCATCGAGCGCGAACGCGAAGCGGCGACCGCTGGGTTGCAGCGTCACGGTATAGGTGACGGAGGCTCCGGTCGGGGTCGGGGTCGGGGTCGGGGTCGGGGTCGGGGTCCGGGTCGGGGCGCGCTCGGGAGCGGGCGCCGAAGCGGCGCGCCAGTCGTGGCCGTCGAACAGCGTCAGCACCGGGCCGCGCCAGTACAGCGCGCGCTGGGGCGGCCGCGGCGAGGTGAAGCGCACGCGAAACGCCACGCTGTCGTCGCGTGCCAGCCGGGCGATCGCGCCCGGATCCATCGGCACGCCCAGCCCGGTGGTGGCGACCGAGTCGTCGGGCAGGGACCACAGCGGAGCGTCGATGCGCGGGAAAAGCACGAACAGCGCCACCATCGCCGGGATGCCCAGCGCGAGCAGCTGCACGGCGAGTCCAAGGCGGGCGCGCAGCTGCGGTTGCGCGCCCGGCAGGTTGGCATCGATCAGCACGACCAGCCAGCCGACGCTGCACAGCAGCATCCACAACGCGCTCCACGGCGTCTGCGCGTACAGGAACGCGGCCCAGACCAGGAACAGGCCGAGCGCGACCAGCACGTAGCGGTCGCGGCGCCCGCGTGCCTCCAGGCTCTTGAGCCCGAGCAGCAGGCTGGCCAGCGTCAATCCGGCGTCACGGCCGAATACGGTGTGGAAGCGCCCCAGCGCGGCAGCCACGCCGAGTGCGAGCACAGCGGCCAGCAGCCAGCGCGGCGGCAGCGGGGCGTCGCGCCAGGCCAGGGCCGCGCGCCACCCCAGCAGCGCCAGCGTCGCGGCCCCGGCCCAGAGCGGCAGATGAGGCGCCAGCGGCGCGACCGTGGCCGCGGCGACTCCGAGCAGCCAGAGGTCATCCCGGGCCTCGCGCGATCGCGCGGCCCAACGTTGCGGCGCGGTCATCGGGCTGCCCTCATCGCCGATCCATGGCGTTTTGCGGGTGTTGCGCCAGTGCGCGCAGGCAGCGCAGGCGCTGGGCGTCGCCGGCAGCAGGCTCCAGCAGTTGCCCCGGCAGGCGCAGACCGTAGCGCAGCTGGGCCCGATCTGCCGCCAACACCCAGGCGCACAGGCGCCGCAGCCGTGCTTCGGGGGCCAGCGCCAGATCGTCCCAGTCCAGCCAGTGTTCGAGCGCGGCCGGCGTCGCCGCGCGCACGATCAGCGGTCCGTGGGCGGACTTGCGCCAGACGACCCGGCGCGGCGCGTCGCCCGGCTGCCACGGGCGCAGGGTGTCGAGTTCGTCTCCGGCGGCGACTGCGCCATGGCCGATCGCACGTGCGGGCGGCAGCGGCGGTGCATCGTGTTCCGGAGTCGGGCTGACCCAGGCCTGCAGTGGAGGCTGCCACACGCTCCACGCGCGCCACAAGCCCAGCGGCCAGCGGGTCTGCACGCGAAGCCTGGGCCATGGCTGCACTCCGCGTCGCTGCGGAACCCAGCGCACGGAGCAGACCAGCGGGGTGGCCGCGGTCGGGTCGATCGCCGCCGCCTCGCCGCCGTCGATTCCCAACTGCACGCCCCAGCGTGCCCGCGGCCCCGGATCGACCTGCACGGCGAGCGCGCCTGCGCGTGCCGCGAACAGGGCTTGCGGGTGGTCGATCGCGTGCAGCGCGATGGCGCGCAGGTTGCGGTGGGTCAGGTGCAACGAGCTCAACGCACTGCCGGCGAGCAGGAAGGTGAGCGCGTAGCCCAGGTTGAGCTGGTAGTTGATCGACCCCAGCAGGAGCACCAGCAGCAGCGCGGCGAACAACCAGCCCGCCAGGCTCGGCAGCACGTAGACGTTGTGCTGACCCAGCACGGTGCGGGTGTCGCTGCCGTGGCGGCGCAGCGCCCAGCGCGCGAAGCGCTCGCGCCAGCCGATCCGCACGGCTTTGGCAGCCATCATCGCTACAGCGGCACGCTGCGCAGCAGTTCGTCGAGCCGCGTTCCGACCGCCGCGTCGGCGGCGTGCAGCCGGTGCGCCGCGACTGCGCCAAACACCGCCTGCACGTCCTGCGGACTGCAATAGTCGCGTCCGCGCAGCAGCGCGTGGGCGCGCGCCGCACGCAGCAGCGCAAGGCCGGCGCGTGGGCTCAGGCCTTGCGCGAAGCGGCGCGCGTCGCGGGTCGCCGCGAGCAGCCGCTGCACATAGTCGGCCAGCGCCGGCGTCACCGTGATCGACGCCGCCGCGCGCTGCAGGGCGAGCAGCGCCGGGGCGCCGCCGCCGCGCGGCTGCCGCGCCAGCAGCGCGCGGCGCTCGTCGCCGAGCAGCAGCGCACGTTCGCTGGCCGCGTCGGGATAGCCCAGCGACAGGCACATCAGGAAACGGTCGAGTTGCGACTCGGGAAGCGCGTAGGTTCCATGTTGCTCCTGCGGGTTCTGCGTGGCGATGACGAAGAACGTCGACGGCAGGGCGCGCGCCTGACCGTCGACGCTGACCTGGCGCTCCTCCATGGCTTCGAGCAGCGCGCTTTGCGTCTTCGGCGGCGCGCGATTGATCTCGTCGGCCAGCAGCAGTTCGGTGAACACCGGGCCCGGATGGAAGACGAAGCGTTCGGCATCGCGTGCGTACACGCTGGCGCCGAGCAGGTCGCCGGGAAGCAGGTCGGAAGTGAACTGCACCCGCGCCTGATCGAGGCCGAAAGCGTGCGCCAGCGCGTGCGCCAGCGTGGTCTTGCCGACCCCGGGAAGGTCCTCGATCAGCAGGTGGCCACCTGCGACCAGGCAGCACACGGCAAGTTCGACCTGGGCGTGCTTGCCGACCAGGATGTCGTCCACCTGTACGACGAGGTCGACCAGTTTCGAATGCATTGTCAGTTTCTGCACGAGTTGGCGTAGCACAATATCCGCGAAAACAGGAGACATTATGCGTACCGGGTACTATGCGCACCCCGATTGCAGCCTGCACGAGATGGGCCACGACCATCCCGAATGCCCGGCCCGCCTGGCGGCGATCGAGGACCGTTTGCTGGCGGCCGGGCTCGACTGGCTGCTTCCGCGCCCCGACGTACCGCTGGCGTCCGAGGAGGCGATCGAGCTGGCGCATACTGCGCTTTATCTTGCCGAACTGAAGGACAAGGGAACGATCGACGAAGGGTATTCGTGGATCGATCCCGATACCTTGATGAACCCGCACACGTGGCAGGCCGCGCGGCGCGCGGCCGGCGCGGCGATCGCAGCCACCGACGCGGTGCTCGACGGCAGGCTCGACAACGCGTTCTGCGCCGTGCGCCCGCCCGGCCACCACGCGCAGCGCGCGCAGGCCGGTGGATTCTGTTTCGTCAACAACGTGGCCGTGGCGGCGCGCCATGCGCTTGACCGCCGCGGGCTGCAGCGCGTGGCCATCGTCGATTTCGACGTGCACCACGGCAACGGCACCGAGGACATTTTCGCCGGCGACGAGCGGGTGCTGATGGTCAGCTTTTTCCAGCACCCCTTCTACCCGTTCAGCGGTACCGAGAACCCGGCGCCGAACATGCTCAACGTGCCGCTTCCGGCTTATACCGGAGGTGCGCAGGTGCGCGAGGTCGTGTTGCACCAGTGGCTGCCGAGGCTGCGCGCGTTCTCCCCCGAGATGCTGTTCGTCTGCGCAGGGTTCGACGCGCATCGCGAGGACGACATGGGGCAGATGGGACTGGTCGAGGCCGATTATGCTTGGATCACCCGGGAATTGCGCGAATTCGCTGCGCAGGCGTGCGGCGGCCGCATCGTCTCGTGCCTCGAGGGCGGATACAACCTCAATGCGCTCGGGCGCAGCGTGGCCGAGCACATCCGGGTGCTGGCCGGGCTCGATTATTGATTCCGGACACGACGAACGGAAACCAGGAGACGATCCACGTGAACGATGCCGACCTGCTGCGCAATGCGGCCAATTACGCACCGCTGACCCCGCTGATCTTCCTCGAGCGCGCAGCCGACGTCTATCCGCAGCGCCTGGCCATCGTGCACGGCGCGCTGCGGCAGACCTGGGGCGATACCCGCGCGCGCTGCCACCGGCTGGCCAGCGCGTTGCGCGCCCGCGGCCTGCAGCGCGGCGACGTGGTCGCGGCGATGCTGCCCAACGTGCCGGCGATGGTCGAGGCGCATTTCGGCGTACCGCTGGCCGGCTGCGTGCTCAACACCCTGAACACCCGGCTCGACGCCGAGGCGCTGGCCTACATGCTGGTCTACGGTCAGGTGCGCGCGGTGCTGGTCGATCCCGAATTCGCCGACTCCATGCGCCGCGCGCTGGAACTGGCGCGGCAACAGGGCCTGGCCGAGCCGCTGGTGATCGACGTGCCCGATGCCGCCTTCGACGGTGCGGACCCGCGAATCGGCGCGCTCGACTATGAAGCACTGCTCGCGCAAGGCGACGCCGACGCGACCTTGCCGGCGCCGGGCGACGAGTGGGAGTCGATCGCGCTGAACTACACCTCGGGAACAACCGGCAAGCCCAAGGGTGTCGTCTATTCGCATCGCGGCGCATACGTCAACGCAGTGTCCAACGTGCTCGAATGGGACATGCCCAAGCACCCGGTCTACCTGTGGACGCTGCCGATGTTCCACTGCAACGGCTGGTGTTTCCCGTGGACCGTGGCCGCGCGCGCCGGCGTCAACGTCTGTCTGCGGCGAATCGACGCCAAAGCGATCTTCGAGCTGATTCGCAGCGAGCGCGTGAGCCACTATTGCGGTGCGCCGATCGTGCACAACCTGCTGCTCGGCGCTGCGGCCGAGGTCAAGGCCGGGATCGACCACCCGGTGCGCGCGATGGTCGCCGGCGCCGCGCCGCCGGCCGCGCTGCTCGAAGGCCTGGCCGCGATGGGATTCGACCTGACCCACGTCTACGGACTGACCGAGGTCTATGGCCCGGCCACCGCTTGCGCGAGGCAGGACGAGTGGTCCGCGCTCGACGCCGCCGAGCGCGCGCGGCTGAACGCGCGTCAGGGTGTGCGCTACCACCTGCAGGACGGCGCGAGCGTGCGCGACCCGGCCACGCTGCACGAGGTGCCGCACGACGGCGACACGATGGGCGAAGTGATGTTCCGCGGCAACATCATGATGAAGGGCTACCTGGGCAACCCGGAAGCCACGACCGAGGCGTTCCGCGGCGGCTGGTTCCATACCGGCGATCTCGCGGTGGTCGACTCCGACGGCTACATCAAGATCAAGGACCGCAGCAAGGACATCATCATTTCAGGCGGCGAGAACATTTCCAGCATCGAAGTCGAGGATGTGCTGTTCAGGCATCCCGCGGTGATGCTGGCCGCGGTGGTCGCGATGCCCGATCCGAAGTGGGGCGAGACGCCGTGCGCGTTCATCGAACTGAAGGCCGGCGCGACTGCCGACGCGGCCGACATCGTCGCCTTCTGCAAGACCCACCTGGCCGGGTTCAAGGTTCCGCGGCGGATCATATTCGGCGAACTGCCGAAGACCTCGACCGGCAAGATCCAGAAATACGCGTTGCGCGAGCAAGTTCATGCGCGCGATGCGATCGACGTTTGACGGAGACACGTGATGGACGATGGACAACCGCTGCTGATCGAGCGCGACGCGCGCGGCGTGGTCACGCTGACGCTGAACCGGCCGCAGGCCTTCAACGCGCTGTCCGACGCGCTGCTCGCCGCGCTGCAGCGCGCGCTCGACGCCTTGCGCGAAGACACGCAGGCCCGGGTCGTGGTGCTGCGCGCGTCCGGGCGCGCATTCTGCGCCGGTCATGACCTGAAGGAAATGCGCGCACAGCCGAGCCTGGAACGCTGTGCCGACCTGTTCGCGCGTTGCGGCCGGGTGATGCTCGGGCTGCTGGCATTGCCGCAGCCGGTGATCGCGCGCGTGCACGGAATCGCCACCGCCGCCGGCTGCCAGCTGGTCGCGCAATGCGACCTGGCGGTGGCGTCGAGCGACGCGCGCTTCGCCGTCTCGGGGATCAACGTCGGGCTGTTCTGCTCCACGCCCAGCGTGCCGCTGGTGCGCAACGTGCCGCGCAAGAAGGCGATGGAAATGCTGCTGACCGGCGAATTCATCGACGCCGCGCAGGCGCTGGACTGGGGCCTGGTCAACCGCGTCGCCGCGCCCGACGCGCTCGACGCCGAGGTCGAGGCGCTGGTTGCTGCGATCCTGGCCAAGCCGGCCTCGGCGGTGGCGATGGGCAAAGAGCTGTTCTACCGCCAGATCGAGATGGGGCAGGCTGCTGCCTACCAGCTCGCATCGCAGACCATGGCGTGCAATTTCATGCACGACGACGCTCTGGAAGGCGTGCAGGCGTTCATCGACAAGCGGCCCCCCGGCTGGCGTGCGCCATGACGGGAAGGGGCAGCCGCACGGCACACTAACATCGCGGAATCGAAAGCTCCGCGTTGCTTCGCATGACCTCGCCGCTGCTGCAGGCCCTGCTGTACCAGTCGCCCCAGCGCTTGCGCTGGCAGTTCGAAGTCCTGGCTGGCGCTCTGGTCGCCGGCGCGGGAGTCGGCAGCTGGCTCGAACATCGCTTCGTGCACGTCGGGTCGTGGCCCGCCGCGGTGCGTGCGGCGCTGCGCGAGGGCGCCGGCATGCCGCTGGCGGCGCTGCTCGCCGTCCAGCTCGCGCGCCACGCCACGCCGTGGCTGCTGCGCGCGCCGTTGCTCAAGCTGGCGCTGCCGGTGCTCGGTGTCTGGCTGCTCACGCGTGTCGCGCTGCGCGTGTCGCATCGTGCGTTCCAGGGCAGCGAGGGCGTTCGGCTTCTGGTGCGCAGCGTCAATGTTCTGGCGTGGCTCACGCTGCTGCTGCATCTCAGCGGTGCACTGCCCGAGATCATCGAGGCGCTCGACGGGTTCTCGGTGCATCTCGGACGCCAGCGCCTGACCGGCTGGACGCTGCTGCGCGGGGCGGCCTGGGTCGTGGTCACGCTGGTCATGGCGCTGTGGCTGTCGTCGCTGCTGGAGGCCAGGCTGCTGGCGTCGCGCCTCGAGGTCAACTTGCGCCTGGTGGTGTCGCGCGGGCTGCGCGCGGCGATCTTCACCGTCGCGCTGGTCGTCGCGCTGCAGATGGTCGGAATCGACCTGACCGTTCTCGGCGTGTTCGGCGGCGCGCTTGGCGTCGGTCTGGGCCTGGGCCTGCAGCGCATCGCAGCCAACTACGTGTCGGGCTTCGTCGTGCTGTTCGAGCGCAGCCTGCGCGTCGGCGACAACATCCGCCTCGACGGCTTCCAGGGGCGCGTTCTGGACATCAAGACGCGCTACACGCTGGTGCGCAGCCCCGGAGGCACCGAGTCGGTGGTGCCGAACGAAATGCTGATCTCCAACCGCATCGAAAACCTGTCGTACACCGACCCGAACGTTTGGCAGTCGACCTCGGTCGGCGTCGCCTACGGCTGCGACCCGCTGCAGGTGCTGCCGCTGCTCGAGCGCGCGGTGGCCGAGGTGCCCCGGGTGTTGACCCAGCCGGCGCCCAGTGCGGTGCTTGCCGAATTCGGCGCCGACGCGCTGCAGATCACCGTCGGCTACTGGATCGCCGACCCGGAGAACGGCACGCTGAACGTGCGCGGCGCGGTCAACCTGGCGATCTGGCGTGCGCTGCGCGAAGCCGGGGTCGAGATCCCGTTCGCGCAACGCGTCGTGCACCTGGCGCGACGCGGGACTTGATTCCGCGCCGCACAAGCCGATAAACTGTCGAAAACGAACGATCGTGCGATTTTAGCCAGACCCAGCTCTGGCATCATCGGCGATCATCCAGCAACGATCGGAGCGAGCGCATGAAGGTATTGGTCGCGGTCAAACGCGTGGTTGACTACAACGTCAAGGTGCGGGTCAAGTCCGACGGCAGCGGGGTGGATCTTGCCGGCGTGAAGATGAGCATGAACCCGTTCGACGAAATCGCGGTCGAGGAAGC
>JAJZEB010000046.1 GCA_021805805.1 Pseudomonadota bacterium | reverse complement strand
TCGCCGGAGCGGCCTTCTTCGCCGGAGCGGCCTTCTTCGCCGGAGCGGCCTTCTTCGCCGGAGCGGCCTTCTTCGCCGGGGCGGCCTTCTTCGCCGGAGCGGCCTTCTTCGCCGGAGCGGCCTTCTTCGCCGGAGCGGCCTTCTTCGCCGGAGCGGCCTTCTTCGCCGGGGCGGCCTTCTTCGCCGGAGCGGCCTTCTTCGCCGGAGCGGCCTTCTTGGCCGGGGCTTTCGCCGCAGCGGCCTTTTTCGTTGCAGTTGCCATGTCGATTCTCTCCTTCATCACGTGTTTTAGAGATCAAAGCCCTCGTGGTCCAGTCCAAAGCTCCTCAAGGCCCTGCCTCCCGGCGGTTTCCGGTACGGGTCATTTGAAGACTTGCCACGCGGCGAAACCCCGGCGCGCGTGCGCCACGGGGTATTCAGGCCGGCCCATCCGGGGCCGTGCCAGAATGCGGTTGGCGGCCTCCGCGCCGGGGTCGGAGCGGAGGCCTGCAAGGAAAACGCGGAGGCGCGGTCCCCGCGCCCCCGCCGGCTTGGCCGGAGGCTGCTCGGGAAAGTCGACGGGCGCCTTGTCAAGTGATTGTTTCCGGAACGAACGGCAAATTGTCGCGGAACGCACGGCAGCATCTGTCGCGAACTATTCCCACGACAACGCGCCGCCTGACTGATACTCGATCACGCGGGTTTCGAAGAAGTTGCGTTCCTTCTTCAGGTCGATCATCTCGCTCATCCACGGGAACGGGTTTTCCTCTTGTTCGAACAGCGGTTCCAGCCCGATTTGCTGGGCGCGCCGGTTGGCGATGTAGCGCAAATAGCCCTTGAACATCGATGCGTTCAGGCCAAGGACTCCTCGCGGCATCGTGTCTTCAGCGTAAGCATATTCGAGTTGCACCGCTTTGTGGAACAGCTCGGCAATCTCCTGCCTGAACTCGCGAGTCCAAAGATGCGGATTTTCGAGCTTGATCTGGTTGACCAGATCGATGCCGAAGTTGCAGTGCATCGACTCGTCGCGCAGGATGTACTGGTACTGTTCGGCGGCCCCGGTCATCTTGTTCTGCCGCCCCATGGCCAGGATCTGCGTGAATCCGACGTAGAAGAACAGTCCTTCCATCAGGCAGGCGAAGACGATGATCGAGCGCAGCAGTTCCTGGTCGTTGCGCATGTCGCCGCCGAACGCCGAGGTGCGGAACTCGGGATCGGTCAAGGTGTCGATGAACGGGATCAGGAATTCGTCCTTGGCCCGGATCGACGTGATCTCGTGGTAGGCATTGAAAATCTCGCCTTCGTCCAGGCCCAGCGATTCGACAATGTATTGGTAAGCGTGGGTGTGGATCGCCTCTTCGAACGCCTGGCGCAGCAGGAACTGACGGCATTCGGGATTCGTGATGTGGCGGTAAGTTCCCAGCACAATATTGTTGGCAGCCAGTGAATCGGCGGTCACAAAAAAGCCCAGATTGCGCTTGACGATGCGCCGCTCGTCGTCGCTGAGACCGTTCGGATCCTTCCACAGCGCGATGTCGCGCGCCATATTGACCTCCTGGGGCATCCAGTGGTTGGCGCACGCCGCCAGGTATTTGTCCCAGGCCCATCGATACTTGAACGGAACGAGCTGGTTGACGTCGGCCCGGCAATTGATGATGCGCTTGTCCTCGGCGGCCACGCGCTGGTTCGAGGCGGCGCGCTGGCTGAAATGGCTGGGGGTGTCCGGTTGCGCCGCCGGAAGTGTTTGCGACGGCCGCTGTTGCGCAGCGGCGGCGGCGGGCGCCGCGGGGTCGTTTTGTTCCCAATTCAGCATGTCGATTCCTTCGAACGATGATCGGCGGGCAGCTTCACCGCCGCAATGATGTGAAAAAGCAACGCCGGCGTCATTGGCACGCCTCGCAGGTCGGGTCGTCGATGGCGCAGAACTTGATGTCGCTGCCGGCCGCACTCGGCGGCACAGGCGGCGCATCGGTTTGCGGCACCGCGTTGAGCTTGCCGCTCTGCACGGTCGATTTCTCCGCGTGGGTCGCGCTGACCGTGCGCAGGTAATAGGTCGTCTTCAGACCACGCTGCCAAGCCAGTTTGTACGTTTCGTCCAGCTTCTTGCCCGATGCGCCGGCGATGTAGATGTTCAGCGACTGCGCCTGGTCGATCCACTTGCTGCGTCGTGCGGCAGCCTCGACGATCCAGCGCGCATCGATTTCGAACGCGGTCGCGTACAGCGCCTTGAGTTCGGCCGGAATGCGGTCGACCGGCTGCACGCTGCCGTCGAAGTACTTCAGGTCGGCGACCATCACCTGGTCCCACAGCCCGCGCGCCTTCAGGTCGCGCACCAGGTACTGATTGACGACGGTGAACTCGCCGGACAGGTTCGATTTGACGTACAGGTTCTGGAATGTCGGTTCGATGCACGCGTCGACCCCGATGATGTTCGAAATCGTCGCGGTCGGCGCGATCGCCACGCAGTTCGAATTGCGCATGCCGTGCGCGGCGATGCGCGCGCGCAGCGCGTCCCAATCCAGCGTCGACGACATGTCGACCTCGACGTGGCCGCCGCGCTGCTGCGCGAGCAGCGCCAGGGTGTCGTGCGGCAGGATTCCCCGATCCCACAGCGAGCCTGCGTAGCTGTGGTAGCGGCCGCGCTCCTGCGCCAGCTCGGTCGACGCCCAGTACGCCTGGAAGCACACGGCCTCCATCGAGCGATCGGCGAACTCGACCGCCTGCTGCGATGCGTACGGAATGCGCGCGATGTGCAGGCAGTCCTGGAAGCCCATGATTCCCAGGCCGACCGGTCGATGCCGCAGGTTGGCGTTGCGCGCCTTCGGCACCGCGTAGTAGTTGATGTCGATGACGTTGTCGAGCATGCGCATGGCCACCGAGATCGTGCGCTTGAGCTTGGCTTGGTCCAGCGTCCAGCTGCCGTCTTCGTCCCGGCGCATGTGCGCGACCAGATTGACCGAGCCGAGATTGCAGACGGCGATTTCGCCGGCCGACGTGTTCAGCGTGATCTCGGTGCACAGGTTGCTCGAATGCACGACTCCGGCGTGCTGCTGCGGGCTGCGCACGTTGCACGCGTCCTTGAACGTGATCCACGGATGGCCGGTCTCGAAAAGCATCGACAGCATCTTGCGCCACAGCTGCGTCGCCGGCACGGTCTTGTGCAGCTTGATGTCGCCGCGCGCGGCGCGCTCCTCGTAGCGCAGATAGGCCTGTTCGAAATCGCTGCCGAAGCGGTCGTGCAGGTCGGGCGTGTCCGACGGCGAGAACAGGGTCCAGTCGCCGCCTTCGACGACCCGCTTCATGAACAGGTCCGGAATCCAGTTGGCGGTGTTCATGTCGTGGGTGCGGCGTCGGTCGTCGCCGGTGTTCTTGCGCAGTTCGAGGAATTCCTCGATGTCCAGGTGCCAGGTTTCCAGGTACGCGCAGACCGCACCCTTGCGTTTGCCGCCCTGGTTGACCGCCACCGCGGTGTCGTTGACCACCTTGAGGAACGGCACCACGCCTTGCGAGCGGCCGTTGGTGCCCTTGATGTGGCTGCCCAGCGCGCGCACGCGCGTCCAGTCGTTGCCCAGGCCGCCGGCGAACTTGGACAGCAGCGCGTTTTCCTTGATCGCCTCGTAGATTCCGTCGAGGTCGTCGGCCACCGTGGTCAGGTAGCAGCTCGACAGCTGCGCGCGCCGCGTGCCCGAATTGAACAGCGTCGGCGTGCTCGACATGAAGTCGAAGCTCGAGAGCACTTCGTAGAACGCGATCGCGCGCGCCTCACGGTCGATTTCGTCGACCGCCAGGCCCATCGCCACGCGCATGAAGAAGGCTTGCGGCAGTTCGATGCGGCGGCCGTCCTTGTCGTGCGTGGTGTCGCCTCGGTCAACCAGGAAATAGCGGTCGTACAAGGTCTGCAGCCCGAGGTAGTCGAATTCGAGATCGCGCTCGGGCTTGAGCGCTGCGCCCAGCCGCGCGAGGTCGAACTGGCCCAGGCGTTCGTCGAGCAGTTCCAGCGCGATGCCTTCGCGGATGAACTGCGGGAAATACTCCGGATAACGCTGCGTCATCGCCTCCGCGGCGATGTCCTCGCGCAAGACATCCTTGCGGATGGTGTGCAGCAGCAACCTCGCGGTGGCCTTGGCGTAGCCGGGATCGGACTCGATCAGGGTGCGCGCGGCCAGGATCGCGGCCTTGTACACCTCGGTCATCGGCACGCCGTCGTACAGATTGCGCTGCGTCTCGGCCAGCACCGGCTCGGCGCGCACGTCTTCGCCGAGCCCGGCGCACGCCGAGCGCACCAGGGCTTCGAGCGCGGCAGCATCCAGCGGCCGGCGCACGCCGTCGTCGGTGACGTGCAGCAACGGCCTGGCAGGCGCCGGCGCGCGCCGCTGCGCGCGCTCCTGCGCACGTCGTTCGCGGTACAGCACATAGGCGCGCGCGACTTCGTGATGCCCGCCGCGCATCAACGCGAGTTCTGCGTGATCCTGCACGTCCTCGATATGGAACGTGCCGCCGCCAGGGCGGCTGCGCAGCAGCGCGCGCACCACGGCCTGGGTGAGTTGCCCGACCTGTTCGCGCATCGCCGCCGACGCGGCGCTGGAGCCGCCTTGCACGGCGAGGAAGGCCTTGGTCAGCGCGACCTGGATTTTCGCCGGCTCGAAACCGACCACCGCGCCGTTGCGGCGGATCACCTTGTAGTCCGTGTAGGCGTGCTCCGGTTCGTGCAGCGTCGCCTGAGCTTGCGTTGCGGGGGAGTGGGCGGCTTCGGTGCCTGGAGTCGGGTTCACGCGGTTTCTCCTGTATTCGCGGGGTGCGGACGCCCATCGCGCGTGCTGCGCGTCGGGGGCTCGGAATGCATTGGGGCGTGCCTGGCGACGCGCGCTGTCAATCGGGGCGAAGCATCGTGACGCGCTCCCGCGGGCGGGTTCCGGGAGGGTGGCGAGCAGCGCGCTGCGGAGGCATTGAACACACTATATCTAGCGTATGTGTTCGTTGCAATACCCTATTCCTAGTGCATGCCCGCAGCCCCGCGAAACCCCGGCGCGGGCCCGGGAGGTTCAGCGCGGGTGCGCGCTGAACAGCGCCGCCGGCAGGCCGCTGAGGCTGCGCAGCGCGTGCCAGTCGAAGTGCGGGCCGGGGTCGGTCTTGCGTTGCGGCGCGATGTCGCTGTGACCGACCACGTCGGCGATCGGATAGGCGGCGCACAGCGCCGGCAGCAATCTCGCCAGCGCGGTGTATTGCACGGCCTCGAACGCGCAGTGGTCGCTGCCCTCGAGTTCAATTCCGATGCTGAAGTCGTTGCAGCGCGTGCGCCCGCGGTGCGTCGACGCTCCGGCGTGCCACGCGCGTTGCGCGCACGAGACGTATTGCACGACCTGGCCTTCGCGGCGTACCAGGAAATGCGCCGAGACGCGCAATCCGGCCAGTCCGGCGAATGCCTGATCGGCTCCGGTGTCGAGGCAGCCGAGGAACAGCGCGTCGATGAAAGGCCCGCCGAATCGTCCAGGCGGAAGCGAAATGTTGTGCAGCACGACCAGATCGATGGCGCAGCCCGAAGGTCGCGCATCGCAATGCGGCGAGTCGCGGCGCAGGGCATCGCGCCACCAGCCGGATCTGAACGCGGGCTCAGCGCGCATCGTCGTCGCGGATTCCCAGGCGTTCGATGCGGTAGCGCATCTGGCGCAAGTTCAGTCCCAGAAGCTGGGCGGCCGCGGTGCGGTTGAAACGCGTCCTGCGCAGCGCGTCGAGCAGGATTGCGCGCTCGACCTGGTCCAGATAGGCGGGAAGGTCCAGCGGGAGCTCCGGCGACAACTGCGGGCCGAGCTGCGCGCGTTCGGCCGCGGGCGTCGGGGCGCGGTCGGCCGCGGCGCCCGCGGGTGCGCCGAGATCGTCGGCGCCGATGGTGTCGCTGGCGGCCAGTGCAGCTGCACGCTGCAGCATGTTCTCGAGCTCGCGGACGTTGCCTTGGAAATCGTGTCGGCCCAAAGCGGCGAGTGCCTGCGCGCCCAGGCGCAGTGCGGGGCGCTCCTGGTCGCGGCGGATGCGCGCGAGCAGCGCGTCGGCCAGTTGCGGCAGGTCGTCGAGGCGCTCGCGCAGCGCAGGCAGCGTGACGTCGATGACATTGAGGCGGTAATAGAGATCCTGGCGGAAACTGCCTTCGGCCACGCACCGCGCCAGGTCGCGGTGTGTGGCGCTGACCAGCCGCACGTCGACCGGCGCTTCGGCGGTTTCGCCGATCGCGCGCACCCGCCGCTCCTGCACCGCGCGCAAAAGCTTGGCCTGCATCGCCATCGGCAGTTCGCCGATCTCGTCGAGGAACAGCGTGCCACCCGCTGCTGCGGCGAAGAATCCGTCGTGGGAGTTGACCGCTCCGGTGAACGCTCCCTTGCGATAGCCGAAGAATTCGGCTTCAAGCAGGTGTTCGGGAATCGCGCTGCAGTTCACCGGAACGAACGGACCTGCGCAACGGTTGCTGAGTTCGTGCAGCGCGCGCGCGGCGAGCTCCTTGCCGGTTCCCGATTCGCCCTGGATCAGCACCGGGGCCATGCCGCGCGCGGCCCGCCGCAGCGTGTCCTTGACCGCGCGCATCGGCGCCGAGTCGCCGACCAGCGCCTGCAGTGCCGGCGCCGGCCGCGTCTGCGCCACCGCAGCGGCCAGCCCCAGCGACAGCGCCGAGCGCACGACCAGGCGCAGCTGGCGAAGATCGACCGGCTTGGTCAGGTAGTCGAAGGCCCCGGTCTTCAGCGCCTGCACCGCGGTTGCCGCGTTGCCGTACGCGGTGGCCATGATCACACGCTCGCTGCGGCGCTGCGCGGCCAGCCAGGCCAGCAGCTCCATGCCTTCGCCGTCGCGCAGCCGCATGTCGACGATGGCCACGTCGAAGCCGCTTTGTTCGAGCAGCGCGCGGGCTTCGGCGACGCCGGCGGCCTCGGCCACTTCCCAGCCCTCGCGGATCAGCGTCAGCGCGTAGATCTCGCGCAGGTCCGGTTCGTCGTCGACGACCAGGATGCGCGGTGTGGGCGCGGGGGACGTGGCTTCGCTCATCGTCAATGGCCTGGCTGCTGGCGGATCACGAACGCGCCGAAGGCTTGCGGGGTTCCGGCCAGCCGCACACGATACTCGATCGTGGCGCCGTAGCGCGCGCACAGTTCCTGGCAAATATACAGGCCAAGTCCGGTGCCCCGGCTGTCGGTGGTGAAAAACGGCTCGAACAGCTGCGCGCGCAGTCCAGGCTCGACCAGCGGGCCGTCGTTGGCCACCGCCAGCTCGCGCACGTGCGGCGAACCGCGCAGTTGCAGCCGGATCGCGCCGTCGCGTGTGCTCGCGTAACGCCGCGCGTTGTTCAGCAGGTTGACGAGAACGCGGCGCAGATGCTGCGGGTCGAAGTTCAGCGTGGCGTCCGGATCTTCGGCGTGCAGTTCGATGCGCCGCGGCTGTTCGCCGGCGAACTCGGCCTGCAGCTCGCGCAGCAGCCGCTGCGGCTGCAGCTCGACGGCGCCGCGTGTACCGGCGCGGCCCAGATCGAGCACGTCTTCGACGATGCGGTTGAGGCGATCGACGTTCTGCGCGATCAGCTCGTGCATGCGCGCGCGCTGCGCTTCGCTCAGGTCCGGCTCGGCGCCCAGCTGGTTGGCCTGGCCGATGGCGCCCAGCGGGTTGCGGATTTCGTGCGCCACCGCGGCGACCAGGCGGCCCAGCGCAGCCAGCTTGTCGCGCTGCAGCTGCTGATCGATGGCACGCAGGTCCTGCACGAAGACGAGGTATCCGGGGCCCCCGGGAAGCTGCCGCAGCGGTTGCACGCGCGCCCGCAGGCGCAGGCCGTCCGGGGAGTCGAAGGTGAATGCCGTGGGCTGCGTGCCGCCTGCGGCACGCAGCGCTGCGGCCAGTTCCGATGCGCCCGGGTAGTGCGCCTGGCGCCTGCCGTCGTCGATTTCCCAGTCGCGCAGTCCGAGCAGCCGGCCGGCAGCCGGGTTGGCGCTTTCCACGTTCAGCGCCGCGTCGAGCACCAGCACGCCGTCGGGGTGTTCGAGCAGGACGTGGCGGTTGATCGCCAGCTGGCGGCCGGCGCGCTCCTCGCTTGCCCGGGCGCTCTCTTCCTGGCGTGCCAGGCGCTGCGCGAGTTGCCAGGCGAGCAATCCGATCGCCAGGTAGGCGCCGCCGACCACGCCGGCTGCGAGCAGGTTGCCTTGGGCGTGATGCGGCGCGCGCAGCACCCACGCGGTTTGCGCGAGCAACAACAGAGTGACCGCAGCCCCGCTGGCGATCACGAAGCGCAGCGTTCCATACAGGCCCGCGGTGAGCACCGGCAGCGCATAGCACAGCACAAAGTCGTGTGCCGCGCTTCCGGCGGCGAATTGCAGCGCAGAGAATCCGGCCAGATCGGTGGCGACGGTTCCGAGAACCTGCCATGCGAAACCGCGGCTGCCGTGCAGCGTCGCCAATTGCAACCCGACCACGCCGAGGTAGGCCGCACCCAGCACCAGCCCGGTCGTGCGTCCCGGCGGGGCGCTCAGCGCGAACCAGCCCAGCAGCATGCCGGCGATCGCCAGTCGTGCCCAGCACAGCATCCGGAACGCGCGCTGGCGCTCGCGGCTCGGCGGCGGGCTAGGGCCGAGGACGCGGCGGCCCAGCGCGCCGGTGTCGAACAGGCTATCGGCCCATGTCGGCATGTTCGGCGCAGCAGTACGGCTCGCCGTCGCGCCAGACGCATCGGCTGGCCGGCAGGTGCACACCGCAGTGCCGGCACGGCAGCATCTGTTCCGGCCCCGCGTGCGACGCGCCCGCTGGCGGGCGCCGGTGTCGGTCGCGCTGCTGGCCGCGCTTGAGCAGCAGCAGCACGCCGATGACGACGATGAAGACGATCAGGTACTTCAACGGTGCAGGATGACCTGGAGCACGAAGCGCGAACCGACGTAGCTCAGCAGCAGCAGCGCCGAGGCCGTGAACAACCAGCGCAGCGCGCGTCGTCCACGCCAGCCCAGCAGGCCGCGGCCGAGGAGCAGCGCGGCGAACAGCAGCCACGACGCGACCCCGAACACGGTCTGATGGTTGAATTCGAAAGGTCGGCCGAAAAGCCGGTTGCTGAACAGCATCGCGAACACCAGCGACGCGCTGAGAAACACGAACCCGAGTGTCGCCAGGCGGTAAGTCAGCTTCTCCAGCGTCAACAGCGGAAGCGCAGGGCTCAGCCCGGTCACCCGGGCCTTGCGCCGGTGCAGCGCGCGTTCGGCCGAGCGCAGCATCACGCCGTGCAGCACTGCGGCACCGAACAGTCCGTAGGCGGCGATCCCGAGCGCCCAGTGCAGCGAGAATTCGATTCCGGCGCCGCGCGGCGCCAGGCGGTCGGGAGGAAAGAACCAGGTCAGCAGCAGCGACAGGGCGGCCAGCAGGCAGATCCACGCGCGCAGGCCCTGCAGCGGGTAATACAGGCTCTCGACCCAGTACACCGCGGCAACCAGCCAGAAAGTCAGCGACAGCGCAGGGGCGAAGCCGAAATCCGGATCGTGCAGACCTTCGAGCACCAGCACGAAGCTGCACGCGTGCGCGATCCACGCCAGCAGCATCAGCAAGGTGGCGGCATCGCGCGTTCCGGGCATTCGCTCGCTGCGCTCCACCGGAGCCAGCCTGGGCCGCGCCAGGAACGATGCGAACAGGTACAGGGTGAAGGCCGTGCCGTTGACTAAAATCCACATGTTTTCAGTGTAACCGAGGCCCATGCCGCCGAACGCGGCAGCCCCCACCATGCTCAACAATCTGACCCAAAGGCTGTCGCGTGTCGTCAAGACCATGCGAGGCGAGGCGCGCATCACCGAATCGAACATCGCCGACATGCTGCGCGAAGTGCGGCTTGCGCTGCTCGAGGCCGACGTCGCGCTTCCGGTGGTTCGCGCGTTCACGCAAAGTGTCAAGGACAAGGCGCTGGGCCAGGAGGTGGTCGGCTCGCTGTCTCCGGGCCAGGCGCTGGTCGGGGTCGTGCACCGCGAACTGGCTGCGTTGATGGGCGAGGGTGTGGCCGCGTTGAACCTGGCGGTTCAGCCGCCTGCGGTCGTGCTGATGGCCGGCCTGCAGGGCGCGGGCAAGACCACGACCACGGCCAAGCTCGCCAAGTGGCTGGTCGAGCGGCAGAAGAAGAAGGTGTTGACGGTGTCGTGCGACGTCTACCGCCCGGCGGCGATCGCGCAACTGCAGACCGTCACTGCGCAGGCCGGCGCCGAGTTCCTGCCTTCGGCGCCCGACGAGCGCCCGCTGGACATCGCGCGGCGTGCGCTCGACTACGCGCGTGCGCACCACGTCGACGTGCTGCTGGTCGACACTGCGGGCCGGGTCACGGTCGACGCCGCGATGATGCGCGAGATTGCCGAGCTGCACGCCGCGCTGGTTCCGGTGGAGACCTTGTTCGTGGTCGATGCGATGCAGGGCCAGGACGCGCTGGCCACCGCGCGTGCGTTCCACGACGCGCTGCCGCTGACCGGCGTGGTGCTGACCAAGCTCGACGGCGACGCGCGCGGCGGTGCCGCGCTGTCGGTGCACCACGTCACCGGCGCGCCGATCAAGTTCGCCGGGGTATCGGAAAAAATCGACGGCCTCGAGGCATTCGATCCGACGCGCATGGCCGACCGCATCCTCGGCATGGGCGACGTTCTCGCGCTGGTCGAGCAGGCGCAGCGCAGCGTCGACATGCAGGCCGCGCAGCAGCTGGCGCACAAGGTCAAGTCCGGAGAACAGTTCGATCTCAACGACTTTCTCGTCCAGCTGCAGCAGATGAACAAGATGGGCGGACTGCAGGGGCTGGTCGACAAGCTGCCGGCCGAGTTGCAGGCGCGCGCCGGACACGCCGACATGGACCGTGCCGAACGCGACGCGCGCCGCATGCAGGGAATCATCTGTTCGATGACGCCGCAGGAGCGGCGCAAGCCGGATCTGATCAAGGCTTCGCGCAAGCGCCGCATCGCCGCCGGGGCCGGCGTTCAGGTGCAGGACGTCAACCGCATGCTCGGGCAGTATGAGCAAATGCGCGACATGATGAAGAAAATGAAAGGCAGCAAAATGTTCAAGATGATGCAGCGCATGGGAGGCGCCGGAATGCTGCGCCGCTGACGCGTCAGCGGCGGATTCCCGCCGCCAGTTGCAGCGCGCGCGGTGCAACGCGCCACGCGCGCCGCGCCGCCAGCACCGCGTCGGGATAGGCGGCCTGGCCGCGCGAGCCGTTGTAGCGGCCCAGCGCGAAGAACAGGTTGCCGTGTTCCTCGTCGAGATAGTGGCGCAGGATCACGCAGCCGTAGCGAAGGTTCACGCGCATGCGCAGCAGCTGCTCGGGGTCGCCGTTGCCGAGCAGGCGGGTCCAGAACGGCATCACCTGCATCAGCCCGATCGCGCCGGCGCGCGAGATCGCGTATTTGTTGAATCCGCTCTCGACCTGGATCAGGCCGAGCACCAGCGACGGCTCAAGGCCTGCCCTGCTGGCTTCGTACCAGACCGTTTGCAGCAGGTTTTCGCGCACCAGCCGATCGGGTATGCGCCGACGCAGGCGCACCGACTCGTCGGCCAGCCACAGCAGGTACGACACCAGATGCGCCGGGTTGTCGAACTGTGGCGTGTGTGCCAGTCCGGCGTCGATCTCGCCGGCCAGCGCTGCGCGCATCGCCGGCGGCAGGTTTTCCTCGCGCTGCGCTCCGGCCTGCGCGCGGCCGCTGGCGGCGAGAAGCGCCAGCAGCACGCCCAGCAGCAGCGCGCGCCGCATCGGACCTCAGCGCCGCGCGCGCAGCGTGGCCAGCGCGCCGTCGCGCGGCAGCGCGGTGGCAGCGCTGTCGCGGCGGTGCTGGTATTCCAGAGTGCCGGACTTCAGACCGCGGTCGGACACCACAAGACGGTGCGGAACGCCAATCAGTTCCCAGTCGGCGAACATCGCTCCGGGACGCTCGCCGCGGTCGTCGAGCACCGCGTCGAAGCCGGCGCCCAGCAACTCTTCGAGCAGCGCGTCGGCAGCCTCACGCACGGCCTCGTTGCGGTCATAGCCGATCGGGCAGACGACGACCTCGAACGGCGCGATCGCGTCGGGCCAGATCATTCCGCGCGCATCGTGGTTCTGCTCGATGCACGCGCCCAGGATGCGGCTGATGCCGATGCCGTAGCAGCCCATTTCGAGCAGCTGCGCCTTGCCGGAGTCGTCGAGGAAGGTCGCGTCCATCGCCTCGGAATACTTGGTGCCGAGGTAGAACACGTGGCCCACTTCGATACCGCGGCAGATCTGCAGGCTGCCGCGTCCGTCCGGGCTGGGGTCGCCGGCGACGACTTCGCGCAGGTCGGCGACCTCGGGCTCGGGCAGGTCGCGGCCCCAGTTCACGCCGGTGTAGTGCGCATGCTCGACGTTGGCGCCGACGACGAAGTCGGCCATCCGCGCCACGGTGCGATCGACCACCACGCGCATCGGCCGCGCTGTGCCGAGCGGGCCGATGTAGCCGGGCTTGCAGCCGAACCAGGCGACGATCTCGTCCTCGGTGGCCATCCTGGACTCGGTCATGCCGGGGAGCTTGGCCGCCTTCACCGCATTGACCGCGTGGTCGCCGCGCACCAGCAGCAGCACCACTTCGGTGCCGGCCGGATTGCCGGCCGCGTCGGTGCGGTCGACGGCCATGACCACCGACTTGACCGTGCGCTGCAGCGGCAGGCCGAGCAACGCGGCGACGTCCTCGCACTTGGCCGCGTTCGGGGTCGGGGTGCGTTGCAGCTGCTGCGCCGGCTCGGCGCGCGCATCGAGCAGCGGCAGCGCTTCGGCCAGTTCGACGTTGGCCGCGTAGTCCGACTCGGCGCAATAGGCGATCGCGTCCTCTCCGGTGTCGGCGATGACGTGGAACTCGTGGCTCATCGAACCGCCGATCTGGCCGGTGTCGGCGGCTACTGCGCGGAAGGCGAAGCCCAGGCGCGTGAAGACACGCTGATACGCCTGGTACATCGCCTCGTAGCTGCGCTGCGCGCCGGCGTAGTCGCGGTCGAACGAATACGCGTCCTTCATCGTGAACTCGCGGGCGCGCATGACGCCGAATCGCGGTCTGCGTTCGTCGCGGAACTTGGTCTGGATGTGGTAGAAGTTCAGCGGAAGCTGGCGCCAGGAGTTGATTTCGCCGCGCGCGATGTCGGTGATCACTTCTTCGGAAGTCGGCTGAACGACGAAGTCGCGCTGGTGCCGGTCCTTGATGCGCAGCAGCTCGGGGCCGTACTTGTCCCAGCGCAGCGTTTCCTGCCACAGCTCGGCGGGCTGAACCACCGGCATCAGCAACTCGATCGCTCCGGCGCGGTTCATTTCCTCGCGCACGATGGACTCGACCTTGCGCAGGCTGCGCAACCCCAGCGGCATATAGGTGTACAGCCCGGCGGCGAGCTTGCGGATCATGCCGGCGCGCAGCATCAGCGCCTGGCTGGCGACGTCGGCGTCGGCCGGCGCCTCTTTCTGGGTCGAGATAAAAAAGCGGGAAACGCGCATCGATGGCTCGCGAACAGGGGGCTGGAACGGGGCGTGGCGGCCGCACGGCGCGGTCGCCTGATCTCTATAATCGGATGCAGATTCTAAAAGATGAGGGATAGACGCCATGTTGGATCGCGAAGGCTATCGTCCCAACGTCGGCATCATCCTGCTCAACACCAGGAACCAGGTGTTCTGGGGCAAACGTGTCAGCGCCCATTCCTGGCAGTTCCCGCAGGGCGGGATCCAGGCCGGCGAGAACCCCGAGCAGGCGATGTATCGTGAGTTGTACGAGGAAGTCGGTCTGCGCCCGGATCATGTCCACATCCTGGGTCGGACCCGGAACTGGTTGCGTTACGACGTTCCTCAGCAGTACCTGCGGCGCGACAGCCGGGGCTTCTACAAGGGGCAGAAGCAGATCTGGTTCCTGCTCAAGCTGACCGGACGCGACAGCGACGTGTGCCTGCGCGCGACCGACCACCCCGAATTCGACGCCTGGCGCTGGAACGACTACTGGATCGCGCTCGACAGCGTGATCGAATTCAAGCGCGCGGTCTACCAGCAGGCGCTCAGCGAGCTGGCGCATCTGCTGCCGCGTGTCGAGGGGCGCACGCGCTACCTGCGCGGCAACCTGCGGCACGCGCGCCAGGCCGCGCAGGCCATCGACAGCAAGGAGATCGTTTGATGCATCGAGCCGTCGCCGCCATGATCGCGGCCGTGCTGGGTCTGTCGTCAGCCGCCGCGATGGCGGGCAGCGCAGACGGCGTCGGCGGCTTGCTGCCGCAGCCCAAAGCGGCGCCGGCGCCGCTGCAATTGCCGGCGCCGCCACGCGCCGCCGAGCTGGTGCGCGTTACGCAGCGCGGCGAGCTCGCGTTCTTCATCGACCTGGCGAGCCTGCAGCGCGCCAGCGCGACCACGGTGCGCTACACGCTGGTGGCGCGCAGCGCGCACGGTGCCGACAACGTCGGCTACGAAACCCTGGATTGCGCGCGCCCTGCCTGGCGTGTCGAGGCGCTGTGGCTGGGCGGGAACTGGCAGCGGCAACCCGACGCGCCATGGATCCCGGTCGATCCCGGCCTTGGCGGGGTGCACGGCACCTTGTACGCCGACGAGCTGTGCAGCGGCAGCATGGTCGACGGCACGATCGAGCAACTGCGCGCCCGACTGCGCCGCGACGCAAGGCTGCCTTAGTCCACTGCGATCTCACCGACGCAGCGGACTAAGGCAGCGCGGCGTTCAGCTTCGCGACAGCACCATGTTGTCGCGATGGATCAGTTCGGGCTCTTCGATGAAGCCGAGCACGGCCTCGATCTGCGCCGTCGGCGTGCGCCGGATCAGGCGCGCCTCGGCTGCTGCGTAATTGCTCAGGCCGCGCGCGATCTCGACGCCGTCGCCGTCGAGCACGGCGATCACGTCGCCGCGCTCGAACTCGCCGCTGACCTCGACGACGCCGACCGGAAGCAGGCTGGCGCCGCCGTCGCGAAGCCGCCGTGCGGCGCCCGAGTCGACCGTGACCCGGCCGCCGAGCTGCAGCTGGTCGATCATCCACTGCTTGCGCGCGGCCAGCTTGCCGCTGCCTGCGCGCAGCTGCGTGCCGATCGCCTCGCCGTCGGCCAGGCGCAGCAGAACCCTCGGTTCGCGGCCGCTGGCGATCACCGTGTGCGCGCCGCTGCGTGCGGCGCGGCGCGCGGCCAGCACCTTGGTCAGCATGCCGCCCTTGCCGAGGTGGCTGCCGGCGCCGCCGGCCATCGCCTGCAGCGCCGGATCGTCGGCCTCGGCGTCGCCGATCAGCCTGGCCAGAGGGTCGCGGCGCGGGTCGGCCGAGAACAGCCCGCTCTGGTCGGTCAGGATGACCAGCGCGTCGGCCTCGATCAGATTGGTCACCAGGGCGCCGAGCGTGTCGTTGTCTCCGACCTTGATCTCGTCGGTGACGACGGTGTCGTTTTCGTTGATCACCGGCACCACGCCGTGCGCCAGCAACGTCAGCAGCGCGCTGCGCGCGTTCAGGTAGCGCCTGCGGTGCGCGAGGTCGGCGTGGGTCAGCAGAATCTGCGCGCAATGCCGACCGCGGGCGCTGAAGGCGCCTTCGTAGGCCTGCGCCAGTCCCATCTGGCCGACCGCTGCGGCGGCCTGCAACTCGGGGATCTCGCGCGGGCGCTGTGACCAGCCCAGGCGCTTCATGCCTTCGGCGATCGCGCCGCTGGACACCAGGATGACCTCCTTGCCCAGCGTGTGCAGCGCGGTGATCTGCTCGACCCAGCGTGCCACCGCGTCATGGTCGATGCCGCGGCCCTCGTCGGTGACCAGGCTCGAACCGACCTTGATCACCAGCCGGCGTGCAGCGGCGATCACCGATTGGGGTGCGTCAGCGCCCATCTTCGGCCTGAGCGTCGGTTGGCGGTTCGGCAAAACGCGGGTCGGGCGCAGCGCTCGCTTCCGGCGGCTCCGCGACGAGCACGGTGTGCGCGATCGCTTGCACCAGCGGCTCGAGCCCCTCGCGGGTGGCTGCCGAGATGGTGTGCACCGGGCCCTTGTGGCGCAGCCGGCGCACGATGTCCTTGACCAGCGCGTCGCGCGCTTCGGCCGGCACCAGGTCGATCTTGTTCAGCACCAGCCAGCGCGGCTTGGAGGCGAGCTCGGCGTCGTACTTCTTCAGTTCGGCGGCCACCGCGCGCGCGTCGCGCACCGGATCGGCATCGGGGTCCAGCGGCGCGACGTCGACCAGGTGCAACAGCAGCCTGGTGCGTTGCAGGTGACGCAGGAACTGATGGCCGAGTCCGGCGCCCTCGGCCGCGCCCTCGATCAGGCCCGGGATGTCGGCGACGACGAAACTTCGGCCCTGGCCTGCGCGCACCACGCCGAGCTGCGGGTGCAGGGTCGTGAACGGGTAGTCGGCGATTTTCGGTCGCGCGTTCGACACCGCGGCGATGAACGTGCTCTTGCCTGCGTTCGGCAGTCCGAGCAGGCCGACGTCGGCCAGGACCTTGAGCTCGAGCTGCAGCCGGCGCTGCTCGCCGGGCTGACCCGGCGTGGACTGACGCGGAGCGCGATTGGTGCTCGACTTGAAGCGCAGATTGCCCAGTCCGCCGGCACCGCCCTGGGCCACGGTCACGCGCTGGCCGTGCTGCGTCAGGTCGGCGATCGTCTCGCCGTTGTCGAGATCGCGGATCACGGTACCCACCGGGACGCGCAGCAACAGGTCTTCGCCGGCCGCGCCGAAGCAATCCGAGCCCCGACCGTGCTCGCCGTTGCGCGCGCGGAACACGCGCTGGTAGCGGAAGTCGATCAGGGTGTTCAGGTTGGTGTCGGCCTCGACCAGCACGCTGCCGCCGCGGCCGCCGTCGCCGCCGTCGGGGCCGCCGAACGGAATGAACTTCTCGCGGCGAAACGACATGCAGCCGTTGCCGCCGTTTCCGGCGACGACCTCGATCAGCGCTTCGTCGAAGAATTTCACGGGTTTGTCAATCGAACGCGAGCCCCGCACCGGGTTGGCGACCGGCCGGGGCTCGTGCATCTGCGATGCGGCGCGCACGCGCGCCGCGCGACGTCTTCAGGCCTGCTGCTGCAGCGGCGTGACGGTGACGTAATGGCGGTTCAGCGCGCCCTTGCGCACGAACTGCACGTGGCCGTCGACCAGCGCGTACAGCGTGTGGTCCTTGCCGGTGCCGACTCCGGCGCCGGCGTGAAAGCGCGTACCGCGCTGGCGCACGATGATCGAGCCGGCCGGGATCGCCTGGCCGCCGAAGATCTTCACGCCGAGCCGTTTGGCCTCGGAGTCACGCCCGTTTCGCGTCGAGCCGCCGCCTTTTTTCTGTGCCATCTCGTTCGCTCCTCAAGCCGCGATGCTTTCGATTTGCAGTTCGGTGAAATTCTGCCGGTGGCCCTGGTGCTTCTGGTAGTGCTTGCGGCGGCGCATCTTGAAAATGCGCACCTTCTCGCCACGCCCATGCGCCAGCACCTTGGCCTTCACCGCAGCTCCCGCCAGCAGCGGGGTTCCGACCTTGACGTCCGCGCCGTCGAAAACGGCGAGCACCTGGTCGAGCACGATGTCCTGGCCAATGTCTGCGGCAATCTGTTCTACCTTGATCTTTTCGCCGGCGCTCACTTTGTATTGCTTGCCACCGGTTTTTACGACCGCGTACATAGACAACTCCTGGATCTGGATTGCGGCGGCGCTCGCAGCGAGCGCCGCCTTGTTCGCCCCAGGCGAGCACCAGACCTTGCGACCCAGGCACACCGAGGAACCCCATATCATACCACGCGTGCGGCTGACCGGAACCCATGGGCATGGCCGGGTTCGGACCTGTGCCGCGCGGCTCGGGGGGGCCGATAGAATGCCGCGAGACGTTCAGTTGCATTTCAGTCCGGCGCATTGCAGTCCGAACCTGTCCCCTATCGCCTTCCGTCTTCCGCCGCGTTGACCGTGACCGTTCCGATCCAGACCATTCTTGCTCCGATCGCCGCCGACATGCAGCGCGTCGACGCCGCGATCCGCGACCATCTCGCGTCCGACGTGCCGCTGATCAACGCCATCAGCGGCTACATCATCACCGCCGGAGGCAAGCGGCTGCGCCCGGCGCTGCTGCTGCTGATGGCGCAGGCCCACGGCCACGAAGGCCCGCATCGCCATGCGCTGGCCGCGGTCGTCGAGCTGATCCACACCGCCACGCTGCTGCACGACGACGTGGTCGACGAAAGCGAACTGCGGCGCGGCCGGCAGACGTCGAACGCGGCCTACGGCAACGCCGCCAGCGTGCTGTCGGGCGATTTCCTGTACTCGCGTGCGTTCCAGATGATGGTCGCCGCAGGTGATCTGCGGGTGCTGCGCATCCTGGCCGACGCGACCAACGTGATCGCCGAAGGCGAGGTGTTGCAGTTGCTCAACATGCGCGACCCGGAGATCGACGTCGCGCGCTACATGCAGGTCATTCATTACAAGACCGCCGCGTTGTTCGAGGCAGCGGCGCGCATCGGCGCAGTGCTCGCCGGTTGCGCGGCGCCCGTCGAGGAGGCCGCGGCCAGCTACGGGCGGGCGCTGGGCATGGCGTTCCAGCTGGTCGACGACGCGCTGGATTACCGCGGCGACGTTGCCGAGATGGGCAAGAACGTCGGCGACGACCTGCGCGAGGGCAAGCCGACGCTGCCGCTGATCGTCGCGTTGCAGCGCGCCGACGCGGCAGACCGGGCGCTGATCGAGGACGCGGTGCGCAGCGGCAGCGTCGAGCAGTTGCCGCGCATCGTGCAGGTCGTGCGCGCATGCGACGCGCTGGCCGCGGTCGATGCGGCCGCGCAGGCGCAGCTCGACGACGCGCGCGCCGCGCTGGCGCTGGTCCCGGGCGGGCCGGCGCGCGATGCCCTCGACCAGTTGTGCGCGTATTCGCTGCAACGCAAGTCATAAAAAACGCCTTCGCGCCCCTAGGCAGACGCGTCTGGCAGCGTTTATACTTATCAGCTTCGGTCGCGGGCAGCAGTCCGCAGGCCATCGGGGTGTAGCTTAGCCTGGTAGAGCGCTACGTTCGGGACGTAGAGGCCGGAGGTTCGAATCCTCTCACCCCGACCAGGAATTCAAGAGAAGGGCTCGGTCTTCACGGATCGGGCCCTTTTTCATTGGCGCGCAGTGCGCGTCAGGCCGCATGCCTGATGTGCATGTCCACATGAATGTCGTCGTAGGGGCAGACGACGCCGCCGCGGTCCGTGCGCTCGATCAAGCCGAGTTCGGTCAAGGTCGTGACGTCCTCGTGAACGCGTCTGACATCGCGGCCCAGGCGGCGTGCGAGTTCGCGCAATCCGCGCCGGGCAGCTTCGCGCAAGGCCGCCCAGCCATCGCGCTCGATCGTGACGGTCAATGTGCGCTTTTCCATCGTTCCACCTCCGCCTGGAAGTCGTCGATCAAACGATCCACGCCGACGAATTGATAAGGCAATTCACGAGCGCCGACATGTTTGTGGTCGCCCTTGCCGCGTTCATTGTCAAACCCGATGATGCGTTCGCCGTCGACAACGTAGACCCCCTGGGCCTGCTGGCGCAACGTGGCCTTGAGGTCTTCGGGTGTCAGGGTCGGGTGATGCGGTCGGCGCGTGCGCAAGGTCCGGGGTGCGGCCAGCGCCCGATTCTGCACCGACCCTGCGCGCCGGCCTGCCTTGCTCTTAAGCGACTTTTCAGCCTTGCGTGCCAACATCGAGTCGACTTTGCCAGAAGTCACCGTGTGCTGGAAGCAAGACCGAAAGGAGGTAGCCAAATGCGACTTCACACTGCGATCACCGCCGGCGCGCTCGCGCTGGCCCCGGCCCTGGCCCTGGCCGCCCAACCATGGTTCGTGCGCATCGACGGGCACAGCGTGCCGATGCAGCACAGCACCCGTCTGCTGCGCACCGCCGCCGGCACGGCGCGGATCAGCACCTGGTCCTGGCAGGGACCGCAGGGCAGCGCGCGCATCGTCGTCGAGCGCGGCCCGGGTTCCGCGCCGCCGGCCTGGGCGTTGCGCCAGATGCGGTTCGCCAACGCGCAGCTGCGTGCCGTGCAACGTCAGTTCGGCGTCCTCGACCGCGTGCTGTCGCGCGCCGCGTGGCCGCCGGCGGGAACCCTCGGCGCGTCGTGGCTGCCGCCGTTCGCGCAGCTTGCGCCGCAGCCGGTGCAGTTGCTCGTGCCGCAGCCAATGCACTTGCTGGTGCCGCAGCCGGTGCTGCTGCTGGTGCCGGCGCCGCAGCTGCAGCACGCGGCACCGGCCGCGCACGCACCGGCCGCGCACGCACCGGCCGCACGGCATCGGGTGCCCGGCCTGCCGGTCTGAGTCCGTGCCGTGCTCCGGCCTCCGCGGGCGGCCGGGGCGCGGCACCGTCGCCGGCCCGTTCGGCGCCTTGCGCCGGTGCGCGTGGTTCAGCCGCCGGAGCCGCGCTGCGGCGCGCGCGACAGCGGCAGCCGCCAACCGCGGCGCAGCGCCAGGAAGCGAAGCAGCGCGCAGCTGCCGGCGCCAAGCCACGGCGTCCATGCCGGCTGCCAGCCGGTGGCCTGCCCGGCGACCTGGATGCCCGCGCCCAGCAGCGCGGCCAGCGCGTAGATCTCGCGCTGCAGGATCACCGGCACGCGGTTGAGCAGCACGTCGCGCAGCACGCCGCCGCCGACCGCGGTGGCCACGCCGAGCAGCACCGCGGCTTCCGCGTCGTGGCTGAGCAGCAGCGCCTTGTGCGCGCCGGCCACGGCGAAGAAGCCCAGGCCGACGGCGTCGAACAGCAGCACCGGGTGCTGCAGCCGCGCGATCAGCCGCTGGGCCCACAAGGCCATGGCGCAGGCCAGCAGCGCGACCGCGATGTAGCGCGCATGCACCAGCGCCACCGGTGGGGTCGAACCCAGGCACAGGTCGCGCAGCACCCCGCCGCCGCACGCGGTGACGAAGGCGACCACGGCCACGCCGAACAGATCCAGCCGCCGCTCGATGGCCGCGGTGGCACCGCTGAGCGCGAAGGCGAAGGTGCCGAGCAGGTCGACGAACACGAACCAGGGATGTGACATGGCGATGGTGGCCGATCGGCTCAGTCGTGGAGGTGATCGGGTGCGCGACAGACCCCGGCGTTCAGGCCGTGGAAGGATAGCGCGGACGCCGCAGGCGGCCTAGAATCACTGGACGTTTGAACAGTGCAATGCAACGTCTCCAAGCCTTCAAGTTCGAGCTTCGCCCGAACGGCCAGCAGCAGCGCCAGATGCGCCGCTTCGCCGGAGCGTGCCGGTTCGTGTTCAACGCGGCTCTGGCCATGCAAACGGCCCAGCACCAGGCCGCAGGCCCGTTCATCCGTTACGTGGCGATGGCCAAGCATCTGACGGCCTGGCGTCAGGGCGCAG
>JAJZEB010000045.1 GCA_021805805.1 Pseudomonadota bacterium | reverse complement strand
CACGGGTGACACGCTCCGGCTTTCTGCGTCAGGCGGCCACCGGCCGGATCTACACGCTCCGGGGCGAATGGCTGGCACGGGTGACACGCTCCGGCTTTCTGCGTCAGGCGGCCACCGGACGGATCTATACGCTCCGGGGCGAATGGCTGGCACGGGTGACACGCTCCGGCTTGCTGCGTCAGGCGGCCACCGGACGGATCTACACGCTCCGGGACGAATGGCTGGCACGGGTGACACGCTCCGGCTTTCTGCGTCAGGCATCCACCGGACGGATCTACACGCTCCGGCACGAATGGCCGGCTCGGGCGACACGCGCTGGCTCGCTGCGTCAGGCAGCCACCGGATGTGGCGATGCGCTTCGGCGTGAATGGCGCTGGCTGTCTCATTCGGGCTCAGTCGCCACACGCCCGCGCGATCCAGCGACTTCGTGCGGCGTCAGAAAGCGCGCATCGCCGTGCTGCGGATAGTGCGCGAGCAGGCGGCGCAGGTAGGCGTCCGGTTCACCGACGTGGCGGTCATCCGGCGATCCACGTCGCCCGAAGCAGCGCTTTCGCTGCGCACCAATGGCGTGGCGCTGCCCGGCTTGAAATCCGGCTGGTTTTGCCTCATCGATGGCTCCAGAGCATTGGTCTGGATCACATCGGATGAAGCCCTGCACTTGACGACGCGATCAGGACAGGCGCTGCTGCTGAGCGCCGCGCATCCGGCGCAGGCCCGCACAGCCTTGATCGCGCGCATCCGCGCGGCACAGAGCTAAAACCCAAACGACACTTATCAATCACTGGGCATAATTTGGGCGCACATTGCATTGCGCGTCCAATAACCTCGCGCAAAAAATATTGTTACCGCCTGAAAACATAATAAATTTTCGATCTTGACTTGCCTCGTTTAGGAGTATTTTCAACTAACGGCGGTGTTCGCCAACCAATTATATGTCACGCGCAAAAAAAACTATAAAAATCTCCAATTTAAAATATATACTGAATTGAAAGACTACTTTTGACCGGAGAATGTCGTGAAACACAGCGCGCACGAAAAGAACGGCAAATGCCTTACCCGCCAGGCCGTGCCCGTGGTTGCAGTGGTCGCTCTTCTGACCGCCAATGCCACATCGGATGCCGGCGAACGTAGCGTTGAATCATGGCTCGTAGTCAGCCGCTCCTGCGGGGCCGCCGGAACCCAGGAAAGTGTGACTTACCGGCCGGTTCCGTTCGCGCATCGATGGCTTTGGACCGCTTCGCTTCATTACGACGCGAACTGGACGTTTCTTCACACGATCAATAGCGTCGCCTCGCACCCGGAGACCGGCGGCTGGGTCGACAGCTGGCGAGGCTGGGCGGGACACCTCGCATCGGAATTCTGGTACGGCCATGTCATCGGATCTCACTGGGCCCGTGATCCTTACGGTAATGCGTATCCGCTGGCTTATACGGTTGGACACGACTGCAATGCGCTGATGCCTGCTCCGGAATAGGAAGAGGAGAATGAATCATGGCCCTTGGCTTCAAAATAAGGCGATCGCTGACACTCATCGCCACGGCGATGCTGGCCGTTGGTAGCGGCGACGCTGCGACGCGCGCGCCCACGGCACCTCTGCTGCCAGGTGCGTCGATGCCACTGCCGACCGCCGTTCCTGGCGCGAACCCGATCGAGGGATTCGTTCCCGGCCGGCTCACGCTGCTGTCGATCGACGAGCTGCCCAACGGGCTGCGGCAGCTGGCCGAAAAGGATCTCGAGGACGACCGGCGCGGCTTCCGCGCGGTCAGCACGCGCGAGCTGCGCGATGCACGCGCGGAACTGCTGCGCGCGGCCAGGCCGGCAAAGGCTGCGGTCGACACCGACGACGCATCGCCATGGCTCGATCTGCGCCACTCCGCGCTTGGCGAGTGCGCTGACCTCGGCACCATCGAGCGCCTGCGCGTCGGCGACGCGCCGGTGATGCGCACCCGGGTGTTCCGGCGCGCCGACGCAGCGGTGATCGCATTCGAGGAATTCCGCTACCCCGCTTCGCCTGGCTCGGGTGTGGTCAGCGTGCGCGAACTGCTCAACAACCGAGTCGGGCCGTATCCGGCGCGGCTGCTGATCGAACGCAGCAAGCGAGGCCTGGCCCGCAGCCAGCTCGGCTGGACCACGCCGCGCGCGAAGTACGCGCTGGTGGTCTTCGACGACGTCGATGCCCCACGCGAGCCGCGCTGGGACCGGGCCTGGCTGCTCGCGCTGGCGGCAAGCCTGGGCAGCTGAGCGCCACGCAGCGCGCGGCGCCAGCCTCAGGCCGGCACGACGATCAGCGCAGCCGGCTTGAACGCGCTGTTGCCCACCGGCTTGCCACGGCGCGCACGCTGCGCGACGAACTCGAGCTGCTGGCGCGCGCTGAACGCGAGTGCCTTGGCCGCGCCGCCGCGGCCGCTGCCGTGCACTTCGAGCGCGTCGCCGGCACCGAGCAGCGCGGCGGCGACGACGCTCTCCTTCGGCTCCAGCCCGATCAGCTGCAGACCGCGGCCGCCGCGCGGCAGCGCGCGCAACTGGTCGACGCCGAACAGCAGCAACCGGCCACCCGATGACAGCAGCGCGATGCGCTCGGCATCACGCACCGCACCGTCCGCGCTCGACCCGCGCAGCGGCAGCAGCGCTGCCGGCGCTTCACCCTGGTCCAGGCTCAGGAAAGTCTTGCCAGCCTTGTTGCGACTGGTCAACGCCTCGGCCGGCGCGGTGAAGCCATAGCCACCGCTGCCCACGAGCAGCAGCGGCGTGTCGCCAGCTCCGGCCCACCACTGCGCCGGCGCGCTGCCGGCGGCCAGTTCGACGAACGCGGTCACCGGCTGGCCATCGCCACGCCCGCCGGGCAATTGCGCCAGCGCGATGCTGTAGGCGCGGCCATCGCTGCCGAGCATCCACAACGCTTCGGTGCTGCGGCAGGCGAACGCCGCATGCAGCGCGTCGCCGGGCTTGAACGCCAGATTGTCCAGCGCCAGGCCATGACCCTTCTGGGTGCGCAGCCAGCCCTTCTGCGACACGATCGCGGTCACCGGCTCGTCGGGCACGCGCAGCTCCAGGGTGGCGCGGCTGTCGGCCTCGATCAGGGTGCGCCGCGCATCACCGTACTGCTTGGCGTCGGCCTCGATTTCACGGATGACCTTGCGGCTCAGCGCCTTCGGGTCGTCGAGCAGGGTGCGCAGTTCACCCTGCTCGGTCTGCAGGCGGGCGATCTCCTGCTCGATGCGGATCGCCTCCAGCCGCGCGAGCTGACGCAGCCGGATGTCGAGAATGTCGTCGGCCTGGACGTCGGTCAGGCCGAACTGCGCCATCAACGCCGGCTTCGGCTCATCGCTGTCGCGGATGACGCGGATCACTTCGTCGATGTTCAGCAGCACCGCGCGCCGGCCTTCGAGGATGTGCAGCCGCTCGAGCACCTGCTGCAGCCGGTGCGCGCTGCGCCGGCGAACCGTGGCCAGGCGGAAGTCGCACCACTGCCGGACGATCTCCAGCAGCGACATCTGCCGCGGCCTGGACTCGGCGTCGATCATCACCAGGTTCAGCGCCACGCTGGTTTCCAGGCTGGTCGTGGCCAGCAGCACCGAGGCCAGCTCGTCGGGCGCGATGCGACTGCTCTTGGGCTCGAGCACCAGCCGCACCGCGCACTCGCGGCCGGATTCGTCGCGCACGCCGTCGAGCACCGACAGCACCCGCGCCTTGAGCTGCTGCTGCTCGGCACTGATCGACTTCTTGCCCAGCTTGGGCTTGGGGTCGCTGAGTTCCTCGATCTCCTGCAGCACGCGCTGCGTCGAGACCCCCGGCGGCAACTCGTGCACGACCAGTTGCCACTGGCCGCGCGCCAGCTCCTCGACGCTCCAGCGCGCGCGCACCTTCAGGCTGCCGCGCCCGCCGGCGTAGGCGTCGCGGATGTCAGTCGCGCTGCTGATGATCTGCCCGCCGGTGGCGAAGTCCGGGCCCGGCAGCAGCGCCAGCAGCTCGTCGAGCGCGAGCGCGGGCTTTTTCAGCAGCGCCACGCAGGCCGCTGCGACCTCGCGCAGGTTGTGCGCCGGGATCTCGGTCGACATTCCCACCGCGATTCCGCTGGCGCCGTTGAGCAGCAGCATCGGCAACCGCGCCGGCAGCAGCGCCGGCTCCTGCGTCGAGCCGTCGTAATTGGCGCGGAAGTCGACCGTGCCCTGGTCGACCTCGTCGAGCAGCAGGCGGGCGATCGGCGCCAGCCGCGCCTCGGTGTAACGCATGGCCGCGGCGCCGTCGCCGTCGCGCGAGCCGAAATTGCCCTGGCCGTCGATCAGCGGATAGCGCTGTGCGAAGTCCTGCGCCAGCCGCACCATGGCGTCGTACGCCGCCTGGTCGCCGTGCGGGTGGTACTTGCCCAGAACGTCGCCGACCACCCGCGCCGACTTCACCGGCTTGGCGCCCGCGGCCAGCCCCATGCGGTCCATCGCATACAGGATGCGCCGCTGCACCGGCTTGAGGCCGTCGGCCACATCGGGCAGCGCCCGCCCCTTGACCACCGAGATGGCGTAATCCAGATAGGCCTGGCGCGCGTAGTCGCCCAGCGCCAGCGCCTCGTCGTCCGCCCCGGCGTCGAACAGATCCTGCGTCGTCGTGTCCTGCGTCATCGTTGTCCCGTGTTCGTCGCGCTCAGACGTCGGCCTCGACCGCGTCGCCATAGGCTTCCATCAGCTGGCGCCTGGCCTGCGCCTCGCCCTTGCCCATCAGCTGGGTGAACAGCGCCGTGGTGGCGTCAAGGCCGGCACCGCCGACGCGCACCGGCAGCAGCCGCCGCGTGTCGGGGTTCAGGGTCGTCTCCCAGAGCTGCTCGGCACTCATTTCGCCCAGGCCCTTGAAGCGCGACACGCTCCAGGCGCCGTCGCGCACGCCGTCCTGGCGCAGGCGGTCGCAGATGGCCTGCAGCTCGCCGTCGTCGAGCGCGTACAGCTTGGCCGCCGGCTTGCGCCCGCGCGCCGGCGCGTCGACGCGGTACAGCGGCGGGCGCGCGACGTAGACGTGGCCGCGCTCGACCAGCTGCGGGAAGTGGCGGAAGAACAGCGTCAGCAACAGCACCTGGATGTGCGAGCCGTCGACGTCGGCGTCGCTGAGGATGCAGATCTTGCCGTAGCGCAATGCGCTGAAATCGACCTCGGCGTCGGCCGCGTGCGGATCCAGCCCGATGGCCACCGCGATGTCGTGGATCTCCTGGTTGGCGAACAGCCGGTCGCGGTCGACCTCCCAGGCGTTGAGCACCTTGCCGCGCAGCGGCAGCACGGCCTGGAACGCCTTGTCGCGTCCCATCTTGGCCGAGCCGCCGGCCGAGTCGCCCTCGACCAGGAAAAGCTCGTTGCGCGCCACCTCGCGGCTTTCGCAATCGGTCAGCTTGCCCGGCAGCACGGCGATGCCCGAGCCCTTGCGGCGCTCGACCTTCTGCGCCGCGCGCTGCCGGCTCTGCGCCTGGGCGATGACCAGCTCGGCCAGCGCACGCCCCTGCTCGACGTGCTGGCCCAGCCACAGCTCGAGCGCCGGGCGCACCAGTCCGGAGACCAGCCGCACCGCGTCGCGGCTGTTGAGCCGTTCCTTCATCTGGCCCTGGAACTGCGGGTCGAGCACCTTGGCCGAGAGCACGAACGAGGCGCGCGAGAACACGTCCTCGGGCAGCAGCCGTACCCCCTTGGGGCACAGCGCGTGCAGTTCGATGAACCCCTTGACGGCCTGGAACAGCCCCTCGCGCAGTCCGGCCTCGTGGGTGCCTCCGGCCGGGGTCGGAATCAGGTTGACGTACGACTCGCGCAGCACCGCGCCGTCGGCACTGAAGGCCACGCTCCAGCTCGCCCCCTCGCCCGCGGCGAAGCCGTCGGCCGCGCCGCTGGCCTGGCCTTCGCCGTCGAAGGCCAGCAGCACCTCGGCGTCGCCCATCGCCTCGTGCAGATAGCCGCGCAACCCTTCTTCGTAACGCCAGCTGTGCGTCTCGCCAGTCTTCTCGACCTGCAGCGTGACCTGCAGTCCGGGCAGCAGCACGGCCTTGCTGCGCAGCAGATGCTGCAACTCGGCTGCCGGCAGCGTCAGTGCGTCGAAATACTTCGCTTCCGGCCAGACCCGGATCCAGGTTCCGCTTTTCCATTCGCCACGCGCCAACGCGCGCACCGCCAGCGGCGCCTCGGGAACACCGGCGACAAAGGCCAGCGTCGCCGCCTGGCCGTCGCGATGCACCTCGACTTCGAGACGCCGCGACAGCGCATTCGTCACGCTGACGCCGACTCCGTGCAGGCCTCCCGAGAAGCGGTACGCGGCCGACGCATCGAGCTTGTCGAACTTGCCTCCGGCATGCAGCTGGGTGAAGACCAGTTCGACCACCGGAACCCCCTCGACGGGGTGCAGCCCGATCGGGATGCCGCGGCCGTCGTCGCGCACGCTGACGCTGCCGTCGGCGTGCAGCGTCACGGCGATCTGGCCGGCGTTCCCCGCCAGCGCCTCGTCGGCGCAGTTGTCGATCACCTCCTGCACGATATGCAGGGGATGAACGGTCGACGTATACATGCCAGGGCGCTGCTGCACCGGCTCGAGGCCCTTGAGCACTCGGATCGAGGCTTCGCTGTAGCCCTGCGGGGTTCGTATTGCCATAGGTCCCTGTGGATAAAACCCACCGATTGTGGACAAACCGTGTACCAGTTCACGACCACCCGACCGAACCGCGACTTATCCCCACAGGGTGGGGATAGAGCACCTGCCGAACATCGGGGAAACCAGGATTCATGCGGCCCGGCTCGGGCTTGCTCAAGAATTCAGCACCGGAAGCCGAGCACTGGTCCGCGCCGCGGCGCCGATTCTAGAAGGCGGCCGACAGCTCCCCGGAGACGGGGAATCTGCTTGAATACGTCCATGCACCCGAACCTCCCCCCTTCGCCCTGGGTCCTGCGCTTCGCCAGCCTCATCCGCGCCGGCGGCAGCGTGCTCGACGTCGCGTGCGGTTCCGGACGCCATCTGCGCGCGCTCGCCGGGCGCGGCTGGCAACTGCACGGAGTCGACCGCGACACCGACGCGTTCGACACCTTGCGCACGATCGCGACCCTGCACGAAGCCGACCTGCAAGCTGCGCCATGGCCCTTCGGCGCGCAGCGATTCGACGCCTTGATCGTGACCAATTACCTCTGGCGCCCACTGCTGCCGGCGCTGCTCGACGCGCTCGCCCCGGCAGGCATGCTGATCTACGAGACCTTTGCCGACGGCCAGCAGAACATCGGCCGGCCGAGCAACCCGGACTTCCTGCTGCGCCACGGAGAGCTGCTCGACATGGTGCGTCCGCGGCTGCGCGTGATCGCCTTCGAGGATGGCTTCGTCACCACGCCTCGGCCCGCCTTCGTGCAGCGCATCTGCGCCGCGGCCCCGCCGCTGGGCGGCGCGCCGCACCCCGCGTACAATCTGTGATTTTTGACCCATCGCTTGGCATGAAGCCCATCACCGGCAGCATCGTGGCCCTGGTCACACCGATGTTCGACGACGGCAGCGTCGATATCGACGGCCTGCGCAAGCTCGTCGACTGGCACATCGCCGAAGGCACCGACTGCATCGGCGTGGTCGGGACCACCGGCGAGTCGCCGACCGTCAGCATGGAAGAGCACCGCGCGATCATCCGCGCGGCAGTCGAGCAGGCTGCTGGACGGGTTCCGATCATGGCCGGCGCCGGGGCCAATTCGACCGCCGAGGCGATCGAGCTGTCGCACTACTGCAAGGAAGTCGGAGCCGACTGCACGCTGCAAGTCGTTCCCTACTACAACAAGCCGACGCAAGAAGGCATGGTGCGCCACTTCACCGCCATCGCCGAAGCCGTCGACATCCCGATGGTGCTGTACAACGTTCCCGGTCGCACGGTCGCCGACATGCAACCCGAAACCGCGCTGAAGCTGGCCGAGGTTCCGGGCGTGATCGGCATCAAGGAAGCCACCGGCAACATCGATCGCGCGTTGCAGATCCTGCGCCGGGCCCCCGAGGGCTTTTCGGTCTACTCTGGAGACGACCCGACCGCGGTGGCGTTGATGCTGCTGGGCGGCAAGGGCAACATCAGCGTGACGGCCAACGTGGTGCCGAGGCTGATGCACGAACTGTGCGCTGCGGCACTGGCGGGCGACGCACGCAAGGCCACGCAGCGCCACTTCCAGCTGATGGACCTGAACCACCAGCTTTTCGTCGAACCGAATCCGATCCCGGTGAAATGGGCGCTGGCCGCGCTCGGTCGAATCGGCGGCGCGCTGCGACTGCCGCTGACGCCGTTGTCACCGGCGCATCACGATGCGCTGCGCGCCGCGCTCAGCGATCTGGGACTTTCCGTCATTCATTGAAAACCACCATGCGCCTGTCCTGTTCCCGTCCGCTGCTGCGCCTTTCGACGCTGGCCCTGGCTTTGGCTGCCGCGGGCAACCTGTCGGGTTGCTCGTCGTTCAGTCAGGGCCAGCCGGGCAGCGGAGTCGATTACCAGAGCGCGAAAGCCGGGCCCGAACTCGACGTGCCCCCCGATCTGACCCAGCTCACCCGCGACCAGCAGTACACGATGCCGGCCGGTGCGAAGTCGGCCAGCGCGCGCGCGTATCAGCAGGTCACCGCGCAGCAGCAGCAGCAACCTTCGGTCAGCGATTCGGTGCTGCCCGATTTCCCGGGCATGCACATCGAGCAGGCCGGAAGCCAGCGCTGGCTGGTGGTCGATGCGCCGCCGCAGGCACTGTGGGACAAGGTCGCCGCGTTCTGGCAGCGCAACGGTTTCTACCTGACGCGCAACGAACGCGACATCGGCGTCATGGAGACCGACTGGGCCGAGAACCGCGCCAAGCTGCCGCACGATTTCATCCGGAGGACGATCGGCGCGCTGTTCAACAGCCTGTACGACACAGGCGAACGCGATCGTTTCCGCACCGTGTTCGAACGCACTCCGGACGGGCACGGCACGCAGATCGTGATCACCCACCAGACCATGGTCGAGGTCTACAGCAGCAACGACAAGACCCAGACCATGTGGCAGCCGGGGACTCCCGACCCGACGCTCGACACCATATTCCTGCGCCGGTTGATGGTCAGTCTGGGCATGAAACAGCCGCAGGCCGAAGCTGCCCTCACCGCGCCGCAGCAAGCGCCCGGGCAGGTGCGCGCGACGCTGGTCGACGGCGGTCATGCGCTGCAGCTGCCCGACGATCTCGAACACGCATGGCGCCGCGTCGACCTGGCGATCAGCACCGCCGGCTTCACGGTGGTGCAGCGCACACGCGACACCGGGACCTTCGACGTGCGTTATCTGAGCCCGGAGGCGTCGCTGAAGGCCGAGCAGGCGCGCCAGGGACTTCTCGGCCGGCTGTTCGGCAAGGCCAAGCCGCCGAAACCGGCTGAATACAGCATCGTCGTGCAAGCCGCAGGCAGCGGCAGCCGGGTCACGGTGCGGCCGGCGTCGAACAACCCCGACGCGGCGCAATCCAGCAGCGAAATCCTGCAGATCCTGCAGCAGCAGCTGCAGTGAGGCGCGCCGGCGCTGCGCGTCGACCCGACGCGCGCGCTCAGGCGTAGCTGCGCAGCCGCAGCGACAGATCGCGCAGCGCCGCGATACCGCTGTGCTCGGCGCGCTGGCACCAGTCCTGCAGGTGCTGACGCAGCTGTTCGGCGCTGGCCGAAGAATGCTCCCAGACCGTTCGCAGTTCATCGCGCATGCGCAACAACTGGCCGACCAGAGGATGCCGCGTGGCCACCTCGTCGAGCAGCGCCGCGGCGCGCGCGTCGAGCCCGTCACGCTCGCGGCCGATGACGCCGCGTGCGGCGCGCAGCAGCGCGCGGCTGCCCCCGGCACGCGCCTCGCTGCGCAGGGCGCGGCGCAGCGTGCGCGCATACCGCGCCATCAGGTCGTAGCGATTCGCGATCACCGCGTGCAGCAGCGCAACGTCGACCTGTGCACGCAGCGCGCCGATGCGCGCGGTCGGCGGTAGTTTGCGCGTGCGCGCCAGTCCGAGCGCGCGCAGGACGCTGATGTACATCCAGCCCAAGTCGAACTCCCACCACTTGACCGACAGCTTGGCCGACGTCGGATACGTGTGGTGGTTGTTGTGCAGTTCCTCGCCGCCGATCAGCAATCCCCAGGGAAGCAGGTTGTGGCTGTTGTCGCGGCTCGCGAAATTGCGATAGCCGAGGAAATGGCCGAGGCCATTGACCACCCCGGCGGCCCAGATCGGGATCCACAGCATCTGCACCGACCAGACCGTGGCGCCGATCGCGCCGAACAAGGCCACGTCGATGATCAGCAACAGCCCCACGCCCTGCCACGTGTAGCGGCTGTACAGCTTGCGCTCGATCCAGTCGTCCGGAGTGCCCTGACCGAACTTGGCCACGGTTTCCGGGTTTGCCGCTTCGGCCCGATAAAGCTCGGTTCCGCGCGCCAGCACCGTGCGCAGCCCCTTTGCCACCGGGCTGTGCGGGTCGTCGTCGGTTTCGCAGCGCGCGTGGTGCTTGCGGTGGATCGCAACCCATTCGCGGGTGACCATGCCGGTGCTCAGCCACAGCCAGAAGCGAAACACATGGGCGACTGCCGGGTGCAGCTCCAGCGCCCGGTGCGCCTGTGCGCGGTGCAGATAGACGGTCACGCCGACGATCGTCAGATGGGTGGTCAGCAACGCGTAGGCGACCACGGCCCACGCCCCGCCATCGACAAGGCCATGCGCAGCCCAGTTCAGCAAGGAATCCAGCATCGGAATCTTTATTTCAAAATGCTACAAACCGACATGATGCCCTATCGGCGCGCAGCGTGCAACGGCCTCAGCCGTCGGTGCGACGCTGCAGCACTGCGGCGAAGAAACCGTCGGTTCCGTCGCGATCGGGCCGCAGTTCGAGCATAGGTCGCGGCAACGGCAGCGCAAGGTGTTGCTGCGCCATTGTCACGCCTGCATCGAGGCGTTCAAACGCGGGACTATCGGCGACGAACGAGTCGACCACTTGCTGGTTCTCGGCGCGCAGCAGGCTGCAGGTGGCATAGACGAGCTTGCCGCCCGGCTTGAGCAGCCGCGCCGCCGCGCGCACGATGGCGCCCTGCTGCTCGACCAGCCGCGCGATATCGTCCGGCTGCAGCCGCCACTTGAGATCCGGGTTGCGCCGCAGCGTCCCCGTCCCGCTGCACGGCGCGTCGACCAGCACGCGGTCGAGCTTGCCCTCAAGGCGGCGCACGCGCTCGTCGCGCTCGTGCGCGATGACCACGGGGTAGACGTTGGACAAGCCGCTGCGCGCAAGCCGGGGCCGCAGCTTGTCGAGCCGGTGCGCAGCGGTGTCGAATGCGTACAGGCGCCCGCTGTTGCGCATCAGCGCGCCCAGCGCCAGCGTCTTGCCGCCGGCGCCGGCGCAGAAATCGGCGACCATTTCGCCGCGTCGCGGAGCCAGCAGCAGGGCCAGCAGCTGACTGCCTTCGTCCTGCACCTCGACCAGTCCGTCGGTGAAGACCGCAAGGCGCTGCAACGCAGGCTTGCCCTGCACCCGCAGGCCCCACGGCGACAACGGAGTCGGCGCAGCGTCGATGCCGGCCGCGCGCAGCTGGCGCTGCACCTCCTCGCGCGAGGCAAGCAGCGTGTTGACCCGCAGGTCCAGCGGGGCCGGCTGCAACAGGCTGGCAGCCAGGGATTCGAATCCATCCGCGTCGAGACTGTGCGCCAGCCAGTCGGGCAGGCTGTAACGCAAGGCGCTCGGCAGTGCGTCGAGTTCCCGCGCACGCATCTGCGCGCGCCAGCCGCGAAGGCCTTCGCTCACCAGGTTTTCGTCGCCCTGCCAACCCAGCGCAAGCAGGCAAAGATCCAGCGGCGCAGGCGCGCCCTCGGCCAGGTGGCGCCAAAGCCGAAGTTGCCGCACGACCTGGTAGACCGTTTCGGCCAGCACGTGGCGGTCACGCTGGCCGAGCTGCGCGTGCGCGCGGAAATAGCGCGACACCACCGCGTCGGCCGGCGCGTCGAAGCGCAGGACCGCGGCGAGCAGTTCGCGCGCCGCCGCCAGCTGTGCCGGCAGGCGGCCGCCGCGCTGCGCGCCCTTGCCGGCGCGGCCGCGCGCTCCGGGACGATGCGCCTGGCTCATCGCCGCAGCTCCGGCAACACCCGCACGCGCAGCCCTTCGACGCGCAACCGATCCTCGACCAGCGCGCGCACCGCGGCCGGGAAGACGACGTGCTCCTGCTCGAGCACGCGCGCCGCGAGCAGTTCCTCGCTGTCGTCGTCGTGCACCGGAACGATCGCCTGCGCGACGATCGGTCCGTGGTCCAGCTCGGCGGTGACCAGGTGCACCGTCGCGCCATGCCATTTCACGCCGGCGTCGAGCGCGCGGCGATGCGTTCCCAGACCCGGAAAGGCCGGCAGCAGCGACGGATGCACATTGATCAGCCGGCCTTCGAAATGGCGCACGAACCCGGCGCTGAGCACGCGCATGAAACCTGCCAGGACCACGGCGCGCGGCTGCCATGCGTCGATGCGCGCGGCCAGCTCGGCATCAAAGGCCTCGCGGTTCGGCGCCAGCCGGTGGTCCAGCACGGTGGTGTCGATGCCGTGCGCGCGCGCGTATTCGAGCCCGGCGACACCGGCCCGGTTGCTGATCACCGCGGCGATGCGGGCTGGCCAGCGCTGCGCCACGCAGGCCCGGTGCAAGGCCTCCAGATTGCTGCCGCGCCCGGAAATCAGCACGACGATGTTGTGCAGGTTGTGCATGGCCGGCAGTGTACCCGCGCCCCGAGCGGCCAAGGCCCCCGGCACAGCTGCGCGAACGTGGCCTGCGCCATGCGCTGCTGCATCAACGCACCGTGCAGCAGGGCGAACCCGCCGCACAGCGACAGCAGCAGCAAGGCCAGGCACAGCGGCAGCGCGAAACCGCGCCGCGCCGCAGCGGCTCGCGAGCGCCCAGTCTCGAGAAAACGCTGGGCCGCCCCAAGTTTTCTCGACCCCCTCGGGGGGCGGGCTGGGCGCAGCCCGGGCCTGGGGGCGCTCTCGAGAAAACGCCGGGCCGCCCCAAGTTTTCTCGACCCCCTCGGGGGGCGGGCTGGGCGCAGCCCGGCCCTGGGGGCGCTCATCCGCAATCGCCCGGCTGCGGCGACCACGCGAACACCCGCTGCCATTCGGTCGGAGGCAGCCCGGGCGCGACGAAGCGCAGGCCGATCTCGACACTGCGCACCCGCGCCGTGGCGCCGAGTGCATCGAGCGCGTCGGGCGCGACGAGCTGGCGCCGCACCGGCTTGCCGCGAAGCTCGACGCCGAAGCGCAAGCGCAGGTCGTGCAGCGCCACCGGAGACGCGCCGAGCAGCGCACGCGCCGGCTGGCGGTCGCCGCCGTCGGCAGCGCGGCACAGCAGCGCGCCGTTCGCGACCCACCAGTGCGCGCCACCGGACGCGCCCGGCAGCCCGCATCGATGCCGCTGTCGCAGCAGCAGTCCGCCGTCGCGCACGCGCAGCGCACACGCGCTGCGCAGGGCCTGGTCGAGCAGCGCGAAGGCGAGGCGCTCGTGCTCCTGCAGATCGGCCCAGGCGCGCTGCATGCGTTGCGTGCGGTGCAGCGATGCGATGTCGACCAGCAACGCGCCGGTCACCACCAGGCCGATCGCACACGCCAGCAGCAGCTCGCTCAAGGTGTGCCCGCGCGCGCGCTGCATGGTCGAGACACCGCAAGAGGCCAGCTCGCGCCTCCCGCGCAAGGCGCGTCGGACACGAACCGGATGCGCAACACGTGCCTCGGCGGCCAGCGCACCGCGATACGGCACGCTGCGCCCGCGCAATCCACGTCCGCGCGCGCGCCGGGCAGCAGCCGAGCCGTCGCGGCCCGCCAGCGGGCGAAGTCGGCTGCCGCCAGCGCCTGCGGTGTGCAGGCGCTGCGCACACAATCGTCGACACCGCCCTGCGGCAGCGGCGCGCGCGCGCTCCAGCCGCGCCGATTCGCCTGCAGCAGCGCAACCATGCCGGCGAGCTGCTGGGTCGCGACCGCGAACTGCCGCGCCTGCCGGGTGCGCTCGAGCGCAACGCGCTGCAGCGCCGCGCTCGCGCACAGCCAGCCCGCACTGAGCGCCCACGCCAACAGCGCTTCGCTCAGCGTGCACGCACCGATCGCCCTGCGCGGTCGCATGATCGCCCCTCCACCGCTGCACCCTGGTGGACCTTAGGTCACGCCACGCAGTGCCGCGCGCCGGGTGCGACACACGGTCGGCGCGAGGCGACGAGCGGATAATGGCGGCAGCCCCGCTGCCCCGACGATCATGAAATGTCCGTTCTGCCAGCATCCCGAGACCCAGGTGGTCGAGACGCGCGACGTCGAGGACGGCAGCGCGCTGCGCCGCCGCCGGCGCTGCGCCGGATGTGACCGCCGCTTTACCACCTACGAGCGTGCCGAGCTCAGCCTGCCGGCGGTGGTCAAGAAGGATGGCCGCCGCGTCGAGTACCAGCGTGCGAAACTGGCGGCGTCGTTCGGTCTGGCGCTGCGCAAGCGCCCTGTCGGCGCCGAGGCGATCGACGCCGCGATCGGCCGCATCGAAGAACGCATGCTGCAAAGCGGAAGCCGCGAGCTCGATTCGGCGCACATCGGAGAGTGGGTGATGGACGAGCTCAAGCGCCTCGACGACGTCGCGTACGTGCGCTTCGCGTCGGTTTACCGCAGTTTCAAGGACCCCGCGCAATTCGTCCAGATTCTCGAGGAAATGACGCGCGGCGGCCAGCCTCGGCGAGCCGGCGCACGCAAGACCAAGGCCAAGCCGTGACGCAGACCGCCGATGCCGAGTTCGACCAGGCGTGCATGCGCCGCGCGCTGCAGCTGGCCGCCGGGGTGCTGTATCGCACCAGCCCGAATCCGCGCGTGGGCTGCGTGATCGCGCGCGACGGGCGCATCGTCGCCGAGGGCGCGACCGAGGCCGCCGGGCGGCGTCACGCCGAAATCGTCGCGCTCGATGCCGCGCGCGCGCGCGGCATCGAGCCGCGCGGCTGCACCGTCTACGTCACGCTTGAGCCCTGCGCGCACACCGGCCGTACCCCGCCTTGCGCCGATGCGCTGGTCGCCGCCGGCGTCGCGCGGCTGGTCGCGGCCAGTCTCGACCCGAACCCTCGCGTGGCGGGAGGCGGGCTGCGGCGGCTCGCCGACGCCGGCGTGGCCACCAGCTGCGGCCTGCTGGAGAATGCGGCGCGCGAGCTGAATCTGGGCTTTTTCTCGCGTTTCGAACGCGGCCGGCCATGGGTGCGCCTGAAAGCTGCCGCCTCGCTCGACGGCATCACCGCGCTGGCAGACGGCAGCAGCCAATGGATCACCGGCGCTGCGGCACGCGCCGACGGCCATCACTGGCGCGCACGCGCCTGCGCGCTGCTGACGGGCATCGGCACGGTGCGCGACGACGATCCCGAACTGACCGTGCGCCATGTCGCCACGCCTCGCCAGCCGCCGCGCGTCGTCGTCGACAGCCGCCTCGAACTCGCGCCACGCGCGCGCATGCTGCAGCGCGGAACGGTCTGGGTCGCGCATGCCGCAGGCGCCGACGCGCGGCGCGCCAGCGCGCTGCGCGACCTCGGCGCCGATCTGATTGCGTTGCCCGCTGACCCCGCCAAACCCGGCAAGGTCGACCTGCACGCCCTGATGGTCGAGCTGGCGCGACGCGAAATCGGCGAGTTGCACGTGGAAGCCGGCGCGCGGCTCAACGCATCGTTGCTGGGCGCCGACCTGGTCGACGAGCTGCTGCTGTACGTGGCACCGAAACTGCTCGGCCAGGGACGAGGCATCGCGCCGTTCGGCCCGCTGGCCAGCATCGACCAGGCGCTGCGTCTGCAGCACGTCGAACTCGAGCGCATCGGCGACGACTACCGCTGGCGCGCGCGGCTTGCGCGCTAACCCGCGCGCGCGCTCAGGAACCCGGCCAACCGCGACGCGGCCTCGCGCAGGTTGTCGACGCTGTTGGCGTAGCTCAGGCGGAACCAGCGCTGCGGCTCGGCAGCGACGAAGTCGCGCCCGGGCACCAGCACGACCCCGGTCGCGCGCATCACGTCGAAACAGAACTCCCAGCTGTCGCGCGTATGCCGCGCGCAATCGACCCAGACGTAGAACGCGCCGTCGGGCAGCACCGGAACTTCGAGGCCCAGCGCGCGCAGCGCCGGCACGATGACGTCGCGACGACGCTGGAACTCGGCCCGCCGGCGCTCGGCCTCGGCCAGGGTCTCGGGTTCGAAGCACGCCAGCGCGGCGTGCTGCGCAGGCGTGCTCGGGCAGATGAACAGGTTGCTGGCCAGCCTCCCAAGCGGCTCGACCAGCTCGGGCGGAACGACCATCCAGCCCAGACGCCAGCCGGTCATCTGAAAATATTTCGAGAAACTGTTGATGCTGATGATGCCGTCGTCGAGTGCGAGCGCGCTGCGGGCGTAACGCGGATCGAAACCGAGCTCCAGGTAGATTTCGTCGACCAGCAGGAATCCGCCGCGCGCACGCACCACCGCGGCAATGCGCGCCAATTCGTCGGGCTCGATCGAAGTACCGGTCGGATTCGACGGCGACGCCAGCAGCACGCCGCGCGTGGCTGGCCCCCACGCGGCTTCGATCTGCGCCGCGGTCGGCTGGAAGCGCGTCGCGGCGTCGGTCGGCAGCAGGCGCACGCTGCCGCCGGCTGCAGCGACGAAATTCTTGTTGCACGGATAAGTCGGGTCCGGCAGCAGAACCTCGTCGCCCGGATCGACCAGCAGCTGACACGCCAGCGTCAGCGCCGCCGAGGCGCCTGCGGTCACGAACACCCGCTCCGGGTCGATGGTCACGCCGTGGCGCTGCGCGTAATGCCGCGCGATGGCCTCGCGCAACGCCGACAGACCGCCTGCCAGGGTGTAGCCGGTGGCGCCGGCGCGCAGCGCGCGCACGCCGGCCTCGACCACAGCGGGCGCTGCGGTGAAATCCGGCTCGCCGACGCTGAGGTGGATCATGCTGCGCCCCTGCTCGGCCCACTGCCGCTGTTGTTCGAGCGCAGCGCGAACGACCTCCATCACATAGAAAGGTTCGATGCGTCCGACCCGCGCCGCCAGCCTCACGAGCGCCGCTCCCTGCGCGGCGCGCGCGCATCCGCCGTGCGCGCCGTTCGCCCCGTGCGCGGCTTGACACTGACCGCAACCTGAGGCGCCGGCGGTGCGGGCGGCGCCGGGCGCCGCACCGGGACCGGGGCGCGCGCTCCGGTCTCAGCCGGTCGCAATTGGGGCGCCAGGCGGTCGAGAACGCCGTTGACATACTTGAAGCCGTCGGTCCCGCCGTAGATCTTGGCCAGCTCGACAGCCTCGTTGATGATCACCTTGTACGGAACCTCGATCACTTCGCGCAATTCGAAGGCGCCGAGCAGCAACAGCGCGTGCTCGACCGGGGACAGTTCGCGCGTGGGCCGATCCAGATACGGCTGCAGCAAGGCATCGAGTTCGCCCGCCTGCTCGATGCACCCGTAGAGCAGGCGGCCGAAATGCGCTTCGTCGAGCTTGATGGTCGGAAAACGCTCGTGCAGATACGCCTCGATCGCCCCGGAGTCGGTCGCCGCGACCAGCCACTCGAACAGCCCCTGCAAGGCCAGTTCGCGCGATTTGCGCCGCGCGCTCTTCGGTGCCGGCGAGGTCATGACACCAGATCGGCGACGTCGTCGCCGCCCAGGACGCGTTGCAGGTTGGCCATTTCGACCGCCACCCGCGCGCACTCGGCACCCTTGTCCAGCCGCGCCAAAGCCTGCGCCTCGTCTTCCACGGTGATGATGCCGTTGGCCACCGCGATGCCGTATTCGAGCGCGACCTGCTGCACGCCGTGCGCCGAAGTGTTGCAGACCAGTTCGAAATGGTAGGTCTCGCCCCGAATCACGCACCCCAGCGCGATCAACGCGTCGAACGCCGCGCTCTCGGCCAGCATCAGCAAAGCCTGCGGGATCTCCAGCGCGCCGGGAACGCCGACCACGCGCACCGCGTCGGCGGCGACGCCCAGCCGGGCCAGTTCATCACGGCACGAAGCGGCCAGCGCATCGGTCAGCTCGGCGTTGAAGCGCGCCTGGACGACACCGATGCGCAACGCGCTGCCGTCAAGCAGCTTCGGGTCGTGGTCTTGTCGGGCTTGTTGCATCGATCGGTTCAGTGTAAGAAAACGGGCCGCGCTCAGCGCGGCTGCTCGCTGGTCGATTCCGGCGGAGGCTCGAACCCGTCGATCTCCAGCCCGAACCCTGTCATGCTTGGCATTTTGCGCGGCGCTGCCAACAGCCGCATCCTGCGCACTCCCAGATCGCGCAGGATCTGCGCTCCGATGCCGTAGGTGCGCAGCGCTGCGGCCGCACCGCGCGTCGGCGCAGCCGCTGCGTCGAAACGGTCGAGCAGTGTGGCCGCGCTCTCGCCGGCATTGAGCAGCACGACCACTCCGGCCTCGGCAGCGACCACGCGCTGCAAGGCCCTCGGCAGGCTCCACGAATGGCCGCTGCCGTCGGCCTCGAGCACGTCGAGCACCGACAGCGGCTCGTGCACGCGCACCAGCACCGGATCGACCGCGCTGTGCGGCGTGCCGTGCACCAGCGCCAGGTGCGCGCCGCCACTGGCGCGGTCGCGGTACAGAACCGCCTGCAGCCCACCCCATGGCGTGCGCAGTGCGCGACTCGATGCGCGCTCGATCAGGCTTTCGTTGCGGCTGCGATACTCGATCAGGTCGGCAATGGCGCCGATCTTCAGCCCGTGCCGGTCGGCGAAGCGCTCCAGGTCCGGCAGCCGTGCCATGGTGCCGTCGTCGTTCATGATTTCACAGATCACCGCGGCCGGTTCCAGACCGGCCAGCGCCGCCAGATCGCAACCGGCCTCGGTATGGCCGGCGCGCATCAGCACGCCGCCGTCCTGCGCCATCAGCGGAAACACGTGACCCGGCTGCACGATGTCCTCGGCGCGCGCGCCTTGCGCCACCGCGGCGCGTACGGTCAGTGCGCGGTCGGCTGCCGAAATCCCGGTGCTCACTCCTTCGGCCGCCTCGATCGACACCGTGAATGCGGTCCCGTGCACCGAACCGTTGTGCTGCACCATGGGCTTGAGCCCGATCTGCGCGCAGCGCGCGCGCGTCAACGTCAGGCAGACCAGGCCCCGCGCATGGGTAACCATGAAGTTGATCGCCTCGGGCGTGACGTGCTCGGCGGCCAGCACCAGATCGCCTTCGTTCTCGCGATCCTCCTCGTCGACCAGCACGACCATGCGTCCGGCGCGCAACTCGGCGACGATTTCGGGTATGGGGGTCAAGGGCATGGCGCAGCCGGCAGGAAGGAAAGCGGCATTGTAGGATTGCCGCGCAAGGACTGCCGCCACCGCAGCGGTGGCGGACCCGTCCATCAGGGAGACCACGCGATGATTCTCGAAGTTGCCGATATTCGCATCCAGCCCGGCCGTCAGGCCGAGTTCGACGCCGCGATCGAGCATGGCGTGCGCAGCGTGATCGCGCATGCCGATGGATTTCTCGGCCATCAGGTCCAGAAGGGCATCGAGTCGCCCGAGCGCTACCTGCTGATGATCCGCTGGAACACGCTGCAGGACCACACGGTTGGGTTTCGTGAATCGCCGGCGTTCGCGCAATGGCGCGCGATCGTCGGCCCCTTCTTCGCACAGCCGCCGCACGTGGAACATTTCGCTCTGCTCGACGAAACTTGAGCTCCGCGCACGCCGCCGCAGCGCCCGGCGGCATAATTCGAGGTTCGATCGAATCGCGCGTGATCCACCCTTCCAGCGGCTGTGGCCTCGGACAAAGAACTCTCGGACTTCTTGCAGGCAGTGGAAAAGCGCGCGTTCAAGCGCGCGCATTACGCAACGCAGGACGTCGACGCCGCACTGGACCTGGTGCAGGAGGCCATGATCCGGCTGTCCGAGAAGTACGCGCCGCGCGATGCGTCGGAATGGCCGATGCTGTTTCAGCGCATCCTCGGCAATGCGATCCTCGACTGGCACCGCAGACAGCGGGTGCGCAGCGCCTGGGTCAGCAATCTGTCGGACTTCAGCAGCGGCGACGACGACGGTTTCGACCTGCTCGACACCCTTGAGCTGCAGGCTGCAAGCGCCTTCCTCGAGGGGACCGACCGCCAGCTCGAGCGTGCGCAGACGCTGGACATGCTCGAGACCGAAATCCAGAAATTGCCCGAACGTCAACGCGAAGCCTTTCTGCTACGTTATTGGGAAGGATTGGATGTCGCCGAAACAGCGGCCGCGATGGGGTGTTCGGAAGGCAGCGTGAAGACGCATTGCTCACGCGCCACCCACACCCTCGCCAGAGCACTGAAGGCAAGGGGGTACGAACATGGCTAACGACAACGACGGGCACGCGCGGGCCACGGCCGAGTCCAGACTCGGTCACTTGGTCGCCGGACACCTGAACGCACGCAGCGAACAGCTGCCGGACGGCGTCGCCGAGCGCCTCAGAGGCATACGGCACATGGCCGTCGACCGCCAGCCGCGCAGGCTGCAGGCGGCGATCCCGGCGCGCAGGCTGGCACTGGCCGTGGTCGGCGGCAGCGGCGGCGAAGCCAACTGGAGGCTGCGTCTGGGCCTGCTGCTCGCGGTGCCGACGCTGCTGTTCGGCTTGTATATGTTGCAACATTTCCAGCAGGAACGTTTCGTGCACCGCATCGCGGACATCGACACGGCGCTTCTGCTTGACGATTTGCCGCCGCAGGCTTACGTCGACCCCGGCTTCCGCACCTATCTGCGGCAGGACGATTGATGCTGCGGCGCCTGCTGTTCGCGTGGCTGCTGCTGGTCGCCGGAGTGGTGCACGCGGCAGCGCACGACAGCGGACTGCGCTGGAACCAGCTCAGTGCGCTGCAACGCACCGCGCTGGCACCGTTGCAGCACGATTGGCCGCGCTTCAGCGCCGACCGCAAGCGCAAATGGCTCGACATCGCGCAGCGTTATGCGGCCATGAGCCCGGCACAGCAATCGGTGTTGCACAAGCGCATGAGCGCGTGGATCCGCATGACCCCGGAGCAAAGGCGCCGGGCGCGGGAGAATTTCCTCGCCGCCGGTCGTGCGCCCCAGCTCAAGCGTCAGCGCGCCTGGCAGCGCTATCAGCGCCTGCCCGCGGCGCAACGCCACGCGCTGGCACGGCAGGCGCACCAGCCACCGCGCATTCCGGGACGCGTGGCGCAGTACGGGCTGCATCGGCCTGCCGCCGCAGCGCCAGGCCGGGTCGCGACCCCGACAGCGAAACCGGGGCCCGCTGGCAAGCCTGCTGCTTCGGCGACTGCGCCGTCGCGCGCGCCCGCGGCTGCTTCGGGGGCAGCCCCGCTGCGCCCGCCCGCGG
>JAJZEB010000188.1 GCA_021805805.1 Pseudomonadota bacterium | reverse complement strand
GATCGACGGTGCCGATGCCCGGCAGCAGCAGCGCCGAGACCTTGGTGTGCTTCATCAGCGGCACCACCGCTTCGAGGTACTCCCGGTCGCTGTGCGCCGGAAAGCCGTAGTTCACCGACGCGCCGCCGAGGCCGTCGCCGTGGGTGACCTCGACCAGCGGCATGCCGGCGGCGTTCAGCGCCCCGGCCACCGCGCGCATCTGCTCCAGCGTGATCTGGTGGCGCTTGGGGTGCATGCCGTCGCGCAGGGTCATGTCGTGCAGCGTGATGTTCCTGCCCTTGAGTTCCATGATGGGTTCCTTGTGAATGCGGTGCGTCGGGAGGGCTCAGGCCGCCATCGGCACCGGTGCCAGCGTGATGCGCCCGGCCAGCAGCTCCTCGGCGAACATCTCGGCGGTGCGCGCTGCCGCCGCGGTCATGATGTCCAGGTTGCCGGCGTACTTCGGCAGGTAGTCGCCCAGGCCCTCGACCTCCAGGTAGATCGATACGCGGTTGCCGTCGAACACCGGGCCGTTGACCACGCGGTAGCCGGGCACGTACTTGTTGACCTCGGCCACCATGGCGGCCACCGACGCGCGGATGCGCTGCTGGTCGGGCTCGCCGTCGGTCAGGCAGTGCACGGTGTCGCGCATGATCAGCGGCGGATCGGCCGGGTTGATGATGATGATCGCCTTGCCTTCGCGCGCGCCGCCGACCTTGGCCACCGCCCCGGACGTGGTGCGCGTGAACTCGTCGATGTTCTTGCGCGTGCCGGGGCCGGCCGAGCGCGATGACACGGTGGCGACGATCTCGGCGTAGCCCACCGGCTGCACGCGCGACACCGCGTACACCATCGGGATCGTCGCCTGGCCGCCGCAGGTGACCATGTTGACGTTCATCTCGCGGCGCCCGATGTGTTCGGCCAGATTCACCGGCGGCACGCAGTACGGGCCGATCGCCGCCGGCGTGAGGTCGATCATCATCACCCCGAGCGCGTTGAGCTTGTCGGAGTTGGCCTTGTGCACGTAGGCGCTGGTGGCGTCGAAGGCGATCTGGATGTTGTCCTCGAGCACGTGCGGCAGCAGGCCGTCGACACCTTCGGCGGTGGTCTTCAGGCCGAGTTCGCGCGCCTTCTTCAGACCGTCGGAGGTGGGGTCGATGCCCACCATCCAGACCGGCTCCAGCACCGGGCTGCGCATCAGCTTGGCCAGCAGGTCGGTACCGATGTTGCCCGGCCCGATCAGGGCGCAACGGATTTTCTCGCTCATGTTCTGATCCTCATTGAAAGACAGGGAATGCGGGTTCCGGCGCGCATCCGCTCAGGCGAAGCGAACTGCGCATGTGCCGATGCCGCCGATGCTGACGCGGAAGTGGTCGCCGCGCGCGATCGGCGCCATCGCCGCCAGCGCCCCGGACAGGATCACTTCGCCGGCCTCCAGGCCGATGCCCAGTGCGCCCAGCGTGTTGGCCAGCCATGCCACCGCGTGCAGTGGCGAACCGAGCGCGGCGGCGCCGGCCCCGGTGGCGAACACTTCGCCGTTCCTCTCCAGCACCATGCCGCAGGCGTAGAGGTCGACGTCGCGCGGGGACACCGCGCGGTCACCGAGCACGAAGACGCCGCACGAAGCGTTGTCGGCCACAGTGTCCTGGATCCGGATCTTCCAGTCGCGGATGCGCGAATCGACGATCTCGAAGCACGGCATCACGCATTCGGTGGCCGCCAGCACCTGCGCCGCGCTGACGCCGGGGCCGCGCAGCGCGCGTTTGAGGACGAAGGCGATCTCGCCCTCCGCCTTGGGCTGGATCAGGCTGGAGCGATCGATGGTGCACCCGTCGTCGTACACCATGCCCGAGAGCAGCCAGCCGAAGTCGGGCTGGTACACGCCGAGCATGTCCATCACGGCCTGCGAGGTCACGCCGATCTTCTTGCCCACGACCTTCTCGCCGCCGTCCAGGCGGCGCGCGATCAGGCGTTGCTGCACGCGGTAGGCGTCTTCGACGCTGATCTCGGGGTGGCGCGAGCTCAGTGGCTCGAGCGTGCGGTTTTCACGCAGGGCGTCGAACAATTCGTCGCCCAGGGTTTCAATCAGGGGTTGTTGCATGGAATCAAGTCCTGGAAAGAGGCACGGGCTCGTCGGCCGCGGCCTCGGCAAGGAAATCGCCGACGAGCCGTGCGAAGCGTTGCGCGTGCTCGATCTGGGTCCAGTGCCCGCACTGTCCGTACACGTGCAGCTGGGCGCGCGTGATCCACGACGACAGCGTCAGCGAGGTGGCCAGCGGGATCACGCGGTCGTCGCGCCCGTGCACCACCAGGGTCTGGTGCGGCAGTGCGCGGATGTCGTCTTCGCGGCTCGCCATGGCGTCGACCCAGCGCTGGCGTGGCGCCGGGAACATGGCGGCGAACGCTTCCTGGAAGCCCGGGCGGACGCTTGCTGCGTAGCGCAGTCGTGCCAGCTCGTCGCTGACCAGGGCGCGGTCCCAGGCGAAGATGTCGAGCAGCGCGCGCATGCGTTCCAGCGACGGCTCGTAGCCCCACACCGCGTCGAGCCCCGGGGTGATCTCGAACGGCACGCCGACGCTGCCCATCAGCACCAGCCGGCGCACGCGCCCGGGGTGCGCGATGGCCAGCGCCAGCGCCAGCGCGCCGCCGAACGAATTGCCGATCAGGTCGCAGCGCTCCACGCCCAGGGCGTCGAGCAGTCCGACCGCCTGTGCCACCCAGGTCGGCATGTCGTAGCGCTGCCCGGGCAGGCGCTCGCTGAAGCCGAAGCCGATCATGTCCGGGGCGATGACCCGCGCCTGGCGCGCCAGCTCGGGGATCAGCAGCCGCCAGTTCGCCCACGCCGAGACGCCCGGCCCCGAACCGTGGATCAGCAGCACCGGCGGACCGTCGCCGACATCGTGGTAGTTGGTGCGAATGCCCGCGGCGGTGATGCTGCGGGCGATTTCCGGGTCGGCGGAGGCAGTCGGCGCGGCCGGCGCATGCGCGTTCATCGCGTTGCCCTCACAGCTTGATGCAGACGTTCTTCAGCTCGGTGTAGAACTCCAGCGAATGCACGCCGCCTTCGCGCCCGATGCCCGATTGCTTGGCGCCCCCGAACGGGGTACGCAGGTCGCGCAGGAACCACGAGTTGACCCACGCGATGCCGACCTCGATGGCCGCGGCGACGCGGTGCGCGCGCTGCAGGTCGCGGGTCCAGATCGCCGTGGCAAGTCCGTATGCGTTGTCGTTGACCCGG
>JAJZEB010000187.1 GCA_021805805.1 Pseudomonadota bacterium | reverse complement strand
GCCAGCAACGGCGCGGGTTTGCGAAACCGTAACGCGCGCGCGCGGTTTTTAACTTTAAAAGTCTTTAACGCGCTGCACTGCCTCACCCCTGTGGAAAACTCCACCGAGCAGCCTCACACGAAGGACCGCCCCGCCTCTTGGGGGCTACGCCCCCGCCGGCTCGTCCGCCTTCGGCGGCCCCACCCACCCGGCATCCCCCAGGGGCCTTGCCCCTCGGCCTTCGGCCTCACCCCAATTGTCCAGCCCCCACGCCTACGGCGCGGGGACGTCACGCCGCTTACGCGGCTTGAGCGCCCCAGGGTTGCGGGGGCTGCCGCCCCCCTGTCCTCCTTCGCTACGCTCAGTCGCAACCTCGACCCCCCGGGGGCTTAGCAGCCCCCCACCGCCTACGGCGGCGGCTCCCCCCGCAACCAAAACCAGCATCCAAAGTGTGGCCACTCAGACGGAGCGCGGCGTGTGGCCTGGCTTCGTCGGGGTGCGCTATATTTGTATAGCGCAATGCTCTCTGGAATCAAGTCATGCTCGCCATCCGCCTACCCGTTGAAGTGGAAAACCGCCTGGAGGCCCTGGCGCAAGCTACAGGAAGAACCAAGACGTTTTATGCCCGAGAGGCCATCCTTGAACATCTGGACGACCTGGAAGACTTGTACCTGGCCGAGCAGCGCCTCGTGGATATTCGTGCCGGAAAGACGCAAACCGTTGCGCTCGAAGAGGTCATGAAACGCTATGGCCTGGAGGGTTGAGTTCGACCCGGCGGCCGAGCGTGAATTGGGCAAACTCGATCAGCAAAGTGCGCGTCGCATCCTTGCTTTCCTGCACGGGCGTGTGGCCGTGCTCGATGACCCGCGCAGCATTGGTGAGGCGCTCAAAGGGGCAAAGCTGGGCTCCTTCTGGAAGTACCGCGTCGGGGACTACCGTGTGATCGCCAACATCGAGGACCAGGCCGTGCGCATCCTGGTCGTGCGCGTGGGCAACCGCCGCGCGGTCTACAGGTAGTGCGGGCTCGGCGTCAACGATCGCGAGCCGCGGCGGCGGCGGTGCAGTTAGCGCCGAGCCAGGTCGGCGTCGCTGGCCGCATAGGCATCGCGCAGCGCGCGGTTGACGCTGGTGTGCTGGGTCTTGGGGAGGTGATCGAGGACTTTGCGTCGCTTGTGCGCCTGGCAGCGCTGGACGATGCGGTGCCGAAGGTCTGCGTGATGGCGCGGCGCAGCGCCTTGCTGCCGTCGATCACCGGCACCGGCTGAGCGCCGCACGACTGGACGCGCCGGCGTGGCTCCGAATCAAGCTTCCAGAACCGTGCGGCCCGACTTCGGTGCCTCTGCTGGCATGTGCGTGCGCAGCGACGCGGCGGCGTGCTGCTGCAGTTTGACCGCGTACATGCGGGCATCAGCGCACGCCAGCAAGTCGGTCAGCTCTTGCGCGTCTTCGGGGTAGCTGGCGCTGCCCAGCGCCATGCCGATCGTGCATGCCGTGTCCCCGATGCGAAACGGTTCCTGCAGCAGATCGGTCAGTCTGTTCGCGACCGCGGCCACGTCGTCCCGCCAGTGGACGCCCAGGTCCTGCAGCACGAGCGCAAATTCATCCCCGCCGATTCGCGACAGCCGCTCGTGGGCGCGCAGCGTGCTGTTTAGGCGGTGCGCGAACTGGCGCAGCAGCTGATCGCCGTACGCATGGCCGTGGCGATCGTTGAGCGCCTTGAATCCGTTCAGGTCGATGTAGAAAACGACGACGACCATACCGTGCCGGCGCGCGCGCGCCAGCGCGGCGCTGCAGTGCGCGTCCAGCCCCGCGCGGTTGGGCAATCCGGTCAGCGGGTCGGTAAGGCTGCGCTGCACCGCCATGAAGCGGATCTGCACCTTGTCGCGCAGCAGTCGTTCCATGCGCCCGGAAACCGTCGCCATGTACGCGATGTAGACCGGGATCAACCAGCCCATGGTGTGCGCGATCCGCGCCTGCTCGGCAAGCAGGCGCGGAACCAGCGGCACGATGATCGGCAGCATGTACAGCAGTGCCGCGACCGGCACCGGCGACAGCGCGCCCATCGCGGCGCTGGCGACACTGAGCAGCAGCGCGGTCAGGAACATCTGGAACGGCACGGACGCCGCGAAGAACCACACTGGAAGCGGAGTCCAGCTCAACCCGGCCAGAGTGGCCGAAACGTACAACGCACGCAGGCAGGTCCGCGGCTTGGCCTGCAGGCGCGCGGGGCGCCTGGCCCAGGCCCAGATCGCGAGCCGGATCGCGTACAGCGGAAGCACGCATGCGACCCACCAGGCGATCGCGCGCCACGCAAAGTAGGTGTGCAGCAGCCAGGCTGTGGCGGCCATCGAGATCGCCGTGGTCAAGACGGCCGCAGGAATAGCCTGCAACATCTGCTCGGCTTTTTCGCGCGCGACCGCGTCGGCCAGCAGACTGGCGGTCAGCTGCTCCTGCGAAGCGGAATTCAGCGCGCCCGCGCCCGACGCTCTCATCGCATCGAGTCGTGGAGCGACGCGCAATACGGTGCGCGCAGCCAGCACGCGCCGCACCGGCCCAGGCATGGCGGCGGCGGGGCGCCGACCTGGACTTCGAGGCAACCGAAGGTCGCGAGCTGCAGCATGGTGCGCCTCAGACAACGTGCGAACAGATCGGTCAGCCAACCGATCCACCGGGAACCGACGCAGCGGGGGCGCACGCAGCGACAGCACCGGACTGCCCTGGGCTCGCGACCAAAACCAAGATGCCTGCGAGCTGGCTAAATTGTTGCTAGGTTGGCAATCAACAGTCAAGCGCGGGCGGCTGTTTATGCCCTTCTATGCAACGGACTGGAGAAGGGGCATGGGTCGTCAAGTCAATTCCTGGGCAGATGCGTTGCTCTGGGTTCAATCGAGTCGGCTTGGCGGTTTGGACGGCCCTTACCTTTCGGCCCTTGGGTTCATGCGCTGGCAGATTGGATCTTCGATCTGGAGTTTGTTCGCGCAGTCCACGCGCGACGCTTGCGGGCATGGCGAGGTTGCCGATACGGTTCAGCGAATGGCAGGTCGGTTCGGCCATCATCGGTCTGCTCGGGGTGAGGTCAAGCCGCGAGGACGGCGAGAGCGCTGAGCCAGATGCCGACGCCGACCGCGGCGCTCAGCAATGCAGCAGTGAACAGCCAGCGCTTGCCGGTCAGCGCAGTGATCGACGCCAGCGAAATTGCTATTTGCAGCGCGATCAGGCTGCCGGCGATGCGCGCATGCGGTCGGCTCAG
>JAJZEB010000044.1 GCA_021805805.1 Pseudomonadota bacterium | reverse complement strand
CGATCTCTCAAAGCCGCCGAAGAGCATCTGCTTGATGCGGCTATTCACCCAATCGATTCATGAGCGACTGCTCCTGCTGCTCGGTCAACTGATCGAAGTCGAGCGCGCCTAGCCTGATTTCTTCGCTCGCGTGAGAGAAGATCGCCGAACTCGAATACGGGGTCGCGTGTTCTGGCGAGCAGCAACCCCGCGATCGGGAGGCCCTGTCCTCGTTGCTGGAAGACCTCGCCGTGGCGCCGTTCGACGGCGCCGCCGCGGCTGCCTACGGCCCGGTGCGTATGGCCAGCCGTGCGCGCAAGCGCGATGCGCTCGACAAGTTGATCGCCGCGCAAGCCATCGCACTGGCGGTGACGCTGGTTACCAATAACGTCACCGATTTCGCTGGGTATTCCGGGCTGCGTCTGGAGAATTGGACCGGCGATCACTGAACCAAAGCGTTGTCGTCGCTGTCGCCCTTGCTGCCGACGGAGGGCTCGATGCCGGCCATGGGCCTGGAGACCAGAACGCGGGCGACGGTCAGCTGCGCCCCGCAAGCTGACGCGCGGGCGCCGGCGTGATGCTGCCCATCGGTGACGCTCGACCGCGCTTTCCCGGTCTAGGGGAAACACCGATTTTTTGCGGCAGCGACTGCCAGCGAATTGCCAGCTGACGCTTCCTACGATCGTTTCACCTCATCGAGCACGGTGCCCGGTGCGGTCGAAAACACAAGATCGTAGGAGACATCGAATATGCAAAGCCACGCCGTTCGCGCGGCGCGAAGCCGGGTCGTCCGCAAGGCTCCGCTCGCCGCCGCGTTCGCTCTCGCAGTGCTCGCCGGCGCCTTCGCCGCCCCCGCAGCGCAGGCCGACCAGATCGGTCGGCTGCAAAGTGAAATCGACGCCCTGAGTGCCAAGCTCCAGGCCCTGGAGAAAAGCGAGGCCAAGCATCCTGAGGTCGTGGCCGCACCAGTTTCCGCGCCGACCAGGATTGGCGTTGCCATGACGCCGACCCGCGCCGAGATTCTCAGCGGCAGCCAGTACGTGAGCAAGGGCACGATGCCGGGTTCGTTCATCGTCCCGGGCACCAAGACTTCGGTCTACCTGGGCGGCTTCGTCAATTTCCAGGCCATCTACGACCCGACCGAGAACCTCGGACCGAAGTTCTCCATCGGCAACATGACTCCGCCCGGGTCGACCAACCGCCAGCAGTCCCGCGGCACTTTCCATGCTCAGGACAAGGTCTCGCGCATCATTTTCGCCACCAGAACTCCGAGCAGCTACGGCGACATCGGCACCAACATTTCGCTGGACTTCTACGGCTTCACCAACGGCGGCGACAACAACCAGGCCTTGCAGAACAACAACTGGGACGCGCGCATCGTCTACGCCTACGGCACGCTGGGCCGCTGGCTGTTCGGCCAGGCCAACTCCAACTTCCTGGACAACGTCGACCAGGCCGAAACCTTCGACAACGCCGGCCCGGCCGGAGTTCCCGGCGGACACGCGCCGCAGGTTCGCTACACGGTTCCGATGCGCCGCGGCCAGCAGCTGTCGTTCTCGCTCGAGAACCCGCAGACCGGCTACCAGGACACGCGCGACAACATCGAGGTGGCGACCAAGACCAATCCCTTCCCCGATCTCACCGCGCGCTACCAGAGGAGCGGCGGCTGGGGCCACTTCCAGGTCTCTGGGGTGGTCCGCGAGCTCGGTTTCACCGACGACACAGGCCAGCGCTGGACCAAGTGGGACGGCGCCGGGATTGTCGGCGCGACCTTGAACATGCCCGACGGACGTGGCGGGTACAGCAAGGACAACGCAGGCTTCCAGGCCTGGTACGGCGCCCTGGGCCGCTATCTGCCCGACGACTTCGGCGCCAACGTGGCCTCGGTGCTGGCGATCAATGACGGTACCAGGCAGGGGATGGCGGCCTCGGCCATCGAAGTGCAGCCCGACGCCGGCCTCACCGTGTTCGCGCAGCACTGGTGGGCGCCCAAGCTGCGTTCCAACCTTGCGCTTGGCTACAACCAGCAGACCCTGGCTTCGTTCCTGCCGGCCGATGCCCAGAACGCGACCAAGACCGAGACCGTTCACGTGAACCTGATCGAACAGCCGGTGCCGTCGCTCGATCTCGGTGTCGAGCTGATGTGGGGGCGCAAGACCTTCCAGAGCTCGACCGGCTTGGCGCCTGCGGATGCGACGCGGGTTGAGTTCGGCGGCATCTGGCATTTCTGAGCATGGCGCCGCGCCCGGCGTGGCGCGGCTGATTCGAGTCAGTGAGAAGGGGCCACGACCATGGCAAAGAAGATTGAAGGACGAGGCGGCGTCGAGTTCATCGGCGTGACGAAGCGTTTCGTGACGCGCGACGGCGAAGAAAAGCTGGCGATGCGCAACGTCACACTGAAGGTCGAGCCGGGCGTTTTCTGTGCCGTGGTCGGGCCCACCGGATGCGGCAAGTCGACCACCCTGACGCTGGCCGCCGGACTGTACCAGCCCAGTGCCGGGGAGGTTCGCGTCGGAGGCGAACCGGTGCGCGGCATCCCCCGCGGCGCCAGCTTCATGTTCCAGAACGACGTGCTGCTGCCGTGGAAACCGGTGTTGGCCAACGTGGCGCTGGGGCCGACACTGCGCGGCATGGGCCGCAGCGAGGCGCAGGAACGCGCACGCGAATGGCTGCGCCTGGTCGGTCTGGCTGGATTCGAGAACTATTACCCCTACCAGTTGTCCGGGGGCATGCGCAAGCGTGCCAGCATGGCCGCGGCGCTGATCAACGAGCCCTCGATGCTGCTCATGGACGAGCCGTTCTCGGCCCTCGACGTACAGACCCGGGCCATCATGTCCAACGAGCTTCTCGGGCTGTGGGAGCGGACCCGGCCCACGGTGCTGTTCGTCACCCACGACATCGAGGAGGCGATCGCCCTGGCCGACCGCGTGGTGGTGATGACTTCCAGCCCGGCGACGGTCAAGGCGGTGTTCGAGGTCGACCTGCCGCGGCCGCGCGGCGGGGTGCAGGACATCCGCTTCGACCGTGGCTTTCTCGATCTGTACCAGCGGATCTGGGAATCGCTGCGCGAGGAAGTCGAGCAGACCTACGCGCGCAGCGGCCGGAACGCCGTTGCCGCATGAAGGAGATCATCGTGAGCAATCAGAGCATGGCGCTCGCTGCGCCCATCGACGAATCCACCGGAATCCAGGTGCGCGCGCAGGCGCGGCGCCGACGGATGCTGGTCCACGCAGGGCGTGTCGCGGCGGCGGTGATCGTGCTCGGAGGCTGGCAACTGCTGTCGGCCGAGAAGATCATCGATCCCTTCTTTTTCGGTTCTCCGGTCGGCATCGTGCTGCGCCTGGTCGACTGGATGCGCAACGGAACCGCCTACGGCTCGCTGTGGCTGCAGGTCTGGATCACCCTGGAGGAATCTCTGCTGGGCTTCATCGTCGGCGTTGCCGGCGGCGTGTTCATGGGGGTCCTGCTGGGCGAGATTCCTTATCTGGCCGACGTATTCAACCCGTACATCAAGGTTGTCAACGCCCTGCCGCGCATCGTGCTTGGTTCGGTGTTCGTCATGTGGCTGGGTCTGGGGATGCCGAGCAAGGTGATGCTGGCGGCGGTTCTGGTGTTCTTCGTCGTGTTCTTCAACGCCTTCCAGGGCGTGCGCAGCGTCGACCGCAACTACGTGTCCAACGTGCGCATCCTCGGCGCAAGCCGGCTTCAGGTCGTGCGCCATGTGGTCTTCCCGTCTGCGATGACCTGGATCATCGCCAGCCTGCACGTGGCCCTGGGATTCGCCATCATCGGCGCCATCGTCGGCGAGTTCCTCGGGGCGCAGAAGGGCCTCGGCCTCGTGATTTCGACCGCGCAGAACACGTTCGATGCCAACGGGGTGTTCGCCGCCATGTTCATCATCGGCGCCCTGGCCCTCAGTGCCGAGGCACTGATGGAAGTGCTGGAGCGCCGCCTGTTGCGCTGGCAACCGCCGCGTTCGAGCGGCGACGGCGCCCTCGGCGGCTGACCCGGCCGCGACACACGGTTCAACGATGACTCAAAGGCGGGCCCAGGTCGGGCCCGGACATCACGGAGGAGAGCGAAGTGAAGCACAACAAGTTGTCCCAATTCATCGCCGCGGCTGCCATGGCGGCCTCGCTGGCGGGCGTCCATGCCGCTGCGGCCCCCTTGCACACGGTGACCATGATGGTCGGCGGAATCGACAAGCAGATCTACCTGCCGTATCAACTCGCGAAGGACCTCGGCTTCTTCAGGAAGTACGGGGTCAACATGGTGTTGAGCACCGAGCAGGAGGGGGGGATCGGCGCCGAGGACGCCATGGTCTCGGGTCAGGTCGACATGGCCGGTGCCTGGTACGTGCACACCATCGATTTCCAGCAGCGCGGCAAGGCGGTGGTGGATATCGTCCAGCTCAGCGGAGCCCCTGGCGAGCGCATCCTGTGTACCAGGAAGTCCGGCGTGAAGACCCCGGCTGACTGGAAGGGCAAGGCGGTCGGCGTGACCGATCTGGGGTCGGGCACCGATGACCTGACCTTGTACCTGGCCGCGCGCTACGGCCTGTCGACCAAGGATTTCACGCGCGTCGGCGTCGGCGCCGGGCCGACTTTGATCGCCGCCATGCAGCACGGCCGCGTGGCATGTGCAATGACCACGCAGCCGACCGTCAATGCGGTCGAAAAGCTCGGTGCTGGCCACCCGGTCATCGATCTCGCCACCGGCCCGGGCGTGAAGAAGTGGCTCGGCGGCTATTGGCCGACCGCCTGCGTGCTGGCGCGCGCCGACTGGGTCAAGGCGCATCCGAAGCTCACCCAGGACGTGGTCGACGCCATGGTCGAGACCATGCACTGGATCCACACCCACAGCGCCGAGCAGATCGCCGACCATCTGCCCAGGGACTTCGTCAGCAACCCGCTGTCGAGCAAGGCCGAGTACGTTCGCGCGCTGAGCGAGGACAAGGGCCAGTTCCTGCCCGACGGCTTGATGCCGTCGGGCGGTCCGCAGACCGTGTACGCAGTGGAGAAGTTCGCCGGAAAGATCACCAAGCCGGTCAACCTTCCGATAACCTACGACAACGCCTACGCCGTCAAGGCCAACGCGATGCTCAAGGCTGCCGGGGAGTGAGGCGAGGCCGGCCCCGCGTCGCGCGGCGCGGGGCCGATATCCTCGGGGCGAGATCTGGCGGGGAGTCCGTGTGTGCCATGAAACTGCTACTGGTCGAGGACAACGCTGAACTCTCGCGCTGGCTGTGCCGGGCTCTGCGCGCGGAATTGTTCGAGGTCGATTGCGCCGCCGACGCCGACACGGCGATATGGCGCCTGCGCGACGTGCGCTACGACCTGGTGCTGCTCGACCTCAAGTTGCAGCATTCGGATGGTCGCAGCGTGCTGCGTCGCCTGCGGCGCGAGCACGAGCCGGTTCCGGTGCTGGTGCTGACCGCCAGCGAGGAGGTGGACATGAAGGTCGAGTGCCTGAACCTGGGCGCCGACGACTACGTGGTCAAGCCCTTCGAAGTGCGCGAGCTGGTGGCACGTATCCGCGCCCTGATCCGGCGCGCGGCCAAGAACGCGGTGTCCCGGATGCAATGCGGCGATCTCAGCTACGAGCTGGAGTCGTGTGCCTTCGCTGTGCGCGGCAAACCCCTGGCGCTGACGCCGCGAGAGCACCGGGTTCTGGAGATGCTGCTGCTGCAGCAAGGCCAGGTGGTGGGCAAGGACCAGCTGATGGCCGGCGTATTCCCCCTCGGCGCCGAAGCGGGTGAGAACGCCATCGAGACCTATGTGCACCGCTTGCGCCGCAAACTCGCCGAAGCGGACATCCGCATCATCACGCTGCGGGGCTTCGGCTACATCCTCAAGGACGCGGCCGAGGCGCCATGAAGAGTCTTCGCCTGCGCCTCCTGGTCTGGGTCCTGCTGCCCATGCTCGGCGCCCTGGCGCTGAGCGCCTGGCTGTCGTGGCACTCGGCCCGCGACATTGCCTTGTTGCGCCAGGACCGCACCCTGCTGGCGTCGGCCGAGGTGATGGCCGAGCGCATCCAGTGGCTCGACGGCGAACTGGTCGCGCGCACGCCACCTGCGGCGCTGGCCATGTTCGCCAGCAGCGCCCACGACCGGGTGTATTTCGAGGTGCGCGACGAGCGGGGCAATCTGCTCGCGGGCTGGCCCGGGCTGATCGGCGGCACCGAACGTCCGGGCAACGGCATCGCGTATGCGAGCTTCTCGTTCAACGGCGAGCCCGTGCGGGCGGTGACCTTGACCCGGCCCATTCTCAGGCGCGGAAACGTGGTGCGCGTCAGCGTGCGCGTCGCGGAGGGGCGAATCGGCTTCAATCGGCTGCTGCATGCGCTTTGGTGGCCGGCCCTGCTGCGCGAGTCGGCGCTGCTCGCCTTCGCCCTCGCGCTGATGCTGATGGGGCTGACCCTGGGGCTGCGTCCGGTGCTGCGCCTGCGCCGCCGCATCGAGCAGCGGGCGGCGGACGACCTGTCGCCCATCGACGCGAGCGAGCTCGATCTCGAGCTGCGGCCGATCATCGAGACCCTGAACCAGTACGCGTCGCGCCTGACCCGGCAAGTCGAGGCGCAGAAGCGGTTCGTCATGGATGCGGCGCATCAGTTGCGAACTCCCGTGGCGCTGCTCAACGCCCAGCTCGACGTGCTCGACCACGCCGAAGTCAGTGCCGACGTCGCCGCGACCCTCGGGGCGATGCGTCAATGCGCCAGGAGGCAGCGAACGTTGATCGTTCAGTTGCTCGCGCTGTTCCGCGCCGGCGCGCACGACGCCAGGCAGACCCCGCCGACCCCGGTCGATCTGCTCGAGCCGGTGCGTCAAAGCTGTGTCGAGCTGGCGCTGTTCGCCGACGCCCGCCGACTCGAACTGGTCGTCGATGCGCCCGGCGCCCCGGTCGTGGTGCTCGGTCACGCGTCGCTGCTGCAGTCGATCGTGTTCAACCTGCTCGACAACGCGGTGCGCTACACACCCGAGGGAGGACGCGTGCGCGTGGCTGTGCGCCCGCAAGGCGATCAGGTCGAATTCAGCGTCGAGGACAGTGGGCCCGGAATTGCGCCATCGCAGCGTGAATCGGTGTTCGAACGCTTCAACCGGGGCGACCGCGGCGACGACGGCGGTTTCGGCCTCGGTCTGGCCATCGTGCGCGAGGCCGTGCGAGCCTGCGGGGCGACGCTCGCGCTCGGAGAAGGCGCGCACGGGCGCGGATTGCGCGTGGCGGTCACCCTGCGCGCCGCCACTGCGCGTGTGCTGCCCTGATCGATCGGAAGGAGAAGGACATGCGAATCGGATTCTGGATTGCCGTGTTGCTGGGTCTTGGCCTGGGTGCCCAGGCCTGCCGCGCCGCCTCGCCCATCGTGCTCATGGTCGGCGGAATCAACAAGCTCATCTATCTGCCCGCGATCGTCGCCCAGAGCCGCGGCTATTTCGCCGACGAGGGACTGGACGTCCAACTGGTGTCGGAGCCGGCCGGGGTCAATGCCGAGGACGAGTTGATCGCCGGCGCGATCCAGGGGGTGGTGGGGTTCTACGATCACACCGTCGACCTGCAGAGCGAGGGCTATGCGCTCGAGTCGGTGATCCAGCTCACGCGCGTTCCCGGCGAGGTCGAGGTGGCCGCGTTGGGAACCTCCGGGAGCGATCTGGCCAGTCTGGGTGGACGCCGCTTCGGAGTCACCGACCTGGGTTCATCGACGGATTTCCTGACCGAGTACCTGGCGTCTCGGGACGGTCTGGCTCCTGGCAGCTACCGCCTGGTTTCCGTGGGCGCGGGCGAGCGTTTCATCGACGCCCTGCACGCCGGGCGCATCGACGCCGGCATGACCACGGACCCGACCGTGGCTCGATTGCTGTCCGCGCATGCAGCGCGGATCCTGGTCGACCTGCGCACCGTCGCGGGGACCCGCGCGGCACTCGGCGGCGACTACCCGGCCGCGGCGGTCTACATGGAGCGTTCCTGGGTCGCCGCCCACGCGCGTCAGGTGCGCGGCGTGGTCAAGGCTTTTCTGCGCGCGCTGCGCTATTTGCGCACCCACGACGGCGCGACCGTCGTCGCCGGCTTGCCACCGGGCATGGTGGCCGACGACGCGGCGGCGTACGCGCGGGCGCTCGATGCCTTCAGATCGATGTATTCGGCCGACGGGCGCATGCCGGCCGACGGGCCGCGGACCGTGCTGCGGGTGCTCGAGACCATCAGGCCGGACATCCGGCCCGGGTCGGTCGATCTGGCGCGGACCTACACCGAGCGCTTCCTTGCGAATTGAAGTCCATTGTCACATCAAAGGAGGAGACGAGATTGACGAAGTTCATGTGGAAATTCGCGCCGATCGCGGCGCTGTGCATCGCCACCGCACAGGCCTTGCCCGCGCCCGCGGCGAACGGACTCCGGTTGTATCGCGAACACTGCATGGCATGCCACCGTGCAGACGGGCGCGGCGGCATGCACTTCGGCCGCGTCGTGTCGGCCGATCTGCGTGCCCCGGGCCTTGAGCGTACCTATCGGCACGACGACGCCCTGATCGAACGCGCCATCCTGCACGGACGCGACGAGGACGGCGAGCCGCTCGACGCGCCGATGCCGCACTGGGCGGGGCGGCTGGACGTGCGCCAGGTGCGCGACATCGTGGCCTACCTGCACACCCTGCGTGCCGGCCGGCGCTGAAGCGGCGCGCATGCAGATTTCACGAACCGTTGCTAAAGTTGGCTCGCTGGACGACTGGTCCAGGTGAAGCCGGGAGCATGTGTGATGAGCGACAGTCCGAAGACCTTCTCGAAGCCGGTGCTCGTCGCCGGGTTCGGTTTCGCCAGCGTCATCGTGCTGATGCTGGCCGCGCTGCTGTACAGGCTGTACGTGCCGCAGCCTGCGGCGGCGGTCGCAGCGCCGGCGAGCAGTGCTGCGATGGCGACCGCGTCGCGGCCGGCGTCGGCGGCGCAGGCTTCGGCCTCTGCGTCGTCGCGCACCGGAGCGCCGGCACGTCGCGAACAGGTTCGGCGCGAACAGGTTCGGCGCGAACACGTGCGCGACCGTGACGCCGCGCCGCAGCTGCGCACCGCGACCGCGCAGCGTGTTCAGGCCCCGCCTCCGGCGCCGGTGTGCCCGAATTGCGGTACCGTGGTCGCCGTCGCGCCGTTCCAGGTGCAGGGTCAGGCCAATGGCCTCGGCGCTGTCGTTGGCGGCGTGCTCGGCGGCGTGCTCGGGCACCAGGTCGGCAACGGCAACGGCAACACCGCGGCCACGGTGCTGGGCGCGATCGGCGGCGGGCTCGCCGGCAACGCGGTGCAGCAGCGCATGGGCGCGCGGACCGAATACCGGGTCGACGTGCGCATGGACGACGGGCGCACCATCGCGCTGACCACGGCCGGACCGGTTCCGGTCGGCCAACGGGTGCAAGTCGGCGCCAACGGCGCGCTGTCGCCGGCACCGTGAGCGCCGGCGGCGCCGCGCCGCAGTCCCGGTGCGCCGGGCCCGGTGCGGCGCGTCAGTGCGTCAGCTTCGCCTTTTCGAGCAGCACCCGGTACGCGTAGCCGGCGCCGAAGTTCTTGTCCACGCCGACGACCCCGCGCGCGGTGACGACGTCGCCGACCTTGGTCGTGTCGCTGGTCGTGACCAGCAGTTCGTTGGACGCGTCGGCTGCCGATCCGGTGCCGTCGCGCAGATGCACCCAGTTGCGGCCCATGATCTGGGGATAGAAGTGAACCACCTGGCCGCGCACCTCGACCGTCTTGCCGGCCAGCGTGGTGCGATCGTGCGCGAGCTCGGCGATGGTGTACGCGTCGGGCCCCTTCGCCTTGGCCACGTGCACCGTGACGCCGGCCGGGCCGGCTGCCGCGGCGGTCGCCGCGGTATGCGCCGCGGCAGGCGCTGCGCCGGCGGGCTGGCGCAGCATGCCGAACACGATTTCGGGGAAGGTGCGCTTGAGCGTCTTGCTGGCGAAGTCGTGCATCGTCATCGTGTGCTCGAGGGTCACGCGCTGGCCGACGTGCACCGGTGCGGTATAGACCGCCGCCCAGGTCTTGCCCTTTGCGGTGTCGAGCTGGAGATAGGTGTAGCCGCCTGCGTTCTGCACCGAGACGACCTTGCCCTGCACGACCGGGTCGGCCGGCGCCGCCGGCGTCGCGGCCCCGGCGGCGGAGGTGAGCACGGTCAGCGTGAAGCAAAGCGCGGCGGCATGGAGGGATTTCATCGTCAGGTTTCCAAAAGTTTCGTGATTGCCGCGCCAGCATACTGCCCGTGGTTCAGGCGCCGTTTAAGTTGCGTCAAACGGCGCGCAATGACGACGAAATGCCACACGTTGCAAAACTACGCATCGTGGCGGAAACAACCTCGGATCTGTCGCACCAAAAAAACGTCTGAACGTTGAAATCCGTTGCTTTTGAGGGCATGATCGAATGTAATAATATTCCCATCGATTGGCATCCAACATCGGGGCACCATGAACATCGCGTTGATTGCGCACGACGCGCAGAAGAACGGCATGATCGCGCTGGCGCGCGACTACCTCGAACTGCTGCGGCGCCATCGGCTGGTCGCCACCGGCACCACCGGCGCGCGGCTGTGCGCCGAACTCGGTCTGGCCGTCGAGTGCCTGCGCAGCGGACCGCTGGGCGGCGACCTGCAGATCGGCGCCCGTCTGGCCGACGGCGCCATCGACCTCGTGATCTTCCTGCGCGACCCGATGACGGCGCAGCCGCACGAGCCCGACATCAGTGCGCTGCTGCGCGCCTGCGACGTCCACGACGTCGCCTGCGCGACCAACATCGCCACCGCCAGGCGCCTGCTCGACAGCGTGCGCGCGGCAGCCGGCTGAGTCGCCGCGGGACGCGGCGCCGCGCCCGGCCCCGCGCTCATCAGCCGTGCTTGAAGCGCTCGCGGCTGTCCCAGATGCCCCAGTGGGCGCCGACGTCGCCTTCCTCGGCGGCCTTCCACGATTCGTCGAAGGCCTCGAAATAGAACAGCTCGATGCCCTGCGCCGACGCCCAGCGCAGGGTCTGCACGGCGTACTGCAGCGCGGCGTCGGAGCCGGGGTGGGCGGCGCCGCGCGGCGAACCCGCGCTGGGCCATCCGGTCTCGGTCACCACCAGCGGCTTGCCGCCGAGGCTGGCGCGCGTCTGCTCGACCATCTCCTGCAGCCGCTGCTGCGACTGCTCGACGGCGCAGCCCTCCCAGAACGGATAGCAGTTCACGCCCACCACGTCCACCGCCTGCAGCAGCCGCTCGCGTCCCGGGAACGACGAGTAGGCATCGACGACGCCGACGGTGACGCCGGGGGCGCGAGCGCGGAAGAAGTGCAGGCTGTCGAGCATCTGCTGTTCGTCCATTTCACCGCGCAGCAGCGCTTCGTTGCCGAGCATCGCCAGGTCCACCCGGGACTCGGCGGCCAGCGCCGCAAGCGCTTCGAGTTCCTCGCGGTCGCGATGCGGGTCGCCGCTCAGCCAGGCGCCGGCCATGGTGCGCAGTCCGAGGTCGTGCGCCATGCGCACGACCTGCGCGTTGCCCTGGGTGCAGGAGAACAGGCGGACCCATCTCGCATGCTGGCGAAGTTGCTGCAGACGCTGCGCGATGCGCGCCTCGTCGATGCGCTGCCCCGGCGTCTGTCCGCCCACGTAGGGGCCGAAGCACAGGCCGTGGACTCCCTGCTGCAGCAGTTGCTGCAGCTCCTGGCGCAGGCGCGCACGCTGCGCCGGCTCCAGTTGCAGCGGCATGCCGCTCACCGGCAGCAGTGGCACGCAGCCGCCGCCGCTGGGCGCCGAAGGCACGCGCGGCGTCGCGTCCTGCTGCGCGCTGGCCTGCTCGCGGGCGTGGCGCATGCGGTCGAGTTCGCCGCCCATCCGGCGCACCGTGGGTTCGTCGATTTCGTAGAAGAACAGCGCCAGCACCGCGAGCGCGGCGCCGCAGGCCGGGATCACGCTGGCCATCATGATCAGGCCGTGCACGGTGTGCGCGCTCTGCGTGGCGTCGGGGCGATAGCCGAAGAAGGCCAGCAGGTAGCCGGTGCCGGCGCCGCCCAGCGCCCAGCCGAACTTCTGCGCGAACGAGGCCGCGGAAAACACCAGGCCGGTCGCGCGGCGCCCGTTCTTCCACTCCGAGAAATCGGCGGTGTCGGCGTACATGGCCCAGATCAGCGGCGCGGTCGGCGCGGCGAACAGGCTGATCAGGGTCTGCACTGTCCACACCAGCGCGATGTTCGACGGCGGCACGAAATAGAAGGCCGCCGCCAGCAGGCCGGCCAAGGTCATCGAGGCCATGTAGAAGTTGCGCTTGCCGAACACCCGCGACAGCGGCGACGTGGCCATGACGCCGACGATGAAGGCCAGCGCGCCGCTCGTGAGCACGTAGCCGAAGTAGTGGTTGCCGTTGGCGACGACGTTCTGGAAATAGTAGATCGCCACCGTGTTGCGGATGTTCGAGAACGTCAGCGCGGCGACGCCGACCCCGCACAGCGCCAGCCACGGGCGGTTGCGCCTGAGGTCCTGGATGTCGCGCTTGAACGAGCCTTCCGCGCGCGGTTCCGGGCGCACGCGTTCGCGGGTCATGGCGAAGGTCACCCAGTACAGCAGCACGGCGATGACCGCGTAGATGGTCATGGTCATCTGCCAGCCGTGCGGCGAGTCCTCCGAGCCGCCGAAGTACTTGGCCATCGGCAAAGCGGTGTTGACGATGATGAACACCGGCAGCAAGGCCATGACGAAGCGGTAGGAGCACACGCTGGTGCGTTCGGTGGAACTCGGCGTCAGCACCCCGAGCAGGCCCGAGTAGGGAATGTTGATCGCCGAGTAGGCGATCATCATCAGGCTCAGCGTGACGTAGGCGTACACCACCTTGGGCGTGCCGCTGAGGTCGGGGACGGTGAACGCGGCGACCGCGGCGACCGCCATCGGGATCGCCATCCACAGCAGGTAGGGCCGGAAATGGCCCCAGCGGGTATGGGTGCGGTCGGCGATGGCACCGACCGCCGGGTCGATGAACGCGTCGCCGAGGCGGGTGACGAACATCATCGTCCCCATTTGCGCGGCGCTGAGCAGGAAGACGTCGGTGTAGTACTTGGCGATGAAGATCGAGAACATCTGCCAGAACAGGTTCGACGCGAAATCGCCGAAGCCGTAGCCGATCTTCTCCGTGACCTTGAGTCCTGGCGTGTCGTCGCGCATCTGCGTGCTCCGCTCAGGCGGCCGCGAACAGCTTGGGCTGGCGCGCGCGGTCGAACAGGCCCCAGTGCTTCTCGGGCTCGCCGGGGTCGTCGGATCCCTTCCACGCCTCGTCGAATGCCTCGAACACGAAACACGGCACCGCGGCGCGCGCCGACCAGTCGAGCAGCGCGTGCAGGTAGCGCTGCTGCGCCTGCTCGGACGCGCGATGCGCGGCGATGCCGCGGTCGTTGGCCGCGGTCGGCCAGCCGGCCTCGGTGATCACCACCTGCTTGGGCGCGAAGCGCCGCGCGACTGCGGCGTGATCGCGCAGCGTGTGCTCCAGAGCGTGCTCCAGTGCCTTGTCCTCCCACACCGGATAGCTGTGGATGGAAATGAAGTCGACCACGTCGGCAACCGCGTCGCCGAGCGCGCCGAGCCACGGCACATGGTTGTCGCAGACGGTCAGCGGCACATCGACGCGGTCGCGCGCCTGCAGCACCAGTTCGCGCACCCGCTGCGGCGCCACCAGGTGGTCGGTCCAGTCGACACTGGCCTCGTTGCCGATCGCCGCCGCGACGACGATGTCGTGGTAGTCGCGAACCAGGTCGGCCAGCTGGTGCACCTCGGCGTCGTTGCGTGCGCGGTTGCGGCGCAGCACGGCGGGGTCGTGGCGGCCGCCCCACGGGCAATTCGGGTTGTCGAGCTCGGCCTCCAGGTACGCCCCCAGCAGCACGCGCAGCGGCAGGTGGTCGCGGCGGATGGCTTGCAGCACCCGTTGCGCATGCGGGCCGCAGTCGTAGAGCCGGATCATGTTCCAGTCGCGCTGCAGCAGGCGCAGGTCTTCGGCGATCTGGTCGATGTCCGGATAGACCGCCGAGCCCGGGCTCTGTCCGTCACGGTAGCCCGAATAGCAGATTGCCGGAACGCACGGCAGCGGGCCATGCGCGTATTCCGGTGTGCGTGGATCAGACATATTTGGCGTTCCCGTTTTCGTCCCACAGGCCCCAGCAGCCGCCGACGTCGCCTTCGGCGTCGATCTTCCACGCTTCGTCGAATGCGGCGAAGTGGAACATGGCGACGCCGTCGCTGCGCGCCCACGCCTGCGCATCGAGGAAATAGCGCATGGCATCGCACGCCGACGGCACCGCGGCGCCGACCGCGGCACCGCGGTCGGGCCAGCCGGTCTCGGCGATCACCACCGGCCGCCCTTCGGCCGCCACACAGGCGCGGCGGTACATGTCGCGCATGTAGTCGACGGCCTGCGCACGCGGGCAGCCCTCCCAGAACGGGTAGCAGTTCGCCAGCACCACGTCGCAGGCGCGCGCCACGCGCGGATGCTGCTCGAACAGGTAGTAGGCGTCGACGTAGCCCAGCGTCACGCCGGGCAGCGCGTGGCGCACTTCGGCGATGCACGCGAGCAGCTCGTCCTCGGTCAGATCGCCGCGCAGCAGCACCTCGTTGCCGACCGCGACGATGTCGGCCAGGCCGGCGCGGCCGACCGCGATCAGCGCGTCGAGTTCGCGGCGGTTGGCGTCGCGATCGGTGCCGAGCCAGGCACCGACCAGGGTCTTCAGGCCGGCCTGCCGGGCCAGGCGCGGCGTGGCATCGTGGCCCTCGGTGCAGGCGAAGCTGCGCACCCATCGGGTGTACGGCGCGATCAGCCGCAGCCGTTGCGCGATCGCCTGCTCCGGCACCTGCATTCCCGGAGCCTGTCCCGGCGCGTACGGGCTGAAGCACAGCCCGTGCAGACCGTGCACGATGGTCTCGCGCATGCGCTGGCGCAAGGCGTCGAGTTCGGCCGCGGCGACCGCATCAGGCGTCGCGGTGACGGACGCCGGGCTCCACGGTGGCGCCGATTCGCTGCCGGCGGCGCCCCGGCGAAGGTCACGCGACATGGCCGTTCTCCGCGTCGCGGTCGGCCGCGTCGGTGACCCATGGCAGCCGGCCGCCGCCGCGCGGCGGTGTCGGCCCGTAGCCGTGGCGCCGCGCGTAGACGCGGACGTAGTCGACCTCGAGCGCGGCCGGCAGCGGGGTCGTGGCATCGGGTATGCCGGGGAAATTGCCGCCGACCGCGATGTTCATCACGATGTAGAACGGGCGGTCGAACGGAGCCGGCCACGGGTTGATGTCGCGCTCGTCGCGTGGCGCAGCGCCGGCGCCGTCGACGGTCCGGCTGCAGCTCCACCAGAAGTCCTGCGCCGCCCACGGCTGGTCGTCGAACAGCCAGCGGATGCGACCCGGCTCCCAGTCCACCGCGTAGCGGTGCCAGTCGGCAAGCGACGTGCCCGGCGGCAGCGGCAGCCTGTGGGTGCTGAGCTCGCGCCGCGGAAAGCGCGAGCCGAAGTGCACGCTGCCCAGCACTTCGTGCCCGGCGTCGCCGCAGACTTCCATGACGTCGATCTCGCCGGACGCGGCCCAGCGGCCGTAATGGTCCTCCAGCGGCAGCAGCCACAGCGCCGGCCACAGCCCGCGCCCGTGCGGCACGCGGGCGCGGAACTCGAAGCGGCCGTAGCGCTGCGCGAACAGTGCCCGGCCGTCGGCGCCGCGGCTGCGCAGCCGCGCCGAGGTGTAGGCGCATCCGCCCGCCTGCTGGCGCTGCGCTCGGATGCTGAGCACGCTGTCGCGCACCCGCACGTTGTCCGGCTGCGCGGTGTAGCACTGCAGCTCCTCGTTGCCCCAGCCTGCGACCCACTGCCCGCTGTCCGGGTCGTGGAAGCCGTTGCCCTGCTCGCAGTGCCAGTTCGCCGGATCGACGGCGTCGCCGTCGAACTCGTCGTTCCAGGTCAGCACCCAGTCGTCATGTTCCATGCCGTGCTCCCATGCCGGTTCGCGCGTTGGCGGCGTTGCTCACGGCGTCATGTAGCGCACGTCGGAGACCATCATCGTCTGGTCGTAGTTCGACGGCACGTTGGCGTTGTTCTGACCGGGGGCGCCGAGGTTGCCGCCGATCGCCAGGTTCAGCAGCAGGTAGTACTGGGTGTACGACGCGCCGTAGGGCCAGATCGCGGTCGCCGGGAAGCTCGGCGAGCCGGCCAGCGTCGGTGTGCACTGCATGGTCGCCTTGCTGCAGGTCATGACCACGTTGTCGTCGACCGCGAAGGTGATCTGCTGCGCGGTCCACGCCAGCTGATAGCGGTGGAAGCTGGTCGCGATCGGCGACGACAGCGTCGCCTGCTGGTACTCGTAGGTGTCCTTGTAGGGCGACGTCGTGCCGGGCGTCGGCAGGTGCAGCGTGCTCTGCACCATCGCGTCCTGGCCGCTGAAGTAGGTTCCCATCCATTCGGCCATGTCGATCTCGCCTCCGGCCGGCCACGTCGGCTGCGCGCTCAGCGCCGCCGCGGTGGGCGGGAAAGCCGCGCCCGGCGACTGTCCCGGAAGCAGCCAGATCGCCGGCCACGATCCGGTCCCGGTCGGCAGTTCGGCGTCGACCTCGAGATAGCCGGGCTGGCTCAGGTCGACCGTCTTCAGCGAGGTCAGTCTGGCCGACGAGAACAGGCAGTTGGTGTAGCTGGAGCTGCATGACTGGGTCAGCACCGTGCTGTCGGCGTGGCCGTGCAGCAGCAGGTCGCCGCCCGACACGGTCGCGTTCGACGGCAGGTAGTACTCGGCCTCGTTGTTGCCCCAGCCTGTATTGCCGTATTCGGTGCCGTTGCCGGTCAGCGCTGCCCAGTACGCCGGATTCGGCGCGCCGGAGGCATCGTTGGCGAAGTTGTCCTGCCAGACGACGGTCTTGTACGCGCTGGCCAGGCCGGTGCCGGTCGTGGTGCCGCTGGTCGAGCTGCTGCTGCCGGCGGGGGTGGAAATGGAGCCCGAGCCGCAGCCGGCGAGCAGCGCTGCGGTGGCGGTGGCGAGCAGGATGGTGCGCATGGTGTCGATCCTCGGATTCAGGGCTGGATGTCGCTGGCCAGCGCATGCGGCGCGACGTGCAGTTCGGCGCCGTCGCTGAAATGCACGGTCAGCGGCTGCGCCCCCGCGTCATAGGCCAGATGGGTGGTGCGGCCCGACGGCAGGCGGAACACGGCATACAGCGGGGTGTCGGCAGTGACGCCGAAATCGGGCCGGCCCATGCGCTGCAGGCTGCGGATCCAGTAGTAGGCATGGGTGCGGCTGTCGCCGGCCTCGGTCGATCCCTGCGAATTCCACGCCGCCAGAGCCTGCTGCGGGTTGTCGAGCGCCATGTACTCGGCGAACACGTCCTGCCAGATGTCGGCCGGGGTTCCGTCGGACATGCCGGCCTTGGCGTAGCGCCGGCTCATCGCGTGCATCGCCTTGAAGAAGCGCGCGATGTACGCCGGGTCGCGGCCGAGGTAGGTCGACGCGTCGGTGATCGGCAGCAGGTTGATGCCTTGCACCTCCCGCGGATTCTGCGTCCACCAGGTGTTGTACGCGTACTTGTCACCGAACACCTGCGCGGCGAGCACGCGGCGGTAGCCGGGGGCGAACACGATGTGCGGCAGGTCGAACCAGTACAGGTCGATCGAATGCACTTCGGTCGTATACAGGTAGATGCCCAGGTCGCGCACCGCGGTGTCGCCGGTGGCCGCGCCCCACAGGATCAGCCCGGCCCAGGCGTTGACTGCCTCGGACGACGATTCCTGGTTGTTGCCCGCGTTCATCATGGCGTCGCCGCTGGCCCACGAATGGCCCTCGTAGACGTCGAAGTTGCGCAGGAACGGATCGTCGGCGCTGCCGCGCTTCGGCGTGGCGATGTCGCGTACCAGCAGGTCGACCATGCCGCCCCAGTGGCTGCGCCGCGCCCACTGCGGATCGTGCAGCGCGATCTGCGCCGCCGCGGTGATCCAGTATCCGTAGTGGAAGTGGTGGTCGTTCATGTGGCTCACGCTGCCGTATTCGCTCGGGAATCCGACGGTGGTGCCGATGGTGTGGTCGACGACGAAGTAGTTGAAATGCTCGTGTCCGGCGAAAAATTGCTGCATGTGCGCTTCCAGCATGCGCTGCAGCGCGCGCGCGTCGCCGCCGCGGTGCTGCGCCGAGGCGATGGCCAGCAGTTGCGCGGCGCGGCCCAGACCCTTGCCCATCCAGTAGGTGCCGTTGCCCTGCACGCCGAAGGCGAAGTGCATCTTGGCCACGTCGCCGCCGAGCAGGGTGTCGGTGCGCGCGCCGCCGTCGGCCGCCGGCAGCGTCGGCCATTGCGGCACGAAGCCGTGGTAGGTCAGCGTGGTCGAGAAGTCGTCCGCGGCCAGCAGCTTGATGCGGCCGCGCACGCTGGCGAACCCGGTGTCGAGCAGCCCGGCGATGTGCTGCTGCCACCACAGGTTGGGCAGCAGCCCGAGCAGCGCGACGCGCTGGCCGTCCTGCATGCTCTGCGTGCGCGCGCTGTAGCGGGTGTGCACCTGGCTGGTCGCCTGGTCGTAGGCCCAGTGCACGCGGGTGTCGGTGACGAAGGCGAAGGCGTGGGCCTGGAACAGCGCCAGCGTCGCGGCGCTGGCGTCGGGCAGCGCGGCGATCGAGAAGAAGCCCTTGCCGGGCGGCAGCTGCAGCACCAGCTGCCGCGGCGAGCTCCACTGCAGCCGCGCGCCGTCGGGGGCGAACACGGCGTACTGCTGGCCGTCGACGGCGAAGTCCTGCGTCGTGCCGTCGCGGCTGGCGTGCACGCCGCTGGCCGCTGCGGCCAGGCTCAGCCGCACGCCTCCGGTGTCGACGCGGTAGTAGCTGAACGGGCTGCCGCGCACCAGCGTGGCGCGCAGCGCGTGCGCGCCGTCGCCGAGCTTCAGGTCGACGTTCCAGTCGCCGCGGCCGGCGAGCCTGGCCGACTTCGGCTTGAACGCGGTCGGCTCCACGGTGATCTGCGCGCGATGCGGCCAGACCACTTCGCGCCAGCCGTCGGGCGCGCTGTGCATGGTCTGCCGCGGCACGCCCAGCTCGAGCCCCGCCGGCGTGGCGCGGTAGCTCACCGGCAGTGCATAAAGCGGGTACGACCAGCGCTCGAACATCAGCGACGAATACCACTGGTTGGTCGGCGCGGCCTGCCGCAGCATCGCCGCGGTGCGCCACGGCGCGCGCGGCGGCGAGGGATCGGCGCGCTCGAACAGGCCACCTGCGGCCGGCGCGGTGGCGTAGGCGCCGAGCCCGTCCTGGACCCAGCCGCCGCCGGAGGCGGCCGCCGGAACGATGGCGGCGAACGCCAGCACGGCGGCGCAACTCGTCAGAATGCGGTGCATTGCGTCGATCTCCTCAGAATGTGACCAGTGCGCCGAGCGTGAAGGTCTCGCCCGAACGCGATACCCACGAATTGATGCCGGAGAACTGCGCGTTGCTCGGCATGCTCACCGGCGCAGGCCCGAGGTGGCCGAAGCGCACGTAGCCGAACCCTCCGTACAGGCTCAGGTTGCGCATGATTTCGGGCACCTTGCGGTACGCGCCGAGGTTGGTGATCACGGCCCAGTTGCTCTGACCCCATTGCGTCGGGTTGTGGGTGTGGGCGCGGCCGAGGTAGACCATGCCCGCGGTATAGGTCCACAGGCCTCGGTAATAGCTCAGGCCGAGCAGTCCGTCGGTGGTCGAGGCCGCGTAGCCGGGCTGGTAGGAAACGCCGTTGTACGCGGCGTCGGCGTAGTTGAAGCCGCCGGACGGATAGGTGCAGTAGTTGTGGACCGGGTCGTAGCCGCAGGTGATCGAAGCCCCCGACCACGTGCTGTGGCGCAGGCCCCAGGTCACCATCCACGACGGCTTGAACCAGTGGTCGCCTTCGAGGATCAGCACGCTTTGCCGCGGCAGGGTGCTGTAGACGTTCTGCGCCGTGCCGCCGCCGGCGCCGGGGCCGAGCACCGGCAGGTTGGCCGCGCCGACGAACGGCGCCTTGCCCCACGACGATTGCCCGGCGCCGTGGCTGGTCTCGAAGGTCAGTTCGATCAGGTTGTCGTCGTTCGAGTATTGCGCGAACAGTTCGAGCAGCCGCGGTGTCGGCGGCAGGTTCGGACCGTTGGGGCCGACGTAGCTGTTGTTCGGGTGGTTGGTGGCGTAGGTCGCCTCCAGCGTCAGCTTGCCCCACGGCAGGTCGAAGGTCGGGCTGGTGTAGCGCAGCGCGTCGGGGAACAGGCCGAAGCCGGCGCCGGTCTCGCTCCATGCCGTCGACAGGCCGATCGGGTAGCTGAAGCCGTCCTGCCGCGACCATGCGCGCGCCAGCTGCGTGCCGGCGGTGACGGTGCCGAGGGTCGGGTACGACACGGCGACGTATTTCTCGAACCAGTTCTGGCCGACGATGTCGTTCGATCCGTTGCGCAGCCGCTTGGTCAGCACCGCGCGCACCCGCGTGGCATTGTCGAACTCGTAGCCCAGCGCTGCGGTGGCCTGGATCATCGGCGTGGGCGTGGTCATGGTGCCCAGGCTCGTCGGCAGGCAGCGCGTGGCGCTGGCCGGCAGCACCTCGCGGCCGTCGCCGTAGCACGTCGGCGGTGGCGCGGTATTGTTGTTGATGGTGCCGACGTTGTTGGCCACGCCGATTTCGTCCTTGGCGAATCCGGTCAGGCTCAGCGGCCCGAGCTGCCAGGCCGACGCCGTGGCACAGGCCAGGCCGAGGGCCGCGCCGATGGCGATCCGGCAGGCGCCCGAGACCTGGACGAGGGCCGCTGCGCGGGCCCGTGCGGGTGCGTTCGCTTCATTCACTGGTACTGACTCCCCGGCAAGGACGGCGCGCCGGATCCGCGGCGCGCGACGGTTGGACAGGCATGCGGCGCCTGCGGCGCGCACGGACGGAATGCAGACGGATTCATGGCCGAGCCTCGGGCGGCTGCAGCACGCAGCTCAGCAAGGCGTCGGCCGGCAGATGCACGCGTGCATGCTGGCCGTCGATCGACAGCGTCAGCCAGGTGCCGCGATGGCGCGCTCCAAGCGCGACGACGGCGATCGAGCCGTCGGGGTTGCGCGCCGCGGTCAGCGCCAGCTCCTCGCTGTCGCTGGCGCACAGCACGCGTTGCGCTCCGGGCGCGATGACGCGAGCGAAATGACCGATCGCGGCGTACGCCGGTTGCGCGTGCCATTCGCCGGAGTCGTCGATCAGCACCGGCGCGCTGCAGAAATTGCCGACGTGGTTGGGCCCGCCGCGCATGTCGAGGAACAGGTTCCAGTCGATCCAGCCCACGCTCCAGCCGTTCAGGTGGGCGATCATCTGCGACGCATAGCGCCTGGCCACGTCCCAGCTGCCGACGTGCGGGCCGCCTTCCTGGCAGCCTTCGGTGAACAGCAGCGCCTTTTCGGGCCACGCGTCGTGCACGGCGTGCAGGTTGCGGTGCAGCGGCGCTCCGTACCAGTGGAATCCGAGGCCCCAGAAGTTCGCTGCCGCATCGGCATCGCCGTACAGCTCCGCTGCACGCTCGGGC
>JAJZEB010000186.1 GCA_021805805.1 Pseudomonadota bacterium | reverse complement strand
CGCGCGCAGCAGCGGGCGCATTCCCGCGGCGCTGGCCGGAACGATGCGCAGGTTGTCGCGGCGCCGCGCCAGCACCAGCTCGTCGAGCCATGCCTTGCGCGGCGGGCGGTACAGCACCGAGATCGGCCCCCAGCTGGCCGCGACTTGCGCGGAGACTTCGAAGCAGCCCAGATGCGGAGTCAGGTACAGGATTCCGCGGCCTTGCGCGCGCGCCTGGTCGACGCAGTCGCGGCCGTCGACGCGAACCCGGCGCAGAGCGTGGTCGGCGGCGAACCAGACGAACGGCAGCTCGCCGAGCATGCGCCCGGCGTCGCGCGCAGCGCGCAGCGCCAGCGCGGGGTAGCCGGCCAGGCGCAGGTTGGCCTGCAGCCGCCGCCGGTAGGTCGGCGACGCGGCGTAGACGAGCACGCCGAGCAGGCCGCCTGCGGCCTGCAGCAGGCCGAGCGGAAGGTGGGACAGCGCTCGAAACAGGCGCAGCATCGACAGCGAATGCGGGGAATGGGTGGGCGCCGAAGGTCGCGGCATCAAGCCGGGAATGTTACGCAGTGCGCGGCGTTCGGCAAACCGCTGCGCAAGGCGTTAGAATCCTGGCGTCGCCGAGTTAATGACAACTTGCGGGGCGACCGCGGGCCCGATCGGGTTGCGCTTCAAGTACCGCTAAAGCGTCGCCGCGTCGAAGTCCACCGGTGACGAGTTTCATGACCGCTGGAGCATTCACGCCATGGCATCTTCCTTCCTGTTCACGTCCGAGTCGGTTTCCGAAGGGCATCCGGACAAAGTCGCCGACCAGATCTCCGACTCGATCCTCGACGCCATCCTGGCGCAGGACCCGACCGCGCGCGTCGCCGCCGAAACGCTGGCCAACACCGGGCTGGTCGTGCTGGCCGGCGAGATCACGACCCACGCCGTGGTCGACTACATCCAGATCGCGCGCGATACCCTCAAGCGCATCGGCTACGACAATGCCGATTTCGGCATCGACGCCAAGAGCTGCGCGGTGCTGGTCGCCTACGACAAGCAAAGCCCCGACATCGCGCAGGGCGTCGACGCCGCGCACGACGACAACCTCGACCAGGGTGCCGGAGACCAGGGACTGATGTTCGGCTACGCGTGCGACGAGACGCCCGAGCTGATGCCGGCGCCGATCTACTACGCGCACCGGCTGGTCGAGCGCCAGAGCCAGCTGCGCCGCGACGGCCGGCTGGCCTGGCTGCGTCCGGACGCGAAAAGCCAGATCACGTTCCGCTACCAGGACGGTCGTCCGGTGGCGGTCGACACCGTGGTGCTGTCGACCCAGCACGCGCCCGACATCGAGATGGCAACGCTGCGCGAAGCGGTGATCGAGGAGATCATCAAGCCGGTGCTGCCGCCCGAGCTGATGCGCGGCAAGGTCAAGTACCTGATCAATCCGACCGGGCGCTTCGTCGTCGGCGGGCCGCAAGGCGACTGCGGCCTGACCGGGCGCAAGATCATCGTCGACACCTACGGCGGCGCGGCGCCGCACGGCGGCGGTGCGTTCTCGGGCAAGGATCCGAGCAAGGTCGACCGCTCGGCAGCGTACGCGGCGCGCTACGTGGCGAAGAACATCGTCGCCGCCGGCCTGGCGAAGAAGTGCCTGGTGCAGATCTCGTACGCGATCGGCGTGGCGCAACCGACCAGCATCATGGTGACCACGCAGGGCACCGGACTGGTCGACGACGAGGCGCTCGAGCAACTGGTGCGCCGGCACTTCGACCTGCGGCCCAGGGGAATCGTGCAGATGCTCGACCTGTTGCGGCCGATCTATGCCAAGAGCGCCGCGTACGGGCACTTCGGGCGTGACGAACCCGAGTTCAGCTGGGAGGCGGCCGACAAGGCCGAGGCGCTGCGCGCCGACGCCTCGCTGCTGCGCGCGGCGCAAGCCGCCTGAGCGAACCCGGGGCGGACCGCGGGGCCGCCGCAACCGCCGTGCGGCGCAGCCCGCGGCAGCGGCGCACGCCGCGCGCTGCCGGTCGAGGCGCCGCAGCGCTCCGGGCGCGAAACCGCGCGCGCGACTCCCGGCCCTGCAGGGTGCGCAGCAGCGCGCACGCGGCAGCAGCCGGCGTGCTGTCGTTGACGATGCGCAGCACACCGCGAACGACGTTTGCGCGTGCGGCGTTGCGCGCGAGGCGTTCGGCGATCTGCGCCGGACTGTCGCGGCCGCGGCATTGCAGCCGCTGGCGCAGCAGCGCAGTCGGCGCGCTCAGCAGCACCACGACCAGGTCCGGATGCTGCGCGCGCACGCGCGGCAGGTACGCGCGCGAGCCGTTGACGACGACGTCGATGCCGCGCGCCCGCGCCGCCAGCTCGGCACGGCGCACGCCGTAGCGACGTCCGTGCGCGCGCCACTGCAGCGCGAACGCGTGCTGCGCGTGCAGCGCGCCGAAGGTGGCCGAAGTGACCGACTCGAAATCCTCGGCAGCGTCTTCGAGGCCGCGATCGATGGTCCGGCGCGCGACTCGAAGCCGCAGCGGGTGCATCGCGGCCAGCGCACGCAGCACGGTGTCCTTGCCGGCGCCGGAGGGACCCACCAGGTAGACCAGGCGACCGCGCGCGACTGCACCGTGTCGTGCGGGGGCGGCAGGCGGGGTGCAGCGATGCAGGGGCATGGTCGTGTGGCGCTCGGCGCGCAAGCATCGCGCGCCGAGCGCAGCGCAGTCGTTGCGCCAGATCAGCCGCAGCGCGCTCCACGCTGCGCTGGGCTCCATTAGAATTCCCGCCAGCCCGAGGAGCGTTGCAACGCACCGCGCTGATCGACAGCGGCGGTCGCCAGGCTCGGGCGATTGGACGCGGCAGCCGTGGGCGGCTGCTGCCGGCAACCGCGCTCACCCAACCCGTGCCGTGCACGGCGTGCGGTGACGCATTCCGTGCCGGCCACTGTGCAAGGACATCGACATGAACGCAGTGGTCCAGTCGGACACCCTTCCCGACTACGTGGTCGCCGATCTCGGCCTGGCCGATTGGGGTCGGCGCGAGATCCGCATCGCCGAAACCGAAATGCCCGGGCTGATGGCGATCCGCGACGAATACGCGGCGTCGCAGCCGCTGCGCGGCGCGCGCATCAGCGGCAGCCTGCACATGACCATCCAGACCGCCGTGCTGATCGAGACGCTGCAGGCGCTCGGCGCCGAAGTGCGCTGGGCGTCGTGCAACATCTTCTCGACCCAGGACCATGCGGCGGCCGCGATCGCCGCCGGAGGCACTCCGGTGTATGCGGTCAAGGGCGA
>JAJZEB010000043.1 GCA_021805805.1 Pseudomonadota bacterium | reverse complement strand
CGTGGCGCACGCGCCGGTGCTGGTCTGCGACGGCCGCAGCATCGACGGCGCCAGCCTGTGGGCCGACGCCGACCGCATCGCGCGCGCGCTGCGCGCGCGCGGCGTGCGCCGCGGCAGCCGCGTCGGCCTGTCGCTGGCGCGCGATGCGGCGATGCTCCCGGCGCTGCTCGGCGTGCTGCAAAGCGGCGCGGCCTACGTGCCGCTGGATCCGACCTTTCCGCGCGCGCGGCTGCGCGACATGGCCGACGACGCCGAGCTGGCGCTGGTGCTGACCCGCTCGGACGTCGCCGATGCGCTGGACTGGCCGCGCGCACAAAGCCTGTGGCTCGACTCCGACGCGGCCGAGATCGCGGCGCAGCCGGCGACGCCGCTGCCGGCCGGGCCGGACATGGATGCCGACGGCGAATCGCCCGCCTACATGATCTACACCTCGGGTTCGACCGGCAAGCCCAAGGGCGTGGTGCTGCCGCACCGCGCGGTGCTCAATTTCCTGCAGGCGGTCGCGCAGCGTCCAGGGCTGCAACCCGGTGCGCGACTGCTGGCGGTGACCACGCTGTCGTTCGACATCGCGGTGCTGGAGCTGATGCTGCCGCTGGCCTGCAGCGGCTGCGTGGTGCTGGCCACGCGCGAGCAGGCCAGCGACGCCGACGCGCTGCTCGAGCTGATCGAGTCCGAACACATCGACGTGCTGCAGGCCACGCCGGGCACCTGGCACCTTCTGCTCGGCGCCGGCTGGCAGGGCCGGCGGGATTTTCGCGCGCTGGTCGGCGGCGAGGCGCTGCCGGCCGATCTGGCGCGCGCGCTGCTCGCGCGCTGCAGCGAGGTCTGGAACATGTACGGGCCGACCGAGACCGCGGTGTGGTCGACCTGCTGGCGCGTCGAGCCCGCGGCGTCGCGCATCGTGATCGGCACCCCGCTGGCGAACAACCGGGTCTGGATCGTCGACGAGCGCGGCCAGCTGTGCCCGATCGGCGTGCCGGGCGAGATCTGCATCGGCGGGCTCGGCGTCGCCGCAGGCTACTGGCGGCGGCCCGAGCTCAGCGCCGAGCGCTTCGTCGCCGAGACCTTCGCCGATGCGCCCGGCGCACGCATGTACCGCACCGGCGACCGCGGCCGCTGGTGCAACGACGGCCAGCTCGAACACCTCGGCCGGCTCGACTTCCAGGTCAAGCTGCGCGGCTTTCGCATCGAGCTCGGCGACATCGAATCCTGCGCGCTCGAAGGCGGCGAGCTGGCGCAGGCGGTCGCGCTGGTGCGCGAGGACCAGCCCGGCGATGCCCGCCTGGTGCTGTACGTGGTGGCCCGCGCCGGCGCGCCGGCGCCGCACGACAGCGAGCTGCGCGCGCAGCTGCGCAGCCGCCTGCCGGCGTACATGCTGCCGCAGCACATCGTCGCCCTGCCGCGACTGCCGGTGCTGCCCAACGGCAAGGTCGACCGCAAGCAGCTGCCCCCGCCGGGGCTGTCGCCGCTGGCCGGCGCCGCGCCGGCAGCGCCGGCCAGCGCGCGCGCGCAGCAGGTGGCCGGCGCGATGGCCCAGGTGCTGCGGCTGCCGCAGCTCGGCATCGACGACGACTTCTTCGCCGTCGGCGGCCATTCGCTGCTTGCGGCCAGGCTCGCCGCCGGTCTGCGCCAGGACCACGGCACCGAGGTCACGATGGCCGCGGTGTTCGGCGCGCCGACCGCGCGCGCCCTGGCGGCCTGGATCGACGCCCACGCCGACCGCGACGCGGCCGCGCGACCGCGTGCCGCCGCATCCGCGGACCAGACCCGCGCGCCGGCGTCGGCGCAGCAGCGCGGCCTGTGGTTCGCCGCCCAGCTCGACTCCGAGCAGCCGACGTTCAACACGCCATCGGCGCACCGCCTGCTCGGCGACCTCGACGCCGCGCTGCTCGGCCAGGCACTCGACGCCCTGGTCGCGCGCCATCCGGCGCTGCGCACCGAGATCGTCGAGGACGACGACGGCATGCCGCTGCAGGTCGTCGTACCGCGGCTGCGCGTCGAGCTGGCGCTCGAGGATCTGTCGACGCTCGACGCGGCGACGCGCGAAGGCGAGCTGATGCGCCGGCTGCAGGCGCGTTGCGGCGAATGCATCGACATGGCGCAGGCACCGCTGTGGCGCGCCGGCCTGTACCGACTGGCGCCTCGCGAGCACGTGCTGTTCTTCATGCCGCACCACCTGATCTGGGACGGAGGCTCGCTCGACATCTTCGAGCGCGAACTGGCCGAGCTGTACGACGCTGCGCTGCAGCGCCGCCCGCCGCAGGTCGATGCGCTGCCGCTGAGCTACATCGACTACACGGCGTGGCAGCACGACTGGCAGCAAGGCACCGATTTCGCGGCCCAGCTCGAGCATTGGCGCGCGCGCCTGCTGCCGCTGCCGGCGCCGCTGCAGCTGGCTGCCGACCGGCCGCGCCCGGCATGGATGTCGCACCGCGGGCTGATGGCCTGGACCCGGCAGGACGCGTCGGCGATGGACGCCATCGATGCCGCGGCGCGACGCTACGAGGTCACGCCGTACATGCTGCTGCTCGGCGCGTTCGCGTTGCTGCTGCGCCAGCAGTCGGGTCAGGCCGATCTGCTGATCGGCACGCCGGTGCGCAGCCTGCCGGACGCGGCGTTCGAATCGGCCATCGGCTTTTTCGTCAACACCCTGGTGCTGCGGCTGCGCATCGAGCCGGGGCAGACATGCCGCCAGCTCGTCGCATCGGTCGGCCGCGCGGCGCGCGACGCCTTCGCCGCGCCCGACGTGCCGATGGAAGCCGTCATGCGGCTGCCCGGAATGCGTCGGCCGCCCGGCCAGGGACAGGTCTTCCAGGCCTTCTTCGCCTACCAGGATTCGCGCCACGTCGACGCGCGATGGGGCACGCTGCAGCACCACGCCATCGGCGTGCACCAGAACGCGGCCACCGAGGATCTGCTGCTCAGCCTGCGCGCCGACGCCGACGGGCTGAGCGGTGCGCTGATCGGCAACGCAGACCTGTTCGACGCGGCGCGGATCGACGGCTGGCTGCACGATCTGCTGGCCAACGTCGCGCTGATCTGCCGCGACCCCGATGCGCCGATCGACGCCGCGGGCGCGACGGGCACGGTGTCCGGCGATCAGCCGGTCGCCGCGGACGCGCCGACGGCGCTCGCCGAGGCGACGGTCGAGCAGACGCCGTCGCAACGGCTGCTGGCTTCGGTCTGGTGTGAATTGCTCGGCATCGGACAGGTCACGCCGCGCGACAACTTCTTCGACCTCGGCGGCCACTCGCTGCTGGTCATGCAGGCGGTCAACCGCATGCGCAAGCTGACCGGCAGGAAGGTTCCGGCGCGGGTCTACATGCTCGAGAACCTGGCGCAGATCGCAGCGCGCTATGACACCGAGCAGCCCGCGCGCGGTCTCGCCGGCCTGCTCAGCAGGCTGCGCCGGCGCGACGACGCGCGCTGAAGCCGGCGCCGGTGCGTGCGCCTTCCCGGCGTGCGCCCGGCGCACGACTGCGCGCCGAGCGCGACGGGCTCAGACGCTGGGCGCCAGCGCGTCGCCCACCGCGGCGATGAACGCCTGCTGCGCGGCGCTGGACGTCACCAGGTGATCGACCTGGTCGAGGAACACCGCGTGCACCTGCCGCGCGCCGTGTCGATCGAGCGCGGCGCGCATCTGCGCCTGTCCGTCGCGCACGCCGAACGCCGATCCGGCGTGGATCAGCGTCACGCGCGCCCCGTCGGCGGCGAGTCGCCCCATGCCCTGCAGCAGGCGCGTCACCGACAGGGCCTCGTCGGCTGCATCCAACGCCTGACCGTCGCGATCGCGAAGTCGCACCAGCAGCTCGCCCCACAGCAGCCGCGCACGCCGCGCGTAGTGCGCCCAGCCGACCCGGCCCACCCCGTGCTGGCGCAGTCGGCGCAGGTAATAGCGGATGCGGCTGAGCCCGTTCATCAGGTCGAAGCCGTCGTACAGCGCGAGCACGCGCACCCGCGCGTCGGCCTGCGCCAGGCGGAAACTGGGCTCGATGCCCGAGCAGAAGCCGAACACCGCGAAGGTGTCGACTCCGGACACGCGGCCGAGCGCGTCCAGCGCGGCGCGCAGGTCTTCCTGCATCTGTGCGGCCAGCGGCAGCTGGCCGCTGGCGCGCGCGCTGTCGCCGAGCCCGTGCATGTCGAAACGCAGCGAGGCAACGCCGCGCTCTGCCAGGTTCCGCGCCAGCTTGACTTGCACGCGGTGCGGACCGATGCGGTGCAACATCCCGGCGTTGAACAGCAGCACGCCTGGCGCCGCGTCGGCGAGCCGTTCGGGCAGGCATACGGTGCCGAGCAGTTCGTCGCCGGGGCCGAAGGCCAGGCTCAGTTCGCGCATCGATTCACCCGTTCGCAAAAGTGCGCAAGATGACTTCCAGCCACATCGGCGGAACCAGCGTCGCGTTCAGCGAGTCGCTGGTCGTCCAGTCGACGCCTGAGGCCGCATCGCTGAACTGCACGCCAGGCACCGCGGCCCAACGCGCGCGTACTGCGTCGTCGCGGGTCGCCACCAGCACCTGGGCGCCGGCGCCGTGCGGCGGCTTCCGGTATGCGGCGACGATCTGCTCGCGGCAAGGCGCCGTGATCGCGCAGCCGAGCAGGTCGATCGAACCCGGTGGCCTGTTGAACGCGCGCAGTTCTGCACTGCCGGACCACGACGGGCCGAACGCCGCGGCCAGTTCGGCGTCGTGGGCGTGCTCGAGTTGCTGCAGATAGGCGGCACCGTCGGCGAGCGGCTCGAGCAGGATCAGACGCCCGACCGGCAACGCGCCGGCCGCCAGCTGTGCGATCTCCGCGCCCAGTCGCAGCCCCAGCAGGCACAACCGCGCCGCGCCGCTGCGCTGCAACAGCGCACGCGCCACGGCACGGGTGTCGTCGACCGCGCCGTGCAGATCGAACGCGGAGTCGTCGCCGGCCGAATCGCCGCTGCCGAAATAGTCGAAGCGCATGACATGCACCCCGCTGGCGGCCAGCCGGTCGCCAAGCACCCGATACAGCCGCTGCGCGCGGATCGCTTCATGGCCGAGCGGGTTGCACAGCAGCACGGCCTGCGCAACGGCGCGGCGCTGCTGCGGCGGAAGGTCGAGCGCGAACAGCTCGCGCCCGTTGTTGTTCAGGCGCAGCGGAGTCAATGCAGCGTCTCCGCCAGCCGATACAGCCGCACCGCGCCGCAACGCCCATGCACCGCCAGCGCGCCGCTGTAGCCATCCGGCAGCGGCAAGCTGCGCAGCACGATGCCGTCGACCTCGAGCGGGGTCGGCGCACAGCCGGCCCGGACCTCGCGCGGATCGCGCAGCAGGCCGCAGCCGACGGCTTTCAGGTAGGCCTCCTTGCGCGTCCAGCAGCCGAGCAGCGTTGCCGCATCCGGCCGACCCGAGGCCTGCACCAGCGCGTGCTCCTCGGAGCTGAGGAAGGTGCGCGCCAGTTCGTCGTCGACTTCACGCCAGGCTTCGATGTCGACCCCGATCTCGGCGCTGCTGCCGACCGCGAGCAGCGCGCGGTCCGCGCTGTGGCTGAGGTTGAAATGCAAGGCCGCTGGCTCCAGCCGCGGCTTGCCGTGCGCGCCGGCGGCAAAGCGCAGTCGCGCCGGCTCGATGCCGCAATATGCTCCGAGCACGACGCGCATGCGTGCATGCGCGTCCAGATAGCGCCTGCGGTCGGCATCGCGCACGAAACGCGCGGCGCGGCGCTGCTCGTCGACTCCCAGCGCGTGCATCGCGACGGCGGCGCGGTCGAGCTCGAACAGCCAGACATGCACGTCGTCGCCTTGCGGCGGTGGCAGCGCGTCCGGCAACGGCGGGCGCTGCAAATTCCACTCGTCCATATGATGGTCAGTACGCGCCGCCCCTGTTCGGCGCATTCGCACTTTACCTCAGGCGCCTCGCGCAGCGGCGAATCTGGAACAATGCGCGGCATGCTCGAATTCACCGTCCTGCGCCGTGAAGGCGAGGCGCGCCGCGCGCGCCTGGTGCTGCGCCACGGCAGCATCGAAACCCCGCAATTCATGCCCGTCGGCACCTACGGCAGCGTCAAGGGCATGACCCCGCAGGCGCTGCGCGAGGCCGGCGCTGAGATCATTCTCGGCAACACCTTCCACCTGTGGCTGCGCCCGGGACTGGAGGTGATCGAGCGCTTCGGAGGTCTGCATCGCTTCATCGGCTGGGACCGCCCGATCCTGACCGACAGCGGCGGCTTCCAGGTCTGGAGCCTGGGCGCGCTGCGCAGGATCAGCGAGGAAGGCGTGCGCTTCGCGTCGCCGGTCAACGGCGACCGGCTGCTGCTGACCCCGGAAGTCAGCATGCAGATCCAGACCGTGCTCGATTCGGACATCGCGATGCAGTTCGACGAGTGCACGCCGTACGACGTGCGCCGCGGCGACGAGGTGCACGTCACCACCGAGGCCGAGGCCAGGGCGTCGATGGAACTGTCGCTGCGCTGGGCACGGCGTTGCCAGGACGAATTTGCCCGCCTGGACAACCCCAATGCGCTGTTCGGGATCGTCCAGGGCGGCATGTTCGAACAGCTCCGCGACGCCTCGCTGGACGGACTGGTCGCGCTCGACCTGCCCGGCTACGCGATCGGCGGTCTCAGCGTCGGCGAACCCAAGCCCGAGATGCTGCGGGTGCTGCGCCACACCGCGCCGAAGCTTCCGGCGCACAAGCCGCGCTACCTGATGGGCGTGGGCACGCCGGAGGATCTGCTCGACGGCGTCGCTGCCGGAATCGACCTGTTCGACTGCGTCATGCCCACGCGCAATGCGCGCAACGGCCATCTGTTCACGCGCTGGGGCGACCTGCGCATCCGCAACGCGCGCTTCAAACGCGACGAGCGGCCGCTCGACCCGGACTGCACCTGCCCGACCTGCCGCCATTTCTCGCGGGCGTACCTGCACCACCTCGACCGCTGCGGCGAAATGCTGTTCCCGATCGCCGCCACGACGCACAACCTGCACTACTACCTCGAACTGATGCGCGGTATCCGCGAGGCGCTCGACGCGGGCGCGTTCGCCGACTTTGCCGTGCGCGCCCGCGCCCAGCGGCAACGTGGCATCGACTGAAGGGATCGGCATGCCCGCGCCGGACCCTGACGCGCAGACCGATGCCGGCCGGCGGGCGCCGCGGGTCCTGGTCGTGCTGGATACCCCGCTTGCGTGGGCGGTGCTGATCGTCGAATCGCTGCTCCGCCACGGCTGCACGGTGGACCTGCTGTGCGCGCGCGGCTACGTGGCAGCGCAGCTGCGTGGCATCCGCCACGTCAAGTTCTACGGTTGGGGATCGACCCTGGCAGCGACGAGCCGCGCGGTCCGCAGCGAGCATTACGATCGCATCCTGCCGTGCACCGACACCGCGTACCTGCATCTGATGTGTCTGCGGGAAATCGAACCGGAATGCGATGCCATTCTGTCGCGCCACCTGGGACCGCTGACCACGCAACGTCTCTTCTCGACCCGGTATGGCGCCCTGCGGCGCGCCCGGGAACTCGGTATCCGCGTACCGGAAACCGCGCTGCCCACCGGCGACGACGATCTGCGCGCCTGGTACGCGACCTCCGACCGGCGTAGCGTGCTGAAGGCGGACTACAGCGAGGGCGGCCGCGGCGTGCGCATTGTCGAGGATCTTGGCCAGGCGCGGGCGGCCCGCGCGGCGCTCATACGCCGGCCGGGGGTGCTGCGCGTCGCCGCGCTGGGAGCCTTGCAACGCGCGCCGTTGGCGGCGTGGGGCGCAGCGTACGCGCGTCGGCAACCGCAAACCCCACTGATCCAGCAATACATCGACGGTACGCCGGCCAACGCCTTGTTCCACTGCGAAGATGGCCGCGTCGATGGCGCGTTGGCGGTCGCTGCGACGCGAACCCTGGGACGACACGGCATGGCAACGGCCATCCGGCTGATCGACGACCCCGACATGCTCGAAGCCGGGCGATTGCTGGCGCGGGACCTGAACGTCACCGGATTCATGGGCCTGGACTTCATGCTCGAGAAGGCAAGCGACAAACCCTACCTGCTCGAGGTCAACCCGCGCTGCACCCAGATCGCGCACCTGGAGATCGCCGGACGCGGCAGCCTCACCGGTCGCCTTGCCGCCAGCCTGGCCGGCCGCCCCCTGCGCATCCTGCAACCCATCGAGGATCGCGCCATCGCGACGTTCTTCGGCATCCTGGCGCAGGGTGCCCCGCGACGCGGGCACTACCACCTCGACGCGCCCAGCGACCCCGCCATCGCCGCGCTGCTGCAGCGGGCCATGGCGCAGGCCCGCAATCCGCTGCGCAGGGCGCTCGAGCGTCTGCTGGAGCCCTGAAACAAGACGCTGCAGCCGCGCGCCGTGCCGCTCAGGCCGCGACTTCGCGGCGCCTGATCCACGCCACGCAGCGCCTTGCAAACAGCGGCTCGCGCCACAGCAGCCAGATCAGCGCGACGACGTTGAGCAGCGCCACGCTGAACAGCAGCCGCGGCACCGACACCCCGGCGCCGAGCAGCGCGGCGCAATAGCCGGCACACACCACCATGTAGATCGCGTTGACGATGTTGTTGGCCGCGATCACCCGCGCGCGGTGCGTCGCGGGTGTGGCGTGCTGCAGCAGCGCGTACAGCGGCACGCTGTAGACGCCGGCGGCGAACGACAGCCCGAACAGGTCGGCCATCACCCGCCAGTGCGGCTGCGCGCGCACGAACGCGCCGACGCCTTCAAGCGCGGCCGGCGGCGGCAGCGCGTGGCAGGCGAAGTACAGGTCGATGCCGAACGCGCTCATGCCCACCGCGCCCAGCGGCACCAGTCCGATCTCGACGCGACCGCGCGCGAGCCACTCGCAGGCCAGCGAACCCAGGCCGACGCCGACCGAGAACAGCACCAGCAGCAGCGACGCCACGCCCGGATCGCCGCCGACGACGTCCTTGGCGAACGCCGGGAACTGGGTCAGGAACGCGACGCCGTAGAACCACATCCACGAAATCGCGAGCAGCGCCGAAAGTACTTGGCGATCGCGAGCGACTAGCCGAAGATTGCGCGCGGTTTCGCTGAACGGGTTCCAGTTGATGCGCAACTGCGCGTCGACCGCGGATGTCGGCGGGATCGCGCGCGCAACGGCGGCGCCGGCCAGCGCGAGCGCCACGCAACCGACCGCGGCAAGTTCGGGGCCATGGCGCGACGCCATCAGCACGCCTCCGACCAGGTTGCCGAGCAGGATCGCGACGAAGGTGCCCATTTCGGTCATGCCGTTGCCGCCGGTCAGCTCGGCTGCGCTGAGGTGCTGCGGCAGATACGCGTATTTCGCCGGACCGAACACAGTCGAGTGCAAGCCCATGCCGAACGCACAGGCCAGCAGCCAACCGGTGTGGCCGGAGACGAAGCCCCACGCGGCGACGAGCATGATGACGATTTCAAGCCGTTTGACCGCGCGCATCAGCCGTGCCTTGTCGAGCTTGTCGGCGAGCTGGCCGCTGGTGGCCGAGAACAGCACGAACGGCAGGATGTACAACGCCGCGATCAAGTTGACCATCAGCCCCGGCGACAGCGCGCCGCTTGCGCGGTAGGTGACAAGCACGGTGAACGCGAACTTGAACAGATTGTCGTTCGCCGCGCCGCTGCACTGGGTCCAGAAGAACGGTGCGAAGCGCCGCTGTGCAAGCAGGGCGAACTGGTTGGGGCGTGAGGAGTCGGCCATCGGGTGCGCGCGAGAGTCTGGCGGTGGATGATCGCACAGCGCGGCCACGCACGGGGCGCGCATTGCGCTTAAGCTGGCTGCGGACGCCCGCCAGCCCGGGCGTGCTTGCGCCTATCGATGCCCGACGAACCGCACACGACACTGCGCCTGTTCTTCGCCCTGTGGCCAGACCCGGCGCTGCGCGCGCGCCTGGCTGCGCACGCGGCGCTGTGGCGCTTCGCGCCGCCGGCGCGGCCGAGCGCCGCAGCGCAGCTGCACCTGACGCTGCTGTTCATGGATCAGGTACCCCGAACGCGGTTGCCGGCGCTGCGCGCGGCCGGCGCGCGGGTGGCCGCGTCGACCCCGCGCTTCGCGCTGCGCCTCGACAGCGCACGGGTCTGGCATGGCGGCGGGATCGCGCATCTGGCTCCGGGCGAACCGCCTGCAGCGCTGCGCGCGCTGCACGCCGCGCTTCGCGATGCGGCTGGCGCCGCCGGCGTCGACTGCGACCGCCGCGCGTTCAGCGCACATGTGACGCTGGCCCGGCGCGCGCAAGGCTGCACGCCGCCGGACGCGTTCGCGCCGCTGGATTGGTCTGCCACCCGGCTGAGCCTGATGGAGTCGCGGCTGGGCAGCGGGCGCTACCTGTTGCGCGGCAGCTGGCCGCTGCGCTGACCAGCACCGGCGCGGCCGGCACATCAGGGCTTCGGCAGCGCGATGCGCCCGGCCACATGCACCGGAACGCGCAACAGCGTCAGGCCGATTTCGGCGTCGCCGTCGAGGGTGTAGTCGACCACGCCGTCGGGCGGCAGCGTGGCCAGCACGGCGAGCAGGCTGTTCGCGTCGACATCGAGCCGCAGCAACAGCACTGCGCTGCCGTGCGGCGGCAGCAGCACCGGTTGCAGGCTGCGACCGTGCGCCAGGGCGATGCCGTCGAACGCGCAGCGCAGCCGCAGCGCGTGCAGCGGCAGCGGGTAAACGTGCGGATTGTCGAGCCGCAGCCTCAGATCGAGCGTGGCACCGTCGCCGCCGAGCACGATGCGGTCGACTCCGAGCAGTTGCACGGCGGGCGCCTGCTCGGCGCGCGCCAGCGGCGGCAGCAGCCAGGTCCCCGCGGCCCAGGCCAGCCGCACCAGCGCACGCCGACGCGGCGTGCGCTCAGTGCCCGGCATAGTCGAGCAGGGTGAACAACCTGAGACCATCGCCTCGCAGCAGGCGCGAGCCGCCGAGTTCGGGCAGGTCGACGATCGCCGCGGCCTCGACGATTTCGCCGCCGAGCTTCTCGACCAGCTGCTTGCCCGCGCGCATGGTGCCTCCGGTGGCGATCAGGTCGTCGATCAGCAGCACGCGCTGCCCGCGCTGCAGCGCGTCGACATGGATCTCGACCGTCGCGCTGCCGTATTCGAGTTCGTAGCTCTGCTCGACGGTGTCGAACGGCAATTTGCCCTTCTTGCGGATCGGCACGAATCCGACGCCAAGCTCGAACGCGATCACCGCGCCGAGAATGAAACCGCGCGCATCGATTCCAGCGACCAGGTCCGGGCGCAGCGGCGGATCCATGTAGCGGTGCACGAACTGGTCGATCAGCACTCGGAAAACGCGCGGGTCCTGCAGCAGCGGGGTGATGTCGCGGAACTGCACGCCTGGACTCGGCCAGTCGGCGACGGTGCGGATGTGGCGGCGCAGGTAAGTGTCGACGTCCATCGGATTGCCCCTCAACGCGGCTGGCCGAACACGTCGTCGAACGACGCGTACGACGACGCCGACAGCACCGGCAGCAGCACCAGCAGTCCCAGCCCCATCGGCAGCAGCGCGACCACCGCCACCGGCAGCAGCAGCAGCGAGAACAGCGCCAGCGCGCCCACGTTGGCCAGCGACGCGCGCAGCGAAAGCAGCACCGCGTCCCACGGCTTCAATCCGCCGAGCACGACCAGGGTGCCGACGAACCAGAACGCGATGTTGACCACGAACAACGCGATCATGCCGAGCAACATCAGCGCCGCCACGCCGCCGGCCATGGCGCCGGCTCCGGCGAGCAGCCCGACGCCGCCGCCGAGCGCACCCAATGCACCGAATCCGGCCAGGCCGACGCCCAGTGCGGCAGCGGACAGGACCACGAACGCCACGCTGAACGCGCCTCCGAGCAGCAGCACGAACAGCGAAGCCAGCAGCAGTGGGCCGATCCGCCTGCGCCAAAGCCGGGCAGAATCGTCGAAAACGCCGTCGGTACGTGCCTCCTCGACGAGCACTTCGGGAAGGACGCGCTGCACATCGCGCGCCCGGCGCTGCAGCAACGCCGCGTAGACCGCGCCGAGCGCGAACAGCGGCACGCTGAGCCACTGCGCGAGCAAGCGCCCGAACGGCAGCATGCCCAGCAGCGCCAGCGCGACGAGCAGCGCCACGCTCAGCCCCACCCACGCCATCGGCGCACGGCGAAAGCCGCGCCAGCCCTCGGCCCACCAATGCAGCGCCCGGCTGGCGCTGACGCGACGAAACGGCAAGGACATCAATAACCCCACGACTTACGGTACCCGGCCATTATCGGCGCTGCGCAGCGGCGCCGACAGCGGCCACCCGCCGACGCCCGCCATCCGCTCATGCACCGCGCAGCAGAGAAAGCAGCAACATGTCGTGAAACCTGCCGCCCCGGAAACCGACTCCTCGTTGCGTGCCTTCGACGACGAATCCCAGTTTGTCCAGCACAGCCAGCGAGCGCCGGTTCTCGGGGTGCACCTGGGCCTCGATGCGATGCACCTCGAGGCCGTCCCAGGCCCAGGCAATGGCGCACTGCAGCGCCTCGCGCATATACCCGTGTCCTTGTGCGTGCCCGGCGATCTCGTAGCCGATCAAACACGTTCCGCGCGCTCGCTGCACGTCGAAGAATCCGCAGGTTCCGATCAGTCCGGGCTGATCCTTGCGTTCGATCGCCCAGCGGATTCCCGGGTCCGGCCTGTGCCGCTCGGCGGCGAACGAGCGGACCAGCGTGACGGCGTCGCGCTCGCTGGCCAGCGGGCTCGCGCCGTACCAGCGCATGCGCTCGGCGTCGCCATGAATCGCGAACAGCGCGCTCGCATCGGCCGCGACGATGCGGCGCAGGCGCACGCGCCCGGCGTCGAGCTCGGGAAAGCTCAGCCAGGCCTCGGGCGCCAGCGCGCGCAGGCTGCGCATGAAGCTCGAACCCCAAAAGTCCGACACCGTGCCTCCGTGGCTTGCCGCGCCCCGCGTGCGTGCAGCTGCCGAACGGCGCGCACGTGGCATTTGGTTTCTGTTGGTTGCATTAGGTCGATATTGGCGCGCAATTATAGTGTTCCGGCCACGCACGCGCAGCGCGTCAGCTTCCGCCGAGCAGCGCGTCCTCGGCCAGCGCCAGCGCCTCGTTGCTGCCCGACAGCACCACCGTGTCGCCGGCGGCCAGCGTCAGGTCTTCGGCGGCCGCCAGCACCTGGCCTTCGGCGCGATGCACCTGCACGATGCGCGCGCCGTGCAGCGTCAGCTCGGCCAGCGTGCGCCCGATCGCGCGCGCGCCCCCCGGCAAGGTCAGCGGTCTGAGGCGAGCCTGTTCGTGTTGCCCCGACTCCGGCGTCGTGTCGCCGATGCCGTGGTAGTAGTCGCGCAGCAGTGCGTAGCGCGCCGAGCGCACCCCGCGCAGCCGCGCGAGCACCCGCGCCAGCGGAACTCCGACCACCGCCATGGTCTGCGACGCCAGCATCAGCGAACCTTCGAGCACCTCGGGGACGACCTCGGTGGCGCCTGCCGCGCGCAGCTCGTCGAGCGCGCTGTCGTCGCGGGTGCGCACCACCACCGGCAAGGTCGGCACCTGCGCGTGCACCAGATCGAGAACGCGCAACGCCGAGCGCTTGTCGACGTAGGTCAGCGCGAGCGCGCTGGCCCGCCCGAGCCCCGCTGCCTGCAGGCTGCTCGGCCGCGTGGCGTCGCCGTAGACCACGTTCCAGCCGCCCGCTCGGGCTTGCGCGACGCGATCCGGGTCGAGATCGAGCGCCACGTAGGGAACGCCTTCATCGTGCAGCAGCCGTGCCAGGTTCTGCCCGCTACGCCCGAAGCCGGCGATGACCACATGGTGCTGGGTCTTGATCGCACGCCGCGCGATGTCGGTCAGCTGCAGCGAGGCACGCATCCATTCGCTGGCCACCAGCTTGAGCACGATGGCGTCGATGTGCTGGGCGAGGAACGGCGCGCCGAGCATCGACAGCACCACGGCGGCGAGCACCGCGCTGGTCACCCCGGGCGGCAGCAGATGGTGCGACGCGGCCAGGTTCAGCAGCACGATGCCGAATTCGCCAGCCGGCGCCAGCCACAACGCGCTGCGCAGCGCGACGCCGGCCGGAGTACCGCGCAGATGCTGCACCCCGGCGACGATCGCCGCCTTGAGCAGCAGCGGCAGCGTGGCCAGCAACAGCACCAGCCACCATTGCGCCAGCACCTGGCGCCAGTCGAGCAGCATGCCGATGGTGATGAAGAACAGCCCGAGCAGCACGTCGCGGAACGGCCGGATGTCGGATTCGACCTGGTGGCGGAACTCGGTCTCGGCGATCAGCATTCCGGCGAGGAACGCGCCCAGCGCCAGCGACAGTCCGGCCAATGACGTCAACCATGCGAGCCCGAGGGTGACGAGCAGCAGGTTGAGCATGAACAGCTCGTCGGACTTGCGGCGCACCACCAGGCGCAGCCACGGGCGCAGCAGACGACCTCCGGCCAAGAGGATCAGCGCCAGCATCACGGCTGCCTTCAACGCCGCCCAGCCCAGCGTCATCGCCAACTGCGCCGGCGGCGACGCCAACGCCGGCACCAGCACCAGCAGCGGAACCACGGCGAGGTCCTGGAACAGCAGCACGCCGATGATGTGGCGCCCATGCTCGGATTCGAGCTCGATGCGATCGGTCAGCAGCTTGACCACGATCGCAGTCGAGGACATCGCCAGCACGCCGCCGAGCAGCACGCCGTCGAGCACGCCGTTGGGCCAGCTGCGTGGCGCCAGCACGCCGAGCAGCACGCTGCAAACGAGCACCAGCAGCATGGTTCCACCGACCTGCGCCGCGCCGAGGCCGAAGACCAGCGATCGCATGGCGCGGATTTTCGACAGGCTGAATTCGAGCCCGATCGAGAACATCAGGAAGACCACTCCGAACTCGGCCAGATGCTGCGCCGCCGACTGCTGGTGCGCAGCCGCCAGGCCCAGCGCGTTCGGCCCGATCAGCACGCCGACCGCGAGGTACCCGAGCAGGGCCGGCAGGTGCAACAGGCGGAACACGACCACGCCGAGCACTGCGGCGACCAGATACATCAGGACGAGTTCGAGACCGCTCATCGGCGCAGCATAAGCCAGCGCGCTCGATCAGGGCATGCGGCTGACCATCACGACATCGCGCCAGGCGTTGAATTGCTGCCAGACCACCGTGAAGCCGCCTGCGGAGTCGACCGCCAGCGCCGGAAGCGTGGCCTGCACCGTGCTTCGCGCGTCCGACAGCCGGGTCGCAGCGCCCCAGCGCGCGCTCGATGCGTCGTAGCGCGCGGCGTGCACCTGCAGTCCCCGCGGCCCGTCCTGGTACCAGGCGCAAGCGGCATTGCCGACGGCGTCGACGCCGAGCACCGGGTTGCCGGCACTGCGCAGCGCCGCGGCGTCGAGTTCGCGCACCGGGCTCCAGCGGTCGCGCGCGACGTCCAGCCGACGCGCGACGATGCGGCTGCGCCGCCGCCCCTGCTGCCAGACCGCGAACAGGTCGCCGGCGGGGTCGAAGGCCAGTGCCGGATCGCTGGCGCTGCGACCCGACAAGCTTCGCGCCGGCGCCGCGCGCTGGCGGGAGTCGAAACGGCGCACGACAATCCTGCCGCCGCGGACCCAGGCCAGCGCGAAACCGCCGTCGGGGGCCGCCGCCAGCGTCGGCGAGCCGGCCCCGCCCCGCACGCTGACGCGCTGCGGCGCGCTCCAGCGCCCGTGCGCGAAGCGTGCCAGCACGATCGATGCGGCAGCGCCGCGCCCGCGCTGCCACGCGGCGACGAAACCGTCGGGCAACGCGGCCAGCGTCGGCGCGTAGCTGCCCGCTGCGCCCCGGTCCAAGCGCAGCGCTGCGCCCCAGATCCCGTTCCTGCGCACCGCGGCGCCGATCGCGCCGTGTCCGGCAGCGCGTTGCTGCCAGGCCAGCGCGACCAGGCCGCCGCCGGAGACGGCCAGCTGGGCGTCGGTGGCGTCGCCGCGCAGCACTCCGCCACCGTCGACGCGCCGCGGCGCCGACCAGGCGCCGCGGCGACGGTGCGCGACGACGATCGCGTCGCGTCCGTTGCGCACCTGCGACCAAGCTGCCCACGCGCCACGCGCGCCGGCAGCCAGCACCGGCAGGGTCGCGTCGGAACCGCCGGCGTCGACGCGCCGCGGCGCGCTCCAGGAATCGGTGTCGGGGTTGTACGCGCTGACCTGGATCGACTGATGCCGGTGGTCGCGCTGCGACCAGGCGGCGACCAGCTCGCCGTCACCAAGCGCAACGACCTGCGCGCCGCTGGCACCGAAAACGGATTGGCGTGCGTGCGCCCTGGTGTCGATCTGTCGCGGCCGCTGCCAGCGACTGCATGCGGTGGTGAAGTGCTGTGTCGCGCCGCCCACGCGCAAGGTGTAGCGCGTGCACGGGCTCAGCGGACGCGCGCTGTCGAAGCGCGCGCCATGCGCATCGCGGCGCAGAACCCCCGGAACCGGCAAACCAAGCGGTCCGAACAGTTGCAACGCAGCGGCGCCGCGCGGCTGCGCATCGCGCGCGACACCCTGCGCGCCGGGCGCCGGCCACACCATCGGCATCGGCGCTGCGCACGCCGCGCGCACGACGCTCGCGCACGTTGCGCAAAGCACGCCGAAACGCACGGTGGCAAGTGTCCTGCGGGCCATGATCGTCCTGCGGACCCGTCCAGCGGGCCACGATGCGGCCCAGTATCGCAGCTTTCAGGCCCCGGCGTCGCTCAGGCCGCCAAAGAACGCACGATACGCAAGCAGGTAGCCACACTGGCACAGCGCCGCGGCGAAAAACGGCAGCAGCAGCCAGCCGCGCGCCAGCAGCACTCCGGCGAGCGCCGGGCCGATCGCGCGCGGCACCATCATCGACACATTGTTCACCGTCGCCGCCAAGCCGCGGCGCTGCGGCCCGGTCAGGCCCATCGCGAGCGACTGGCGCACGCCGATGGTGCCCTGGTTGAACGCAGCGCGCAGCGCCCAGACGCCTGCGGCCAGCGCGAACCACGGCAGCAGCGGAGTCAGCAGCAGCAGCGCGAGGCCGACACCGCGCATCAGCAGCACGGTGCGCACGACGCCGACGCGCGCGGCGATGCGCTGCGCCAGCTGCGCACCGGTGGCGGCAAGCACGAATCCGGCAGCCAGCGCCGGCCCGATCGACGCCGGCCCATGACCGAAACGCAGCGCGAACCAGTACGCCATCAGAGGCGCCACCAGGCCGATTCCCAGGCCGTTGAGGCTATTGGCCAGCGCCAGCGCGCCGAGCAGGCGGTTCTCGGCCGCCCGGCTGCGCGGCGTCGGCGCGTGGACATCCGGGGACGCTTGCGGCGGCGATTCGTCGGACGGCGTGGAAACCGGCGACGGCAATGCCTCGGGCGTTCGCCACAGCAGCACGAAGCCGGCCAGTGATCCGAGCAGCGGCAGCAGAAAAAGCGGGCGATACGCCAGCGCGCCGGGCAGCACGCCGCGCAGCGCCGCCGGCAGCGCGGCGACAAGCGCACCGAGCGCCATGCCGCTGAATCCCAGCGTGGCGTTGAGGCTGAACACGCGCGCGCGCTGCATCGGATGCAGGTCGTGCGACATCCACGCCTGCTCGAGCGGGCCGAACGGCCCGGCGGCGCCGTTCGCCCCGCGACCGAATCCGCCGAGCAGCGCGCCGACGACCAGCGCCCACGGTCGCGCGCTGAACAGCGCGAGCAGCGCGCTGGCCACGACCAGCAGTTCGTACCCGAGCAGGAAGCGGCGCCGTCCGACACGATCGCTCAAGGGACCGACGACCACGGTCAGCACCACGCTGAGCAGCAGCGCCGTCGACAGCACGGCGCCGATCGCGCCTGCGTTCCAGCCCAGCGCGTGCAGGTACAGCGTGAAGCCGACGACCAGCGCGCCCTGCCCGACGCTGCGCGCTGCGCGCACGGCGAGAAGCCGGCGCACCGCGACGGGCCATTCCTGGCTGTTCAACGCTGTGCGATGTAGTGGCGCAGCTGGGCCAGCACTGCGGGCTCGTTCCAGTCTTCGGGGCCGAGGGTGCGCGCGATCTCGCGCCCGTCGCGGTCGACCAGGATCGTCGTCGGCGTGCCCAGAACGTGCAGCGCATCGAGTGCATGGGTCGTCGGGTCGACGTACACCGGCAGGTGGTCGATGAAGTTCTCCTGGTAGAAGCTCTTCACCGCGAACACGCCGCCCTTGTCGACCGAAAGCGGAACGACCGCGAAATCCTTGCCGCCGAGCTCGCGCTGCAGGGTGTTCAGGGTCGGCATCTCCTGCACGCAAGGCGGGCACCAGGTGGCCCAGACGTTGAGCAGAACGACCTTGCCGCGAAACGCCGCCAGCGAAGTCGGCCGGCCGGCGCCGTCGAGGAAATGCACGTCGGGCAGAGCGTGGCGTGCAGGAAACGGCGTGAAACGGAAGCCCGCGGCGTGCGCCGGAAACCACGACAGCAGGGCCAGCAGCAGCATGGCGCGGCGCGCCTGGCGGTGCACGGTGCGGATCATCTCGGGACTCCTCGTCGCGCGGTTCAGTAGTTGGCGCCGGGAATATTGGCAAACGGAGACCGCTGCGCGGGCGCCTGCTGCGGGCGCGCGGCGGTGACGTCCAGCGGAGGATACTGCTGCAGGAAATAGGCCATCTTCGAGCTCGCGCCGCTGGCCCCGACGAAGCCGGTCGACGGATCGATCGGCAATTGCACGACGTCGGGCGGCACCTGCCATGGCGCATCCGCATCGTGCCTGATCGCCTCGCGCATGTAGTCGACCCAGATCGGCAGCGCCACTGCGGCGCCCTGCATGCCGTTGCCCAGGCTGCGCGGCTGATCGAAACCGACCCAGGCGATGGCAACGTGGTCGTGGTCGAAACCGTCGAACCAGGCGTCACGGAAATCCGACGTCGTCCCGGTCTTGCCGGCCAGGTCGCTGCGACCCAGCACCCGTGCAGCAGCGCCGGTGCCGCGCTTGATCACGTCCTGCATCATGGTCGTGAGCAGGAATGCGTTGCCCGGGCTGATGATCCGGGGTGCGTCGGGCTGGCCGAGCACCGGCGCCTTGAACTGGTACAGCACGCGGCCACTCGCGTCGGCGACGCGGTCGATCAGGTGCGGCTGCACCAGGTAGCCGCCGGAAGCGAACACGCCATAGGCGCGCGCCATCTGCAGCGGCGAGAAGCTGCCGGCGCCCAGCACCATGGTCGGATACGGCGGGATCTGGTCCAGCGGCAGGCCGAACTGCGACGCGTGCAGCCGCGCGTACGGCACGCCGACGGCGAGCACCACGCGCACCGCGGGGACGTTGATCGATCTGGCCAGCGCAGTCGACGCCGGCACGCGCCCGCTGAAACTGTTCTCGTAGTTATGCGGCTGCCACAGCGGCTGCCCCGGGCCGGGGTTGATCGCCAGCGGCGCGTCGTCGATGATGGTCGAAGGCGCCAAGCCCTCGGCGACCGCGGCCGAATAGATGAACGGCTTGAAACTCGATCCCGGCTGGCGGTACGCCTGGTTGACGTGGTCGAACTTCTCGTGCGCGAAATCGAAACCGCCGACCCAGGCCTGCACCGCACCGGTTTCAGGTTGCACCGAAATCAGGGCCGCCTGCACGCGCGGCAACTGCACGATCTGCAAGCCGTCCTTGCCCTGGCTCAGGCGCACGATGTCGCCGCGCTGCAGCCGCCGCGACCGCGGCGCGCCACGGCGAAGGCCCACGCGGCAGAAATCCAGTCCATGCCCCGAGACCGTGACCTGCTGGCCGTCGCGCCGCAGCAACTGCACGCCGCCGGGCGTGATGTCGAGCACCACCGCGGCATGCAGGCCGGCGACTTCGCGCCGGCTCTGCAGCGCCGCACGCACCGCGGCGGCGTCGGCGACGTCGACATGCCCTTCGGACCCGCGCCAGCCGCCCCGCCGGTCGTAAGCCATCACTCCAGCCTGCACCGCCGCGGTGGCCGCGTTCTGCTCCTTGTCGCGCAACGTCGTCGTGACCCGGTAGCCGTCGGTGTAGGCCGACTCGCCGAAGCGCGCGACCATCAGTCTGCGCACCGCCTCGGCAGCAAAATCGGCGCGCACCGAGTAATGCAGCACACCGCGCCCGGAAGCCACGTTCAGCGGTGCGACCAAGGCCTCCTGGTACTGCGCACGCGTGATGTCGTGCAGCGCCAGCATGCGCCCGAGAACGTAGTGCTGGCGCCAGACGGCCAATTTCATGCTGGTCTGCGGGTTGTACGCCGACGGCGCCTGCGGCAGCCCGGCAAGCACGGCGATCTGGGCCAGGCTGAGCTGGTCCAGCGGCTTGCCGAAATACACCTGTGCCGCGGCGGCGAAGCCGTAGGCCCGCTGGCCCAGGTAGACCTGGTTGATGTAGCGGTCGAAGATCTGTTCCTTGCTCAGCGAATTCTCGATCTTGTACGCGAGCAAGGTCTCGACCAGTTTGCGCAGCGGGGTCTTCTCCGGCGACAGGTAGAAGTCCCGCGCGACCTGCATGGTCAGCGTCGATGCCCCCTGCACCGCGCCGCCGGCGCCGAAATCGGCCAGCGCCGCGCGCGCCACGCCGGCGAAATCGATTGCGCCGTGCTCGAAGAAGCGCGCGTCCTCGGCCGCCAGCACAGCCTGCTTGAGCAGCTTCGGCACCTGCGCATAGGGCACCACCGCGCGCCGCTGCACGCCGAATTCACCGATCAGCGTTCCCTGCGCGGTGTACACGCGAAGCGGCAGATCCGGGCGATAGTCGGTGACCTCGTCGAGATTCGGCAGTCGGGGCCACAGCAGCACGCCACAGTAGGCCAGCAGCAGCGCGCCGGCGACGCCGAACAGGAACATGCCGAGCACAATCGAACGCCAGCGCCGCGCCGACGCGCCGGACGGCTTGCGGGCTGGCTTGCGCGATGGCTTGCGTGCGGCGGGCTGCTCGGTCGCTGCCCGGCCCGCCCCTTTGGCGGGCTCGAGTGTCGGTTCGGTCATGTCAGCCGCGCATGATAGCGGCGGCCCGCGGGGATTTCAGGGCGCCGGTGGCGGAACGTAGCGCGGCGCCGCGTAACCGGGCACCTGCGCGCCTTGCGCATACATGCACTGCTCGTAGGCTACGTTGTACGCGCGCTGCGCGTCGTACTGGGTGTCGCTGTAGCTGCCGGCGCCGCCGGCCGAACCGGCCAGCATGCCGACTCCGGCGCCGACCCCGGCGCCCTGACTGTTGCCGCCGATCAGCGCGCCCGCGGCGGCGCCGAGCACCGCGCCGGCGGCGCCGGACACCAGCGCCGACTGGTTCGCTCCCTGCTGGTAGCCGGAAACGCGCTGCGCGGCGAAGCCGCGGCAGTAGCCATCGATGACCTGGAAGCGGTCAAAGGGCATTCCCGGCGCCGGCATGACCTGCACGGTCGGTCCGAGCGGTGCCGTTGCACAGCCACCGAGCAGCGCCAGCGAAAGCACGCCGAGCGCGCACAGACGGGTCGAATTACGCATGTTCATCCTCTCCTCGAATCGCCGCCGGGTCAGCGCCGCGGCGCAACCGCGGGCACCGCGGCCCAGCCTTCCGGGCACGCCGGCACGTGCGGGTAATAGCCGGCCGGGTTCCTGCAGTAGTACCAAAACGTCGGCGGCGCCTCGCCCAGCGGCTGCGGCGCGACCTCGACCGGCGGCGCCTGCACGACCACCGGTGGCAGCGCATAGGCGTACCAGCCGCCGCCCCAGAACGGCGGGCCGGCGTCATAGTAATAAGAAGGGTAATACGGGTAATAAGGCATGCCGACGCCGATGCCCACGCGCCAGTGCACGTGCGCCTGCGCCGCGCCGCCCGCGCCGAGCGCGAGCACGGCTGCGATCAGCCAGCGGCGCCGAAGCGATGTTGCAGTCATCGAAAAAACTCCTTGTCTGATCGCCAGCTTAGCTCGCCGCCGCCGAACGCGCCGATGGCGGGGCATACGGCACGCGTCGATCGGTCGTCAGCGCCCGTGATCGTCGCGGTGATCGTCGCGGTGATCGTCGCGGTGATCGTCGCGGTGATCGTCGCGGCGGTCG
>JAJZEB010000042.1 GCA_021805805.1 Pseudomonadota bacterium | reverse complement strand
GCGCGGCAGCCGCGGCCGGCGCGCCGCCGGCGCCCGGCAGCGCGTGCCCGCGCACGGCGTCGCGGAACGCCGCGCGCGCGGCGTCGGCCAGCTCGGCGCGCAGTCGCGCCAGGTTGCGCCCCATGGCCAGCTGGCGCCCGTCGGCGTCGACCACGCGCAGGTTGAACAGCACGTGCGCGCCGAGCGCGTCGGGCTTGAAATCCTCGGCCCGCGGGATCAGCCCGGTGCGCTCGCGCACCAGCGCGCGCAAGGCGTCGAGCAGCTCGCCGTGCGCGTAGCGCTGCGGCAAGGCCAGGGTGTCGGCGAAGGCGCGCGCGGTCTCGGCCAGCGGCACCAGGCGGGCGCGCAGCTTCTGCGGCAGGGTCTTCAGCAAGGCAGCGATCTTGTCGCCGAGCATTCCCGGCACCAGCCAGTCGAGGCGCTGCTCGGGCAGCTGGTTCAGCGCCGCCAGCGGCAGCGTGGCGGTGACCCCGTCGCGCACGCCGCCGGGGTCGAAGCTGTAGCTCAGCACCAGCTCCAGCGCGCCCACGCGCAACCGGGTCGGGAACGCCTCGGTGGTGATTCCGGCGGCCTCGTGGCGCATCAGCGACTCGCGCTCGAGGAACAGCAGCCGCGGCTCGGCGCGCACCGCGTCGCGGTACCAGGCGTCGAAGCTCGCGCCGCTGCAGACCGCGGGCGGCACGAAGCGCTGGTAGAAGGCCTCGATCAGCGCCTCGTCGACCAGCAGGTCGCGCCGCCGGGCGCGGTCCTCGAGGGCCTCGATCTGCTCGACCAGGCGGCGGTTGTGGGCCAGGAACGGCCAGCGGCAGTCCCACTCGCCTTCGACCAGCGCGTGGCGGATGAACAGTTCGCGCGCCGCCGCCGGGTCGATGCGGCCGTAGTCGATTCGGCGCTGGTTGTAGATCACCAGCCCGTACAGCGTGGCACGCTCGAATGCGCTGACCTGCGCCGGCTTCTTCTCCCAGTGCGGCTCCTGCAGTGTCTTCTGCAGCAGGTGCGCGCCGATGCGCTCGATCCACTGCGGCTCGATGCGCGCGATGCCGCGCGCGTACAAGCGCGTGGTCTCGACCAGCTCGGCGGCCATGATCCAGCGCCCGGCCTTGCGCGCCAGCGGCGAGCCGGGATGGATCAGGAACTTGATTCCGCGCGCTCCGAGGTAGTGCGCGCCGTCGTCGGCCTTGCAGCCGACGTTGCCGAGCAGCCCGGCCAGCAGGCTGCCGTGCAGCGCGGCGTCGGCCGCCGGCGTGGTGTTGAGCTTCCAGCCGTGCTCGGCGACGACCGCGTGCAGCTGGGTGTGCACGTCGTGCCATTCGCGCAACCGCAGCGGCGAGAGGAATTCGGCGCGCAACTGGTCGTGCAGCTTGCGGTTCGACTTCTTGTTCGCCACCAGCTCGTGGTAGTGGGCCCACAGCTTGAGCCAGCCGGCCAGCTCGGAGCCGCCCTCGACGAAGCGCCGGTGCGCCGTGTCGGCCGCCTCCTGGCGCTCGGGCGGGCGCTCGCGCGGGTCCTGCACGGCGAGCGCGGCGGCGATGATCAGCACCTCGGCGAGCGCGCCCTGGCGCCGCGCCTCCAGGATCATGCGGCCGAGCCGCGGATCCAGCGGCAGCCGCGCCAGCTCGCGGCCGATGTCGGTGAGCTGGTTGGCCGCGTCGACCGCGCCGAGCTCGGCCAGCAGCTGGTAGCCGTCGGCGATCGCGCGCCGCGCCGGCGGGTCGATGAAGGGGAATTCCTCGACCGCCGCCAGCCCCAGCGCACGCATGCGCAGGATCACCGCGGCCAGCGACGAGCGCAGGATCTCCGGGTCGGTGAAACGCGGTCGCGCGGCGAAGTCGGCCTCGTCGTACAGCCGGATGCAGATGCCGTCGGCGACGCGCCCGCAACGCCCGGCGCGCTGCGCCGCGGCAGCCTGGCTGATCGCCTCGACCTGCAGCTGCTCGACTTTCTGCCGGTAGCTGTAGCGCTTGACCCGTGCCAGCCCGGTGTCGATGACGTAGCGGATTCCCGGCACGGTCAGCGAGGTCTCGGCGACGTTGGTCGCCAGCACGATGCGCCGCGCGCCGCCGCCTGCGGCGAACACCCGGTCCTGCTCGGCTTGCGACAGCCGCGCGTACAGCGGCAGGATGTCGACGCCGCGGCGTGTGGTCTCCAGGTGGTGCTTGCGCAGCGCTTCCTGCGCGTCGCGGATTTCGCGCTCGCCGGGCAGGAACACCAGGATGTCGCCGCTGCCGTGGCGCCACAGCTCGTCGACCGCGTCGCAGATCGCGGCGTGCAGGTCGCGCTCGCCGCGCTGCTCGCCGGCCTCGGCCAGCTGCGGCCGCCAGCGGATCTCGACCGGGTACAGCCGGCCCGAGACCTCGATCACCGGCGCCGGTCCGCTGGCCGACGCGAAGTGCCGCGCGAAGCGCTCGGCGTCGATCGTCGCCGAGGTGATGATCAGCTTCAGGTCGGGGCGCCGCGGCAGGATCGAGCGCAGGTAGCCGAGCAGGAAGTCGATGTTCAGGCTGCGCTCGTGCGCCTCGTCGATGATCAGGGTGTCGTACCCGCGCAGCAGCGGATCGCGCTGGGTCTCGGCGAGCAGGATGCCGTCGGTCATCAGCTTGACCGAAGCGCCGGGCTGCACGCGCTCGTTGAAGCGCACCTTGAAGCCGACGTGTTCGCCCAGCGGCGTTCCCAGCTCCTGCGCGATGCGCCGCGCCACGGTCACCGCGGCCAGCCGCCGCGGCTGGGTGTGGCCGATCAGGCCGCGACCCCCGGCGGCCAGGCCGCGGCCCAGCGCCAGCGCGATCTTCGGCAGCTGGGTGGTCTTGCCCGAGCCGGTCTCGCCGCAGACGATGACCACCTGGTGGGCGTCGATCGCGCGCGCGATGTCGTCGCGCCGCGCGCTGACCGGCAGCTCGGCCGGAAAGCGCAGCGGCGGCAGCGGCGGCAACTGCGGCGGTGCGCCGCGCGACACGCCGCGCGCGGCGCGTCGCGGATCGGAGGTGGACATCGGCTGAGGGCTGGTGCGCGCCGGCCGCAACGACGCGCAATGGCGCCGAGGCAACGGGCAAAGTGCTCATTTTCCGACATTCCGGGATAATCCCGTCATGTTCGAAGACTCGTCCCGGTTCGTCGGCTGGCTGCGTTCGGTCGCACCGTACATCCACGCCCACCGCGGCAAGACCTTCGTCGTCGCCATCGCCGGCGAGCTGATCGCCACCGGCGGGCTCAACGCCCTGGTCCACGACGTCGCGCTGCTTACTGCGATGGGGGTGCGCATCGTGCTGGTGCACGGCTTCCGACCGCAGATCGAAGCCCAATTGCGCGAAAAAGGCGTCGGTTCGCGCTACGCGCACGGAATGCGCGTGACCGACGCGGTGGCGCTCGACGCTGCGCAGGAGGCGGCTGGGCAGCTGCGCTTCGAGATCGAGGCCACGTTTTCGCAGGGCCTGCCGAACACGCCGATGGCCGGAGCGACGTTGCGCGTGGTATCGGGCAACTTCATCACGGCACGTCCGGTCGGAGTGATCGACGGCCTCGATTTCCAGCACACCGGCCTGGTGCGCAAGGTCGACGCGCCGACCATCCAGCGCGCGCTCGAATATGGCGCCGTGGTGCTGATGTCGCCGTTCGGATTCTCGCCGACCGGCGAAGCGTTCAACCTGAGCATGGAAGACGTCGCCAGCAGCGTCGCCGCGGCACTGAAGGCGCACAAGCTGATCCTGGTCACCGAGGTGCCCGGAGTCGTCGACGACGACGCTGCGCTGGTTCCGGAGCTGACCGTGGCGCAGGCCGAAAGCCTGCTCGCGCGGCTTCCCGACGTCGAACAGCCGACCGACACCGCGTTCTACCTGCGCCACGCGGTACGCGCGGTGCGCGCCGGAGTCGGCCGCGCGCACATGATTCCGTTCAACCTCGACGGTTCGCTGCTGCTCGAGTTGTTCACCCACGACGGCGTCGGCACGATGATCGCCGACGAACATCTGGAGCACCTGCGCGAAGCCGGCTCCGACGACGTCGGCGGCATCCTGCGCCTGATCGAGCCGCTCGAAACCGAAGGTGTTCTGGTCAAGCGCAGCCGCACGGAAATCGAACGCGACATCGCCAGCTACACGGTGCTCGAACACGATGGGGTGATCTTCGGCTGCGCCGCGCTGTATCCGTATCCCGAGCAAAGAACCGGCGAGATGGCCGCGCTGACGGTAGCGCCGTCGGCGCAAGGCCAGGGGGACGGCGAACGCATTCTGCGGCGCATCGAGCAGCAGGCGCGCGCGCTCAAGCTGGACAGCATTTTCGTGCTCACGACGCGCACCATGCATTGGTTCATCAAGCGCGGCTTCGTCCCCGTCGAACCCGACTGGCTGCCCCAGGCGCGCCGGCTGCGCTACGACGACCAGCGTCGCTCGCACGTGCTGGTCAAGCGGCTGGGCTGAGTTCGACAAGCCGATTCAACCCACGACAGGAAAACACATGTCCAGAATGGTCCACTGCGTCAAGCTCGGTCGCGAAGCCGAAGGCCTCGATTTCGCGCCCTACCCCGGAGAACTCGGCAAGCGCATCTACGCCAGCGTCTCGAAAGAGGCCTGGGCCGGCTGGGTACGCCACCAGACCATGCTGGTCAACGAGAACCGGCTGAACCTGGCCGACGCGCGCGCACGCCAATACCTGGCGCGGCAGATGGAGCGCTACTTTTTCGGCGACGGGGCCGATCAACCGCAGGGCTACGTACCTCCGGCCGAAGCCTGAGGTCGCCCCGAATACACCAACGTGTATTTCGGGGACTCGTTTCGTCAACGTCCTAGCATATAAGCACATATTTATCTATCGTCGCAAAACTGGATGCGGCGCTGTTCACGACGTCCCTAGCATGATCCGACTGGATACAGGTACCTGAACCCGTATCCATACGAGGCCCGGCAGCTCAAGCGCCGGGCCGCGCATCGACGGCATGGGCCGGAAGCGGCCCACGAAGAGACGGAGTGAACCCTATGCAGTTGAACAAACTCGCCGCCACGCTGCTTGCCGCTGGAATCGCCATGCCCGGAGCCGCGTGGGCGACGAACGGCTATTTCCAGCCCGGTTTCAGCGTCAAGTCGGTCGGCATGGGTGGCGTGGGAATCGCATTCCCGCAAGACGCGATGGCCGCCGCAATCAACCCGGCCGGAATGGTCGAGGTCGGCAACCGGCTCGACTTCGGAGTCAGCCTGTTTCGCCCCGACCGCAGCGCCAGCGTCGACGGCACGTTCATGGGCAATTCGATCTCGGGGAACTACTCGGGCAACGCCAAGCGCGACTTCCTGATCCCCGAGTTCGGCTACAACCACATGCTGAACCCGACGATGTCGGTCGGAGTCAGCGTGTTCGGCAACGGCGGCCTGAACACGGGCTACACGACCATCTTCCCGCCGTTTGCCGCGGGCATGGGTGTGGACATGCAGCAGCTGTTCATCGCACCGACGTTCGCGATGAAGCTCAATGCGAACAACGCGATCGGCATCACGGCGAACCTGGTGCACCAATCGTTCCGCGCCAACGGCCTGGGCGCGCTGTGCAACATGATGTCGGCAAGCCCGCAGAACTGCACCGACCAGGGTCACGACGATTCGAACGGTGCCGGAATCCGCCTGGGCTGGATCGGCCAGATCACGCCGGGCCTGAGCCTGGGCGCGACCTACCAGAGCAAGACCAGCATGCAGGGCTTTGCCAAGTACAAGGGTCTGTTCGCCAACGCCGGCCAATTCGACATTCCGTCGAACTACGGAATCGGTTTCGCCTGGAACGCCAGCGAGGCGCTGACCATCGCCGGAGACTACATGCGCATCAAGTACAGCGATGTGCCGGCGATCGCGAACGGCCCGAACCCGGGCGGACCGCTTGGCGGCGACCCCAACGGGCCCGGATTCTCCTGGCGGGACATCAACGTCTACAAGCTCGGCGTGGCCTGGCGCTACAGCCCCGCGCTGACTCTGCGCGGCGGCTGGAACCACGGCGACAACCCGGTCAGCTCGAACAACATCCTGTTCAACACCCTGGCCCCGGGAGTCGTCACCGATCACCTGACGCTGGGCGCGACCTACGCGTTGAACTCGAGCACCGAACTGTCGTTCGACTACGTGCACGCGTTCCGGCATTCGGTCACCGGTCCGCTGCCGACCAGCTTCGGCTACACCGGCAACGAAACGCTGACGATGAGCCAGGACGTTCTCGGCGTCTCGGTGGGCTGGAAGTACTGAACAGCGTGCGGCCTGGGCGCGCGCGCGCCCGTCGGGGCGGCCCGACGGGCTGCGTGCGCGCTCAGTGCTGCACCGCGCTCCTCCAGTCCGCATCGGGACGCCATGCACGCGTCCATGCGGCGAGCTGCTGCGGCGGCATCGGTTGCGCGATCGCGTAGCCCTGCGCGTATTCGCAGCCGGCGCGCAGCAGCGCGCGCGCCAGCTCGGGCGTCTCGACCCCTTCGGCGATCACGCCTTTGCGCAGCGCCCGGCTCAAGCCGACGATGCCACGAACGGCATCGGCATCGGCCGCATCGTCGAGCATGCCGCGAACCACGCGCTGGTCGATCTTGACCACGTCGGCCTGCAACGCACGCAACGCGCTGAGCGAGGCGTCGCCGTGGCCGAAGTCGTCCAGCGCGACGCTGACGCCGATCGCGCGGCACGCGGCGACATTGCGCGCGGCGGCCGCCGCGTCTTCGGCAATGCTGCGTTCGGTCACGTCGAGCACCAGCATCCCGGCCGGCACCGACGGGTGGCGCGCCAACGCCGCGCGCAACAGCGGAACGAATTCCGGATGGCGCAGGTGGTAAGGCGCGACGTTCAGGTTGACCGGGATGTCCAGACCCTGCGCGCGCCACTGCGCAATCTGGCCGAGCACTGCGTCGAGCAGCCACGACGTGAACGCTGCGATCAGTGAATTGCCCTCGATCAGGTCAAGGAACGCGTCGGGCCGCACCAGACCGCGCTCGCGGTGGCGCCAGCGCACCAGCGCCTCGGCACCGCACAGCCTGCCGCTGGGCATGTGCACCTGCGGCTGGTAGTGCACGACGAAGTCGCCAGCGGCGATCGCCTCCCGCACCTCGTCGAGGCGCTCGCCCAGGCGCTGCATCGAGCGCGCGCGCTCCACGTCGAAGCGTCGCCACGCGTTGCCGCCTGCCGCCCGGGCCTCGCCGACGGCCTGTTCGGCGCAGGCCAGCAGCGCGTCGGCGTCGGCAGCGTCGCCGGGGTACACCGCATAGCCGACCGCCGCGACCAGGCGCACGTCGACGCCGAGTTCGGCCGCCGTTCCGGCCTCGACACAGCAACGGCGCAACGCTTCGGCGCAATCGGCCCACATCGCAGCATTGCCGCCGCGCAACAGGACCGCGAACGCGTCGTCGCCGCTGCGCGCCAGGATCGCGCGCGGCGCGAGCACGGAGCCCAGCCGTGCTGCCAACGCCCACAGCAGGCGCTCGCCGGCTTCGTGCCCCCAGTCGCCGCGTACCTTGCGCAAGGCGTCGATCGCCACCACGTACACGGCCAACGCGTCGCCCGTGCGCATCGCGCGCGCGACCGCGTGCGCGATGTGCGCGTGGAGCTGGGCGCGATTGGGCAACCCGGTCGACGTGTCGACCCGGGCCAGATAGCGCTCGTGTTCACGCCGCAGCCGCAGCGCGGTGACATCGGTGAGCAAGGCCAGAAAGCTTGCCTGGCCGCCTGCGGGAAGCGCGCTGAGCGACAGCCAGGCACCGACGGCGCCGCCATCGCGGCGCCGCGCCCAGACCTCGCCATGCGCGTGCCCGCGCCGGCGCAGCTGGCGTGCCAGACGCACGATGTCGCGCCGGTCCTGACGATCCGCGCACAGCGACGCCGCGCCGCGGCCGATCAGCTCGGCGCGACTGTAGCCGGTCATCTGGCACAACGCATCGTTGACGGCGACGATGCACCCGTCGCGATCCAGCGTCGCGCAGCCGTCGGCTGCGGCTGCCAGCAGGCTGTCGCCGAGCAACGTCGCTGCCCCGGGGCTCGCGCGCGCGCCGAGCGCGGCGCTGCCATCCACGGTGGTTTCCATCACGTCATCCTCCACTGCGGTCAACGCGCGCATCGCGTCCTCGCCCTGCATCCACGATAGTCGATTGCGTCGCGCAAGGCAACACGGCAAACGCACCCGGCACACAGCAACCGTCGTGCTCGCCGCGCGCAGCAATGAAAAAGCCCCGGCGTTGCCGGGGCTTCGGAAAGGGAGCGACCGCGCTCAGACCGGCAGCACGGTGCGGCCCCAGGCCTCATTGATGACTTCGGCAGCGGCCAGGTAGAACGCCAGCACCGCGGTGACCAGGCCGAGGTAGCCGCCCAGCTGGCCCAGTGACGGCATGCCGAGCAGCGCGCCCAGCGCCAGCAGGTAGAACGTCGGCGTCAGCGCGGTGAAGACCAGCATCAGCGCCTTGCCCTTCTTCCAGGTCGCGATCCACATATAGGTGGTGAACACCCCCCACATCAGCAGATACCAGCCGGCATAAGCCAGCCCCTTCGGGAAGAACTCGACCAGCAGCCCGAAGCTCCACCAGAACGCGCCGTACGCGCAAAACGCAAGGAAACCGAAGCTGTTGCCCGCCGCGGACTCGAACAAACCGGCCACGAACTGCGCCGTACCGCCGAACGCGAAAGCACAGGCCAGCACGGCGGGAACCATCGCATCGGTCGCCATGCCGGCGTTGTGCATGCTCAGCAGCCAGGTCGTCAGCGCAAAGCCAGACAGCCCCAGCGGCGCCGGATTGATCGCTTTTTTCTCCATCACATTGTCTCCACGGTTGATTGAGCGGTCCTTCCCCGTTCGCGCGACGGGGTTCGGACTGCCGACGCCACGCGGACACATTGCCCGCGCACCGGTTTGCAATGTCGCCGCGATGGCTTACGGGATGCCTACTCGATTCATTGCGCCACATTCGTTACGTTGTGTCACATACGCCTTGCGGACAAATTTGCGTCCACGCAAAACGCATTCCGCGCGAGCTCCCATGGGAACATCTGCTCACAGTCTGCGGACTGCGTTCCCGTATGCTCTGGGGACTATGCTTCCAGCCATCCATGCTTCAACTGCGACGGTCGTACTGAGCTCGACCCAGCACCTGCTTTCCGTCGTCTCCGGCCTTGCGGTCGGCTTCACGCTCGGCCTCATCGGCGGCGGCGGCTCGATCCTCGCCGTGCCGCTGCTGCTGTACCTGGTCGGCTATCCGAACCGTCACGTGGTGATCGGCACCACGGCGCTGGCGGTTTCGGCCAATGCGTACATCAACCTGATTCCGCACGCCCGCGCCGGCAACGTGCGTTGGCGCGACGCGGTGGTGTTCGCGCTGGTCGGGGCGATCGCGGCCTTTGTCGGCTCGACGCTGGGCAAGGCGGTCGACGGCAAGAAACTGCTGTTCCTGTTCGCCATCCTGATGCTGGTCATCGCCGCCCTGATGCTGCGCCCGCGCAAGGCCGCGCACGCCCAGGACCTGCTCACCGAGCACGCTTCGCGCGGCAAGCTGGTCAAACTCGTCGTGGCTGCCGCGCTGGTCGGCATGCTGTCGGGCTTTTTCGGCATCGGCGGCGGATTCCTGATCGTCCCCGGGCTGGTGCTGTCGACCGGCATGTCGATGATCGCGGCGATCGGCACCTCGCTGTTCTCGGTCGGAACCTTCGGCCTGACCACGGCGCTGAACTACGCGCGCTCGGGTCTGCTCGACTGGACCGTGGCCGGCCTGTACATCGGCGGCGGCGTGATCGGCGGCTGGGTCGGCTCGCGCATGGCCACGCACCTGGGCCGCAGCGGCAAGGGCACGCTGAACGTCATCTTCGCCACGATGGTTGCAATCGTTGCGGTGTACATGCTGTACCGCAACCTGTCGGCGTTCTGACGTACCGAGCTTCCGAGCTTCAGAGCAGGTCGGCAACCAGGTCGTGGCCCTGGGTGCCGACCACGCGCACGCGCACGAACTGCCCGCCGCTGGCCGCCAACCGAGACTTCGCCGACGGCTTTGCCGGCGCCCGGATCAGGACCCGGCCGTCGATCTCGGGCGCATCGGCATAGCTGCGCGCCACCGCTGCGGAGCGCCCGGCCTGGTCGACCAGCACGCGCAGATCCTGCCCCACGCGCCGGCGCAGCTTGGCCACAGAAACCGCCTCGGCGACTTCCATGAACCGCGCGCGACGTGCTTCGCGCTCGACCTCGGGCAGCGCGCCGGGCAGCGCATTGGCCGCCGCGCCATCGACCGGCGAGTAGGCAAAACAGCCGACGCGGTCGATTTCGGCCTCGCGCACGAAATCCAGCAGCGACTCGAACTCGGCTTCGGTCTCGCCTGGAAATCCGGCAATGAAGGTCGAGCGGATGACCAGCTCGGGGCAGGCGCTGCGCCACGCCGCAATGCGCTCGAGGTTGCGCTCGCCACTGGCCGGGCGCTTCATCCGGCGCAGCACGTCCGGGTGCGCGTGCTGCAGCGGCACGTCGAGGTACGGCAGCACGCGCCCCTGCGCCAGCACCGGAACGATGTCGTCGACGTGCGGGTACGGGTAGACATAGTGCAGCCGCACCCACGCGTCGTAGCGCTCGGCAAGACCGTGCAGCGCCTGCACCAGTTCGAGCAGGCGGGTGCGCAGCGGGCGGCCGTCCCAGAACCCGGTCCGGTACTTGACGTCGACGCCATAGGCCGAGGTGTCCTGGCTGACCACCAGCAATTCCCTGACTCCGGCGTCGAACAGCGCCTGCGCCTCGCCGAGCACGTCGCCGATCGGGCGCGACACAAGATCGCCGCGCAGGGTCGGAATGATGCAGAAGCTGCAGCGGTGATTGCACCCCTCCGAGATCTTCAGGTAGGCGTAGTGCCGCGGAGTCAGCTTCAATCCGCCCGGCGGCAGCAGGTCGACGAACGGATCGTGCGGCCTGGGCAGCTGCGCATGCACCGCGTCGAGCACTTCGTCGGTGGCGTGCGGCCCGGTCACTGCGAGCACTTTCGGGTGCAGCTTGCGCACCAGGTTGTCGCCGTCGGCGTCGCTGCGCGCGCCCAGGCACCCGGTGACGACGACCTTGCCATTGGCGTGCAGCGCTTCGCCGATCGCGTCCAGGCTTTCGTGCACGGCAGCGTCGATGAAGCCGCAGGTGTTGACGACGACCAGATCCGCGCCGGAGTAGTCCTTGCTCGTTTCGTAGCCTTCGGCGCGCAGCCGCGAGACGATGCGCTCGGCGTCGACCAGCGCCTTCGGGCAGCCGAGCGAAACGAAGCCGATGCGCGGCGCGTCGCCGCGCCGGGTTGAGGTGGTGTCTGACATGATGGGCGCTATTGTCGCCCACCTGGCGCGAAGCGGTCGCGCGCGCGCACGCCCGCGCCGCCGTGCTCAGCCGATCATGGCTTCTTCGGCGCCTGGAACGCGCCGAGCATCTGCTTGGTCTGCTGCTGCACCTGTTCCTGCATCTGCAGGTACAGCTTCTGGCTCTGCTCCAGGTAGTTGCCCATCATGCCCTGCAACAGCGGCGCCTGCCCACTGAGGAACTGCGACCACATTTCCGGATTGAAGCTGCCGCCGTCGTACAGGCCGCGCGACTGCTCGGCCAGGCGGCCCTGGATGTCAATGAAGGCCTGGACGGTCTTTTCCAGATAGGTGCCCATCATGCCCTGCATCGCGTGGCCGTAGAAGCGGATCAACTGCTCGAGCATCGCGGTGCTGAGCATCGGCACTCCGCCGGCTTCCTCTTCAAGGATGATCTGCAGCAGGATGCTTCGCGTCAGGTCGGCTCCGGTCTTCGCGTCCTGCACGACGAAACGCCGGCCATCCATGACCAGCGCCTTGACGTCGACCAGCGTGATGTAGGCGCTGGTTTCGGTGTCGTACAGACGCCGGTTCGGATACTTCTTGATGACTCGGGCGGGTTGGTCTGCGTTCGGCATGATCTTGAGACAAGTTGATACGGCTCGATTGTTCACCGCGCCGTGCGCGTATGCCCAGCGGAACAACCCGCAGGTTGTTCCGCCGCATCCACTTTAGCTCATGTGCAGGCCGCCGTTGATCGACAGCTCGGCTCCGGTCGTGAACGCACCGTCGTCGCTGGCCAGCCAGGTCACCAGCGAAGCGACCTCCTCGGGCTTGCCCAGGCGCTTGACCGGAATGCTGGCGACGATCTTGTCCATCACGTCCTGACGGATCGCCTTGACCATGTCGGTCATGATGTAGCCGGGCGCCACGGTGTTGACCGTCACGCCCTTGGACGCCACCTCCTGCGCCAGCGCCATCGTGAAGCCGTGCATTCCGGCTTTCGCCGCCGAGTAGTTGGTCTGCCCGAACTGGCCCTTCTCGCCATTGACCGACGAGATGTTGACGATCCGGCCCCAGCCGCGGTCGACCATGCCGTCGATGACCTGCTTGGTGACGTTGAACATCGAGTACAGATTGGTCTTGATGACCCGATCCCAGTCGTCGTAGCCCATCTTGCGGAACACCGCGTCGCGGGTGATGCCGGCGTTGTTGACCAGGATGTCGACCTGGCCGTGCTCGGCGAACACCTGCTGGAACGCGGTGCACGTCGATTCCCAGTCGGCCACGTTGCCTTCGGACGCGTAGACGTCGAAGCCCTGGCCACGCATGTCGGCCAGCCAGCTGTCCTTGCGCGGCGAATTCGGCCCGCAACCGGCAATCACCTTGTGCCCGGCCTGGCACAACCGCTTGCAGATCGCGGTGCCGATGCCACCCATGCCACCGGTGACGTATGCGACTTTACTGCTCATGCTGATACTCCTCGTGGTTTTCTCGTTCGTTGACCGTCGCGCGGTTCGGCTCAGCGTTCGACGGCAAGCGCCACGCCCATGCCACCGCCGATGCACAGCGACGCCAGCCCCTTGCGCGCGTCGCGCTTGTTCATCTCGTGCAGCAAGGTGACCAGGATGCGGGCGCCGCTGGCACCGATCGGATGGCCGATCGCGATCGCGCCGCCGTTGACGTTGACCTTGGTCGTGTCCCAGCCCATCTGCTGGTTGACCGCGATCGCCTGCGCGGCGAACGCCTCGTTGATTTCCATCAGGTCCAGATCCTGCGCGGTCCAGCCGGCGCGCGCCAGGCAACGGGTCGACGCCGGCACCGGGCCGAGTCCCATGTACGCCGGATCCAGCCCGGCGTTGGCATAGGCACGGATCGTCGCCAGCGGCTTGCAGCCGAGCGCGGCCGCGCGTTGCGCGCTCATCACGACCAGCGCTGCGGCACCGTCGTTGATTCCCGACGCGTTGCCGGCGGTGACGCTGCCGGCCTTGTCGAACGCCGGCTTCAGCGTCCCGAGGCTTTCGGCGGTGACGCCATGGCGCACGAACTCGTCGGTCGCGAACGCGATCGGGTCGCCCTTGCGCTGCGGCAGCATCACCGGAACGATCTCGTCGGCAAAGCGCCCGGCCTTCTGCGCCGCCTCGGCCTTGTTCTGGCTGGCCGCGGAGAACGCGTCCTGCATCTCGCGCGTGACGCCGTGCTTCTTCGCCACGTTCTCGGCCGTGATACCCATGTGGTAGTGGTTGAACGCGTCCCACAGTCCGTCGTTGATCATGGTGTCGACCATGCTCCAGTTGCCCATGCGCTGGCCATCTCGCGACCCAGGCACCACGTGCGGCGACGCGCTCATGTTCTCCTGCCCGCCGGCGACGACGATTTCGGCATCACCGTCGCGCACTGCCTGCACCGCCAGCATCACCGCCTTCAGCCCCGATCCGCAGACCTTGTTGATCGTCATCGCCGGAACCATGTCGGGCAACCCGGCCTTGAGCGCCGCCTGCCTGGCCGGGTTCTGCCCGCAACCGGCCTGCAGCACCTGGCCCAGGATCACTTCGGAAACCTGCCCGGGCTCGATCCCGGCACGCGCAATGGCCTCGCGCACGGCCAGCGCGCCCAGATCGGCCGCCTGCACCTTGGCCAGCGAACCGCCGAATTTGCCCACCGCGGTGCGCACGGCCGAAACGATCACGATATCTGAACTACTCATTACATAATCTCCTGCAGAATGGATTCATCGATGGATTCGTCGCTGGCCGCGTTCGGCCATCGCACATCACGCGCGAACTTTGACGTAGCGTCCCGGAGCCGGCTCGATCGCGGCATGCGCGCCACCGCCGTACGCCTGCGGCGCAGCCTGCAGCGCTCCGGCCTGCGCCTTCAACCACGCCGCCCAGTCGGGCCACCAGCTGCCCGGATATTCACGGCTGGCCTCGAACCACGCTGCGCTGGCGTCCGGCAGCGCCTGTCCAGCCTCGCCGCGCCAGTGGCTGCGCTTGCCGCTGGCCGCCGGATTGATGACCCCGGCGATATGGCCCGAGGCGCCGAGCACGAACCGGGTATCGCCGCCGAGCAGTTGCGCCGACGCGTACGCCGCGGTCCACGGCACGATGTGGTCCTCGCGCGACGCGTAGACGTAGGCCGGCAGCGTGATGCGGCGCAGGTTCAGCGGCGTGCCGCAAACGCGCAGCGCGTCGGCCTGCGCGAACGTGTTCTCGAGGTAGGTGTTGCGCAGGTACCAGACCAGCATCGGTCCCGGCAGGTTGGTGCTGTCCGAATTCCAGTACAGCAGGTCGAACGGCGGCGGAGTCTGCCCTTTCAGATAGTTGCCGACGACGTAGTTCCAGGTCAAGTCGTTCGCGCGCAGGCTCGAGAACGCAGCCGCCAGTTCGGCGCCGGTCAGCAGCCCGCCGCCGCCGATCGTCGCCTCGCGCAAGGCCACCTGCGCTTCGTCGACGAACACGTCGAGAACCCCGGTATCGGAAAAATCCAGCAGCGTGGTCAGGAACGTGGCGCTGTGCACCGGCTGCTGGCCGCGCGCGGCCAGCACCGCCAGCGCTGCGCCCAGCAGCGTGCCGCCGACGCAAAAGCCCAGCGCATTGATTGCGCCCTCGGGCGTGCGGCGTGCCCGCGCCGGACGTGCCGCGACGGCGATCTCGCCGGCAACCTCGATCGCGCGCAGCACGCCGTGTTCGACGTAGTCATCCCAGGTCCACTGTGCGCAGCTCGCGTCGGGGTTGCGCCACGACATCAGCAGCACGCGATGCCCCTGCTCGAGCGCGAATCGCACCAGCGAATTCGACGGCTGCAGGTCCAGGATGTAGAACTTGTTGATGCACGGAGGAATGATCAGCAGAGGCCTGGAGTGCACTTTCGGCTGCAACGGCTTGTAGTCGATCAGCTGGAACCAGTCGTTCTCGTACACCACCGCACCTTCGGTGGTCGCGACATTGCGTCCGACCTCGAACGCGCTCTCGTCGGTCTGCGTCAGCTTGCCGCGGCGCAAGTCGCCGAGCAGGTTGGCAATCCCGCGGCGCAGGCTTTCGCCCTGGGTCTGCATCGCGGCCTGGATGGCCTCGGGATTCAGCGCCCAGATGTTGCTCGGCGCGGAAGCGTCGACCCACTGCTGCACCGCAAAGCGGATCTTCTGCTGCACTTTCGGCTCGGCCTGCACGGCTTCGGCCAGCTCGAGCAGCGCGCGCGCCTGCAACAGATACAGCGCTGCCGTGTACGCCGAAAAGCGGTTGTCGCGCCAGCTTTGCGCGGCGAAACGCCGATCCTTGAGTTCGGGCGGCTGCGCGCTGCCGGCGAGCAGCGCGCGCCACAGGTCGGCGTATTCCTGGCCGAAGCGCGCCTGGACTTCGGCCACGCGCGCGGAATCGAGGCCCGGAGCCGACGCCGCCAGTGCGCGCGTCGCACGCTCGAACATGCGCTGGAGTTCGTCGGCGTGGCCGCTCGGTGGCGATACGGGGGGGGCGTCGGCGGACATCGTAGATCGATTGGTGCAGTTTGTGACCGCCGGCAGCCGGCGATTCGGGCTTCGGTATCTCGAGGCGTGCGCTGCAGCGGTCGCCGCAGTGCAAGGTCGTGCGATTCATTCTTGGCCAAAGGCCGTGCAGTGTCAACGAACGGGCAACCAGATCAGGCCGGCTTGCCGACCACAGACGCGGTCGCGCCGATAGCTGTAGTAATCCGCGGCATTGGACACCGTGCAGATGTCGTCACCGTGAATCGCCCGCAAACCGGCAGCGCGCAACCGCTGCCGCGCCAGCGCGGGCAGGTCGGCCAGCCACTTGCCGCTGCCCACCCGCAGGAAAGCACGACTGGCTTGCGCATCGCTGACGACGAACGCCGCGCGCACCTCGTCTCCGACCTCGAACGCGCCGGCGCCGATCGCCGGCCCCAGCCACGCCTGCAGCGCGTCCGGCGCGCAAGCCGCCTTCGCGCACAGCGCATCGACACAGTTCTCGAGCACTCCGGCGGCCAGTCCGCGCCATCCGGCGTGCGCCGCGGCGACCGCTCCAGGGGCCGCGAGCAGCACCGGAAGGCAATCGGCCACCAGCACGCAGGCGGCCAGTCCGGCGCGGCTGGTCAGCGCCGCATCGGCGCGCGGCACGCCGCCACTGCTGCGATCGAGATCGACGACCGTGGTGCCGTGCACCTGCTCGAGCCAGGCGATGCGCCGCAGACCCTCTGCGCGCAAGGCTTCGAGCAGTCGCGCGCGGTTGGCCTCGACAGCCAGCGGATCGTCGCCGACGTGCGCGCCGAGATTCAGCCCGCCTTGTCCGCCGGCTCCATACGCGCCGCCACTGACTCCGCCGCGCCGGGTCGTGAACACCGCCCGCGCGCCGCCTGTGGCGTGCAGCGGATCGAATTGCGGCATCACGCTTCGCTCCAGCCCGACACGTCCAGCGTCGCGGCGTTGCCGCCCAACGCCAGCCACGTGGCCTGCAGGTCCGCGGGGACCGGGCTGCTGAAGCCCAGAGCCTGGCCCGTGCCCGGATGCAGGAAACGCAGCGCCGCGGCATGCAGCGCCTGCCGCTGCAGCGCGCCGACGGCCTGACGTTGCGCGGCTTGCGCTTCGCCGCCGGCCGGCTCGCGCCGACCGTACAGTGCGTCGCCGAGCAGCGGCAGCCCCAGGTGCTGCGCATGCACCCGGATCTGGTGCGTGCGCCCGGTACGCAGCCGACAGCGCAATGCGGTGACCGGGCCGAACACCGTGTGCACCGTGGCCAGAGGCTCGAACAGCGTCTGCGCCGGTTTGCCCGAGGCGACCACCGCCATGCGCAGCCGGTCGCGCGGATGCCTGCCGATCGGCGCATCGACGCTGCGTGCCGCGGGCAACGCGCCCCACGCCAGAGCCAGGTACTGGCGCGACACGGTACGCGCCTGCAGCTGGCGTACCAGGTCGGTCTGCGCGACCAGCGTCAACGCAACCACCAGCAGACCGCTGGTGTCCTTGTCGAGGCGATGCACGATTCCTGCGCGAGGCAGCGCGGAACACGCCGCGAAGCGCGCCAGCAGGCCATTGAGCAGGGTCCCGCTCCAGTTGCCCGCCGCCGGGTGCACGACCATCCCGGCAGGCTTGTCGATGACGGCAAGATCGGAGTCGCTCCAGACCACGCTCAGTTCGATCGGCTCGGGCGCGAAACTCGCAGCTTCGGCATCGACCGGAACGCGCAACTCGATCATTGCGCCGGCACGCGCCTTCGCGCGCGGCGCCGCCACGTCGCCGCCGCTGCGCACGCGTCCGGCTTCGCACCAGGCCTTCAGTCGGCTGCGCGAAAACGCCGGGAACAGTTGCGCGAGAACCTTGTCCAGGCGCTCGCCGGCCGCCTGCGGCGGAACCTGCGCGCACAGCAGATCGTCGGCGGAGGCGGCGTCGACCTCGTCCACGGCAGGTGAGCAGGATCCGGCACCGATCGGCGCCGCGTTCGACGCGGGGTTCATGGCCGCAGCATAGTGCAGGCCGCCCCGACGCGGCCGCTTCCTATAATGCTCGCCAGCCGCCACTTCCCCGAGCCGCCGCCTGTGAAATTCCTCTCCACGAACGCCCGCCGTCTGCCGCTGCGCGTCCTCCTGCTGCTCGCCGCTGCCGCGCTCGGCGCCTGCGCCGGCCCAGCGAGCACGGACATCACCGCGAACTGGTCGGCACAAAAGCTGTACAGCCAAGCCAAGGACGAGATGAACAGCGGCGCCTACGATACGGCGACCAAATATTTCGAGAAACTCGAATCGCGCTATCCCTACGGGATCCTTGCCCAGCAGGCGCTGATCGAGGCCGCCTATGGTCACTACAAGCAGGGCGACCGCGCCGAGGCGCTGGCCGCGTGCGACCGATTCCTGCGCATCTACCCGAACAACCCCGACACGGATTACGTGCTTTATTTGAAAGGTCGGATCGACTTCTACCAGGAAGACAGCTGGTTCGCCGCGTTTTCGCGGCAAAAGCCGTATGAACGCGACCAGCGCGCTGCCAAGGAAGCGTTCGACGCCTTCAAGCAGCTGGTCACGCGTTTCCCGCACAGCAAGTACGCCCCCGATGCGCGCCAGCGCATGCGTTACATCATCAACGCGCTGGCGTCGTACGACGCCGGAGTGGCCTTGTTCTACGACCACCGCGGCGCCTACGTGGCCGCTGCCGACCGCGCCCAGCAGGCGATTCACGACTATCCCGACGCACCGGCGGTGGAACTGGCGCTGGCCGTTCTGGTCGACAGCTACGACCACCTGGGCCTGACCCAACAGCGTGACGACGCCGAGCGCGTACTCAAGCTCAACTACCCCGACAGCCACTATCTGACCGGCGGGCTGCCGACGCGCGAACAATCGTGGTGGAGCCTGTGGTGAACCGCTGAACGTCCGCCGCGCCTCAGTCGGGATCCGGCTCGGACGCGGCGTGGGAGGCGAGGAACGCTGACGCCTCGTCGACGCTGTCGACGCGGGTGAACGGCTGCAGGGAGGCCAGCAGTTTCCTGCCCCATGCGGTGGCGCCCAGGCGGCGGTCGCAGATCGCCAGTACGCCCCAGTCGCGCTCGCTGCGCAGCAGCCGTCCGGCGCCCTGCTGCAGCGCCAGCGCGGCCTGGGGCAGCGAATAGTCGATGAAGCCGTTGCGCCCGGCTGCCTCCAGGCGGCGGATGCGAGCCGCGACCAGTGGGTCGTCCGGGGGCGCGAACGGCAGCTTGTCGATCACCACCAGCGTGAGCTGTTCCCCGGGGAAATCGACCCCTTCCCAGAAACTGTGGCTTCCGACCAGAACGGCGCGCGGATCGGCAGCGAAGCGCTGCAGCAGAACCGCCTTGGCCTCGCTGGACTGCTCGAGAACCGGCCGCGACTCCGGCAGCAACGCCCGCAATCGCGCCGCGATGCGCCCGATCGCGCGCAGCGTGGTCGTCAGCACGAAACTGCCCCCGGGGTTGGCCGCGACCAGCTGCGCGGCCAGTTCGGCCACGTGCAGTGCATGCTCCGGGTCGGACGGATGGAAGCCGCTTCGCGGCACCAGCAGCCGGGTGCGCTGCGGGTAATCGAATGGACTCGGAACCCGCAGCTCGCGCAGCCGCGGGCCACTGTCGGGCAGCGCCAGCGCGTCATCGTGCAGCCCCAGCCGCGCACGCGCCCAGCGAAAGCTGCCGCCCATGGTCAGCGTGGCCGACACCAGCACCCACGCCTGCGGGCGCTGCGCCAGCAACGCGGAGAATGCGGGCCCGATTCCAAGCGGAGTCGCCAGCAGGCGCAGATGGTGCGGCCCGACCTCGAGCCAACGCACCGCCTCGACCGCCAGCGGCCGCTGCTGCGCGTCGGGCTGCGCGTCGGGCTGCGCGGCCGGCTGCTGCCAGGCCTGCAGCGCGTCGCGCTGTTCGGCACAACGCGCGCGCAGGCGGGTGCATTCGGGCGACGCCGCCTCGACCGGCTGCAGCGCCGCGTCGAGCGCATCGAGTGCGCCGCGCCACTGCGCCAGCGCGTCATTCCAGCCCGGCAACGCGCCGGCCTGCTCCCAATCGAGCCGTTGCGCGCCCTGCGGCGCGCACAGGCGCAGGTCGCGCACGGCCTTCTGCAGCGCCGCGGTCAACTGCGCCCAGTCGGCGACGCCGCGCGCGTGCTGCAGCGCGCACGCCAGCGCGTCGCGCGCCAGCTCGTGCGCCTGCGCGGTTCCCAGCGCGCTGCCGAGGAACTGGGCGCCGACGTCTGCGAGCTGGTGCGCCTCGTCGAGCACCACGGTGCTGGCGCTCGGCAGCAATTCGGCGACGCCTTCGTCGCGCAGCGCCAGATTGGCGAAGAACAGGTGGTGATTGACGATCACCACCTCGGCCGCGAGCGCTTCGCGACGCGCCTTCATGACGAAGCATCCGCGCAGATCGGGACAATCCGCTCCCAGGCAGTTGTCGCGCGTCGAGGTGACCAGCCCGAGCAGCGGCGACTGTTCGTCGATGCCGGGCAGCGCGCTGAGATCGCCGTCGTCCGACACCGCGGCGAAGCGCGCGACGCGACGCAGCTCGGCGACCGTGCGGCGGCTGTCGAGCATGCCTTCGGCCTGGGTACGCTTGAGCCGGTACGTGCAGACGTAGTTCGCACGCCCTTTGAGTCGCACGGTGCGCAGCTGCACGCCGAGTACCTTGCTCGCCAGCGGAACGTCCTTGGCGTAGAGCTGGTCCTGCAGCGCCCGCGTCGCCGTGGACACGATGACGCGCTCGCCGTACAGCAGCGCCGGGACCAGGTAGGCCAGGGTCTTGCCGGTTCCGGTTCCGGCTTCGGCCAGCAGCACGCCGCGCGCGGCAATGGCCTGCGCCACCGCCGAGGCCAGCGCACGTTGCCCGGGGCGTTCGCGCCATCCGTCCAGCGCGGCGGCGAACGCGCCGTCGGCGCCCCACAATGCGTCGGACAATGCGAAGCCAGCGTCGTCTTCGGCGGGCTGCCCGGTGTCGTGTCCCACGAATAGCTGCCTTTCGTTCGTGTGCCTGCGCCTGCGGTCGGCGCCTAGGCGCGCATCCGCGGCTGGCCCGCGGCCCGAGACGCCCCGGCAAAACGACCGTGATCAGCGGGACGGGGCACTAAAATAGGGGGTTTTGGATGCGTCGGAATTCAAGCTGGTTCGTCCGGCTGCAAGGCCGATTCGAGGAACGCAATTTGATCACGAAGCTGGAGTCGCTGTTTCTTCAGGCGACGCATGACAAAATCGCTCCCGCCAGGCGTTTCGCCGAGGCGGTCGATCGCTCCATCGAGATCGGCATGCGCGATGCGCAACTCGATCAGGCGGCGGCTTGCGGAGTGCAGATTCTGCGCGGGTGGATCCATCGCGGCAACTGTTTGCGGGCGTGGCGTTGGGTCGTCCCATTGTATGGAACGCGCAACGATCGATGAAGCCGAAGTTGCAGCTGCAAGCCGCCAGCGGCACCCACCGCGGCGACCGCGCGTATCAGCAGGATCGCGTCGAAATCCTGCCCCACCCGCGCATTGCCGGACTGCTGCTGGCGCTGGTCGCAGACGGCATGGGCGGCCGCAGCGGCGGGCGAATGGCGTCCGATCAGGTGATGCTGACCGCAAGGCAGCTGTTCTTCGGCTACGTGCCGGCACAGCAGACACCGCGTCAGCTGCTGCAAGCGATCCTGTCCGAAAGCCATCTGGTGATCCGGCTCAACGCCATCTCGTCCGAGCAGGAGCCTCACTCCACGCTGGCCTGCGCGCTGCTGCTGCCGGATGGCCAATGCCACTGGACCCACGTCGGTGATTCGCGGGTGCAGGTGTTCCGCGACGGCGCGATGCTGGTGCGCACCCGCGACCATTCCTACGTCCAGGATCTGGTCGATTCGCGCCAGCTCAGCCAGGCTGCTGCGCGCAACCACCCGATGAGCAATGTGCTGACCGCCAGCCTGGGCATGGACGGCGAACCACCGTTCGCCGCAGATGCGCTGCAGTTGCTGGCGGGCGATTGCCTGCTGCTGTGCAGCGACGGCATCTGGCACTACTTCACCGACTCCGAGCTGGCACGCGTGCTGACGCGCCTGGACCCGCGCGCCGCTTGCGCCTACCTGATCGATGCGGCCCGCAGCCGGGCCGCGGGGCGCGGCGACAATCTTTCGCTGGCGGTGCTCAAACTGAGCGCAGGCGCGATCACGGCAGCGGAAGCGGCGCCGCAGTCGGTCCCTGGCGCGCCGCCTGCGCCCGCCGCGCCGCGTAGCTCCTGAGTTTGGCCGCATACGCCGCGCGCGCCGCGCTGGCGTCGTGGGCCGGGCGCGGGATCGGCGCGACGCGCGGCGCGCGCGGATGCGGGGTCGGTTCCACGCCCGGGCGGCCGGGCGCGCGCGGCGTGGGCACGGCGCGTTGC
>JAJZEB010000041.1 GCA_021805805.1 Pseudomonadota bacterium | reverse complement strand
GCCAACAGCGCGGGCAAGACCACGCTGCTGCGCACCCTGATCGGGCTGCTGCCGTGCCGAGGCGGCAGCATCACCTTCGACGGCGAGCGCATCGAAGCGCTGGCGCCCGACCAGCGCATCCGTCGCGGAATCGCGTTCATGTCCGAGCTCGGCGTGTTCCCGACGCTGTCGATCGACGAAAACATCGCGCTCGGCGGCTATTTCCTGTCCGAGTCGCAGATGCGCGCCCGACGCGATGCATTGTTCCAGGTCTTTCCCGACCTGGCGGGCAAGCGCCGGCAAGCCGCTGCGTCGCTGTCGGGCGGGCAGCGCAAGATGCTGGGCATCGCCAAGGTGCTGGTGGCGCAGCCGCGGCTGCTGCTGATGGACGAGCCGTCGTCGGGGCTGGCACCGGTGTTCGTCAAGCAGGTCGTCGAGGTGCTGCGCACCAGCATCGGCGACGGCACCGCGCTGCTGATCGCCGAGCAGAACGTGGCATTCCTGCAGCTGGCCGACCGCGGCTACCTGATCGACCACGGCCGGGTGCGGGTGTCGGGAACGCGCGCCGAGCTCGAATCCAGCGACGCGGTGCGCGAGACGTACTTCGGGCTTTGACGCGCAGCGCCTGCGTGGCGCTGGAGCACAATAGCGCCTTTGGACAATTCTCGCGCCTCGGCAGCGCAGCATTGCGGCAGATGAGCGATACCCAACCCGATGTCGTCGTGGTCGGCGGAGGTCTGGTCGGCAAGGCGGCGGCGCTGGCCCTGGCCCAGACCGGGCTGCACGTGCGGCTGTGCGGCGTGCGCGATGCGGCGCCGGCGCCGGCCGCCGGTTTCGCGCAACGCATCTACGCGTTCAACGCCGCGTCGCGCGCGCTGCTGCAGCGGCTGCGGGTCTGGGACCAGGTTCCCGCGGCGCGGGTGCAGCCGGTCGCGTCGATGCGCATCGCCGGCGACGGCGCGGCGTTGCGCTTCGACGCCGCCGAGCAGGGCGTCGAGGCGCTGGCCTGGATCGCCGAGTCCGACGCGATCGAGCGCGCGCTCGATCTCGCGTTGCGCTTCGAGCGCGGCGTTGCGCTGCAACCGCAGCGCGTGGTCGCCGCGCTGCGTGCGGCGCACGACTGGACGCTGCAGCTCGACGACGGCAGCCACTTGCGCTGCGCGCTGCTGCTGGGCGCCGACGGGCGCAGCAGCCGGGTGCGCGGCTGGGCCGGGATCGGCCAGCGCAGCCGCCCGTACGGGCAGACCGCGGTGGTGGCGAACTTCGCCTGCGATGGCGCGCACGGCGCGACTGCGCACCAGGCCTTCACCGACGACGGGGTCATCGCGCTGCTGCCGCTGCCGCAGCAGCAGGTCTCGCTGGTCTGGTCGGCGCCCGACGCGCTTGCCGCCGAGTTCATGCACGACCCGGAGCGCCTGACGCAACGCCTGGTGCAGGCATTGCCTGCGTTGGGCGCGCAACACCTGGGCGCCTTGCGCGCCGCAGGCGAGGTCGGCGGCTGGCCGCTGCTGCTGCAGCGCGCGCACAGCCTGGTCGGTGACGGCGCGGCGCTGCTCGGCGACGCCGGCCATGTCCTGCACCCGATGGCCGGGCACGGGCTCAACCTCGGCTTGCAGGACGTGCAGGCGCTGGCCGCCGTGCTGGCCGCGCGCGGCGTGCAGTCCTGCGCCGACGCCAGGCTGCTGCGCCGCTACGCGCGCGCGCGCGCCGAGCAGATCCTGGCGCTGGAACTGGCCACCGATGGCTTGCACCGCCTGTACGCGCCGTCGTGGCTGGCGCCGTTGCGCGCGCTCGGCCTTTCGGCCACCGAACACCTGCCCGCAGTCAAACGCTGGCTGGCAGGCTATGCTTCGGGACTCGGCGTGCTGTCGTGAGCCGCCGCGGGGACCGCGCACGCCGTGCGGCCGACGGAGCAAACCAAATGAAATTTCGTTCGTTGATCGCTGCGGCGAGCCTGGCTTTGGCCGCCGTTTCAGCGCATGCGCAGAATGTCGCCGACGTTCGCGCAGCGTTGCGCAAGGTCATGCCGAACCTTCCGGCCGATGCGCGGATCGTCAAGACTCCCTACGCCGGCCTGTACGAGGTCGACTTCGGCAACCACGTCTTCTACACCGATGCACAGGGCCGTTACCTGTTCGCCGGCGAGATTCTCGACACCCGCACCGGGGTCAACCTGACCAAGCAGCGCGTCGCCGAGCTCGACCGGGTGCCGTGGAAGGATCTGCCTCTGCACGATGCGTTCAAGGTTGTCTACGGCAACGGCAAGACCGAAATCGCGGTCTTCGAGGATCCGTACTGCCCGTACTGCCACCGGCTCGAGAAGACGCTCGAGGGAATCGGCAACATGACCGTGCATGTGTTCCTGTTCCCGGTCATTCGCCCCGATTCTCCGGCGCGCGCACGAGAAATCTGGTGCAGCCCCGACCGCGGTCGCGCTTGGCAGGACTGGATGGACCACCAGAAGGCCCCGGCGCCCGCGCCGGCGCGCTGCAAGGCACACGCGCTGGAGGCCAACCTCGCGCTCGGCCAGCGTCTGGGAATCGAAAGCACGCCGACCATGTTCCTGCACAATGGCATGCGCATCACCGGCGCGGTCGACGCGCAGACGATCCGCAAGGCGCTCGCGCAACCGTGACTCCGCGCTGGCGGCCGCTGCGCCCGGCAGCGGCGCGCAGCGGCATCGCGCAGTGGCTTGCCGAGTCGGGCTCGCTGACTGCGCTGCTGCGCGCGCATTGCCGCAACTTCGGTCTGCGCCGCCTGCAGCACGGCATCGGCGCCGCGCAGCCCGACGATCCGCAGCTGGGCGCGGCGCGCGTCTGGCGCCGCGAGGTTCTGCTGCTGGCAGACGGCCACGCGGTGGTCTTCGCACGCAGTGTCGCGCGCGTCGAGGCGCTGCGCGATGCGTGGCGGTTGCTGCGCGGCCTCGGCACGCGGCCGCTCGGCGACGCGGTGTTCGCGCGAGCCGGCGTGCACCGGACTCCGATCGTGGTCTGCCGGCTGCGCCGCGGCGATGCGCTGCAGCGCGCCGCCTGTCGGGCCACCGGACTCGATCCGGCGACTGAATTGTGGGCCAGGCGTTCGGGCTTCGTGCTGCGCGGCGCCGCGGTCTGGGTCACCGAGGTGTTCCTGCCCGAGCTGCGCGCGTTGCGTCGCTGCGGCACCGGCAGCGACGCGTGCTCAGGCTGACGACGCGCGCATCGCCAGCAGCGCGGCGCCGACGATGAGCAGTGCGGCCACCGCCAGGTTCCAGCTGAACGCGCGCCCGGTGGTCAGCACCAGCAGCGTCGTCGATGCAAGCGGCGTCAGGTAGCTGAGCACTCCGATGGTGCGCGCGTCGCCGTGCTTGAGCGCGCGATCCCAAAGGTAGAACGCAGCTCCGAGCGGTCCCAGGCCGAGCAGCGCGATGCGCCACCAGTCGGCCGCGTCGAGCGTCGCCGCGGGCTCCAGCAAGGCATGGCTGAGCAGGGCCAGAAGCCCGGACAGCAGCGCGAACAGTCCCAGCGCCGCGGTCGGGAAGCCGAGTCCGCGCTGCAGCAGCCAACGGCTGCCGAGCGAGAACCCGGCCCAGCACAAGGCCGCGCCGAACGCCGGCAGATAACCCCAGGCGAGGCCTCCCTGCAGTGCATGGCCGCCGACGATGGCCAGCGCGGCACCGCCGAAACCCAGCAGCGCTGCCAGCACGTGCAGCGCGCGCAGGCGCATCCCCGGCAGCAGCAGCGGCGCGCCCAGCACCATCAGCAGCGGCCACAGGTAATTGACCAGGTTGGCCTGCACCGCAGGCGCGTTGCGCAGGCCGAGGAACAACAGGAAGTGGTAGCCGAACAGCCCGCCGACACCGACCAGCAGCGCCTGCGGCGCCACCCGCCAGCGTCGCGCGTACGGCCACGCCGGAATGCTGCCGATGATCAGTGCCAGCCCGGTCAGCAGCAGCGGAGGCACGCGCGCCAGCTGCACCACCAGCGTGGCCAGGCTGGACCACAGCGCGATGGCGCCGAGCGCGTACAGATTCGCCGTGGTGCGCGCGTTGCCGCTCATGCGCGCTTGCCGGGGCTTTGCGCGGCGGCGGCAGCTGCCGGTCTGCGCTCGGCCCACGGGCGCGCACGCTCGAGCTGCGCGGCCAGCCGCAGCAACAGGTCCTCGCGGCCCCACGCGGCCTGGAACTGCACGCCGACCGGCATGCCATCCGCGCTCCAGTGCAGCGGCAGCGACATCGCCGGTGCGCCGGTCAGGTTGGCGAGCTGGGTGAACGGCGTGCGCGCCAGACTGTGGCGCGCCAGTTCGTCGACCGCGCTGCTGTGCCGCAGCAATCCGCCCAGGCCGAGCGACAGCACCGCACGCAGCAGAGCGCGCTGCGGCGCCGGGGTGTCGAGCGCGCCGATTTCCGGCGCCGGCTGCGCGGTGGTCGGCGTCAGCAGCAGGTCGTAGTCGGCGTGGAAGGCGCCGAGCGCACGTGCGAACTGGTTCCAGCGCTGGCGCTGCAGCACGTAGTCGGCGGCCGGCAGCGCGTCCCCGATGGCGACCAGCGCGCGGGTGTCGAGTTCCAGTTCGGCAATGCGCGCGCCGCACGCCTGGCGGCAGGCGCGCAGCATGGCTGCGGTCTGCCCGTAGTACATGGTGATGTAGGCGTGCGCCAGCGCATCGCCATCGACGCGCGGCGAAGCCGGCTCGACCTGATGTCCCAGGTCCTGCAGCAATGCGGCGGCGGCGTTGACCGCGTTGCGCATTTCCGGGTGCACGGGCATGCCCAGCGGCGATTCGGCGGTCACGCCGATGCGCAGCCGCCCCGGATCGATCCCGATCTCGTCGGCGTATGGCCGCGCCGGCGGTGCCGCGACAAAGGGGTCCCCGGGCTCGGCTCCGGCGGCCACGTCGAGCAGCGCAGCGCAGTCGCGTACGCTGCGCGTCAGCGCATGGCTGGCGACCGCGCCGTCCCAGTATTCGCCGGTCTGCGGGCCTTCGCTGACGCGGCCGCGCGACGGCTTCAAGCCGACAAGGCCGCAATACGCGGCCGGAATGCGGATCGAGCCGCCACCGTCGGACGCGCCGGCAGCCGGAACCATCCGTGCGGCGACCGCGGCGGCGGCGCCTCCCGACGATCCGCCCGGGCTGACGCGCGGATCCCAGGGGTTGCGGCAGGGGCCGAACAGCGCGCTTTCGGTCACCGCCTTGAGGCCGAATTCGGGCACGTTGGTTTTCCCGGTCACCAGCAGGCCGGCTTCGATCCAGCGCCGCACCAGCGACGACGTGGCCGGAGCGCGCAGGTCGCGCAAGGCGCGCGAGCCGTACGTCGACTGCAGCCCGGCGATGTCCTGGCCGATGTCCTTGATCAGGAAAGGGACTCCGGCGAACGCCCCGGTGGGGGCGCCGCGCAACTGTTCCCGCGCGCGCTCGCGCCAGTCGAACACCACCGCGTTGAGCTGCGGATTCAACGTGTCGATGCGCTGCAGGGTCCAGTCGAGGACCTCGCCGGCGGTGAGCTCGCCGCTGCGGATCAGCGCGGCCAGCGCGCAGGCGTCATGTTCGCTCAGGTCCAGTGTCATGGCGTCTCCCCGGCGCACAGTGTATCGAGCGCGGCGCGCACCGCGTCGCCATCGGGCGCCGGACGCGCAAACGCCACGCGCAGCTGGTTGCCGTCGACGCGCAAGTCGGCGCCGTCGACGTCGACGCCCAGCAGTCGCACCTGGCGCGCGCTCGGCGCGCCGTGGCGCCGCGCGCACGCGCGCAGCGCGTCGGCGCCGGCGGCGTTCCAGTGCGCGATGATCGATTCCTCGGCCTCGGCGACGCTGTTGGGCATCGGCGCGTACACGGCGGCGTCGACCCAGCGCGCGCGGCCGAAACCGGCGATCAGGCGGATCGCAGTGGGCTCGATGCGCCAGAAGTGGAAGTCGGGCAGGTCGAAGTGTCCCGCTGCGCCGGGCACGTAACGCAGGTAGCGCGGGCCCAGCGCGCCCTTGTCGGAACAACGATGGGCACGGCCGAGCAGGGTCACGCGTGCCGCGGCCTGGGCGTCGGCCGCGCAGGGATGCACCAGCAGGCTGCAGCGGGCGTCGGCCTCGAGATTGCGCGTGTGCTCGGCCAGGCTGGAGATCAGCACCAGCGGGCACCCGGTGTGGTCGAGCGCGAACGGTGCGATCGACCCGTACGGGATGCCATCGTGGCGCTGCGAAAGTGTCGACAGCACGCCGTGGGGATGCGCGCGTACGAAATGGCGCGCGTCGGCGCCTGCGTCTTCTCTGGCGGTCATCGTCGGCCAAGCTCGGGCGCGGCGGCTGCCGCATGCCTGCATTGTGCACCGTGCCGTCGCGTCACGGCGCGGGTTCGCGCTCTGCCGTGTGGCCAACGTGATGCGCCCCTATCTGGAGGCCGCCGAATGAGCAACGTCGCGGCTTCCGTGCGCGCCCGCCTGCTCAACGTCGCCAAGGCGCAGGGCGTGGACTTCAACCAGGTGCTGGTGCGTTTCGCGTTGGAGCGCATCCTCTACCGCCTGAGCCAGTCCGAGCATGCGGATCGTTTTCTGCTCAAGGGCGCGCTGCTGTTCACGCTCTGGTACGACATGCCGCACCGGGCCACGCGCGATGCCGACCTGCTGGGCTTCGGCGCGAGCGATCTGGAATCCGTGGCCCAGACCTTCCGCGACATCGCCAGCGTCGCCGTGGATGACGGCATCGTGTTCGACCCGGCCTCGGTCGTCGTTGCCCGGAACCCCGCGTGGTGCGTGGAATCCGGAAAAGAAAACGCCCAACCGAGAGGGGTTGGGCGTGGAATCGTGGTGGCCAGGGACGGAATCGAACCGCCGACACGCGGATTTTCAGTCCGCTGCTCTACCAACTGAGCTACCTGGCCGCTATACGGATACGGCGCGCTGTACCGAACACTTTGAAAAGTGTGCCTGCACGAAGCCTGCAATCATAGCAAACTCGCAACCGCCTGGGGCATGCACGGGGCATCAGCGAGGCACGGAGGGCGCTTGCCGTTCAATTGCCGTCGTCTTCTCCCGACGGCGAACGGCGGGCTGCGCGCCCCCAGTCGACGCCCAGCTGCTTGAGCTTGCGGTAGAGATGGGTGCGCTCGAGCCCGGTCTTGTCGGCCACGCGGGTCATGCTGCCGCCTTCGCGCGCCAGGTGGAATTCGAAATAGGCACGCTCGAAGTCGTCGCGTGCCTCGCGCAGCGGGCGATCGAGCGCGAACGACTGCTCGGGCACCGGAGCGTGCGTTGCCGGCGCGGCCGGGATGGCCGGGATGGCCGGAGCGACCGGAGCGGCCGGAGCGGCCGGCGCCAGCGGCGCGCGCGGCTTCGGCGCCGGCTTGCTCAGCCCCTGCTCGACCGCGCGCAGCAATTTCTGCAGCGCGATCGGCTTCTCGAGGAACGCCATCGCGCCGATGCGTGTGGCCTCGACCGCGTTGTCGATGGTGCCATGGCCCGACATCATGATCACCGGCATCGTCAGCTGGCCGGCACCGGCCCATTCCTTCAGCAGGGTGACGCCGTCGGTGTCGGGCATCCAGATGTCGAGCAGCACCAGATCGGGCTCGTGCTGCTGGCGCAGCGCGCGGGCCTGCTGGGCGTTCTCGGCGACTTCGACCGCGTGGCCCTCGTCGCTCAAAATCTCGGACAGCAGATCGCGAATGCCGATCTCGTCGTCCACCACCAGGATGCTTGCCATACGCGAGAATTCCGATATGAGTCGTCACGTTGCCCCGCCAGCTGCGGCGCTCGTCACAGCGGGGAATATAAGCGATACGCGGGCGCCACCGGGAGCCTCTGTCAGTTTCTTCACCTCGACTCTCGCATGGTGTTCCTCGGCGATCTTCTTCACCACCGCCAAGCCGAGCCCGGTACCGCGCGCCTTGGTCGTCACATAGGGCTCGAAGGCGCGGTTCAGCACCTTGTCGGCGAAACCCGGTCCGCTGTCGCTGACCGACAGCCGCACCCGCGCGGCGCCGCTACCCGCGGAGCGGGTGACTTCGGTGCGCACGACGACCTCGGCCCGCGGTTGGCCGGCCACCGCGTCGAGCGCATTCTGCAGCAGATTGTGGATCACCTGGCGCAGCTGGGTCGCGTCGCCTTCGATCGCCGGCAGCCCGGGGTCGAGTTCGGCCTGCACTCGCGCGGCCGCGGACTCGCCACGCGCCGGCCCGCTGCCTCCGTACAGGTTCAGCACGTCGCGAACGAGCTGGTTCAGGTCCATCGCCGCGAGCTGTGCCGACGGCGTGCGCGCGTAGTCGCGGAACTCGTCGACCATGCGGCGCATCGCAGTGACCTGGTTGACGATGGTCGTCGTCGCGCGCTCGAGCATGTCGCGGTCGGTGCCGTCGAGCCGTGCGCCGAGTTTCATCTGCAGCCTTTCAGCGGACAGTTGAATCGGTGTCAGCGGATTCTTGATTTCGTGTGCCAGCCGGCGTGCGACTTCGCCCCAGGCCAGCGAGCGCTGCGCCGAAATCAGTTCGCTGATGTCGTCGAACACCACGACCGCGGCGGCGTGCCCCGGGAGCAGCAACCGCGCGCCGCGCACCAGAAGGGTCAACGCGGCATCCGCTCCCGGCGGCGTGTAGTCGATCTGGCGCAGCCAGTGGTCGGCGCCGCCGCCGGCGGCCAGCTCCTGGAACGCAGCGTCGATTTCGGCGGCGAACGGGCCCAGGCCTTCGAGGCGGCCGAGTTCGCGGCCGATCGCGCCTTGCAGCGGAACGCGCAGCACCCGCGTCGCGCTTGGATTGGCCAGCGTCAGGTGCAGCGCGTCGCCGAGCACCAGCACGCCGGCCGACAGGTTGTCGAGCACGCTTTGCAGATACGCGCGCGACGCCTCCAGCGCGCGCCGGCTGCTCTCGGCCTGTGCGCGGGCCTCGGCCAGCTGCGCGGTCATGTCGTTGAACGATCGCGTCAGGCTGCCGAGTTCGTCGGCCGAGCGCAGCTCGGGGCGCGGCCGCAGATCGCCTCCTGCCACCGCCTTCATGCCGTCGGCCAGCAGCAGCAGCGGGCGCGCGAGCTGGTTGCCCAGCAGCACGGCGAGCAGGACCGCGGCGAACACGGCCAGGAACAGCGTCAGCGTCAGCGTCGACAGGTACATGCGCCGCAGGCCCTCGCGACCCAGCGCGCGTTCCTGGTACTCGGCGTAAGCGCGCTGCACCTCAAGCGCGCTGCGCGCGATCGCCGACGGCACGTTCTGCACCAGCATCAGGTAGTGCTGGTGGCCCGGCAGCAGCAGGCTGCGCGCCGGCAACGAGACGACGACGCGCAGTTTCAGGTCCTGCGCCGCATCGTCGCCTTCGACGCTGGCGAGCTGGCCCATCAGCCGCAGCTGGCGCATCGACTCGGGGCCGGGGAGGTCGGGCAGCAGGGCGAACGGGTCGCCGCCGGCGCTGGCCAGCACGGTGCCGTTGGCGTCGAACACCGTGGCCTGCGCCACGCCGAGCTGCTGCAGCAGCTGCTGCAGGTATTGCGACGAGACGCCGCCGTCGCCGACCTGGGCCGCGACGTTGCGCGCCTTGCTGGTCAGGTCGGCAAGCAGCACGTCCAGCGTCGTGCGTCCCAGGTTCAGTCCGCTGTCGAGCGCGCGTTCGACCTTGACGTCGAACCAGGTCTCGATGCTGCGCGCGACGAACTGGTACGAGACGATGTAGATGACGATCCCCGGCAGCACGCCGACCAGCGTGAACACCATGGCCAGCTTGAACAGCAGCCGGCTGCCGAAACGGCGCCGGCGCAGCCGCCACACCAGGCGCGCCGACAGACCGACGATCAGGCTCAGCAGCAGCGCGGCGACCGCGATGTTGATCCAGTACAGCGCGCCGAAGTACGGATTCACCGCTTCGGTGTTCTTGGTCGACACGGCGAGCAGGAAAACCAGGAACACCAGCAGCGGCAGCCCCAGAGCCAGCGCGCTCCAGGCCGCTACCCGGGTGACGCGGTTGGACGTGGAGGCTTCCATGTGAACGTGGTGCGCGGGAACGGTGCCTGCAGCTGCCAGTCGGAGCTCGAGCCGACGTCGATCTGGAACGGGCGCGGCAGCTGCGACAGGTCGAGCTCGAAGTGCCCGGCGAGCTCGTAGCTGCGCCCCGGGACCAGGTCACGCGCATCGGCCACCTTCAGGTGCTGCACATGCTGGACCGCGTCCAGCGCTTCGTCGAGGCTCGCGTAACTGCGTTGCCTGCCGTCGCTGAGGACGTGGAATTTGTCGAGCAGCGGCTGGTAGCTCAGCCGGCTCAGCATCTGGCCGCTGCCGACCGTTTCGTTGAACCACCACCAGCGCCCCTGCTCGACTTGCAGCCGGGTCAGGAACGACAACGGGATGCCGCGGTGCAACGCGTCCTCGAGCGGGCGCGGCAGCGCGAACACCACGGTGCAGCTGGCGTAGACGCCGTCCGGCTCGAGCTCGAGCGTGGGCACCTGCGCGTCGGCGCTGGCGGCCAGCGCGCGGCCGGCGCCTTGCAGCAGGCCGGCGCCCAGCAACACACCGAACGCGGCAAGGGCACGGCGGCGGCTCGGGGCAGGGGCAGGAGTCATGCGTCGGCGCGTTTGGCGAACAGGGCGTAGAAGAAGCCGTCCTGCGCGGGCGGGGTACCGGGCAGGATCTGCCCCGGAGCTTCCAATGCTAGCGCATCGGGTCGGCGCCGCGCGAAATCGGCGGCCTGACCGGCGCCTTCTTCGGGAAACACCGAACAGGTCGCGTACAGCAGCCGGCCACCGGGAGCCAGCAGCGGCCACAGCGCATCGAGCAGGGTGCGCTGGCGCGCGGCCAGCGCGTCGATGTCGCCGGGCTGGCGCAACCAGCGGATGTCGGGGTGGCGGCGAACGATTCCCGACGCGCTGCACGGCGCATCGAGCAGGATGCGGTCGAACGCTCGCCCGTCCCACCAGGTGTCGGGTCGCGCTGAGTCGGCCACCCGCACCTGCGCGCTGCCGCCGGCCGCCGGCAGCCGCAGCCGGTGCAGGTTGTCGCCGATGCGCGCGGCGCGCGCGGCGTCGTGGTCCAGCGCCAGCAGCGCGCAGTCGGCCAGCTCCAGGATGTGCGCGGCCTTGCCGCCGGGGGCGGCGCAGGCGTCGAGCACGCGCATGCCGGCGCGCACGTCGAGCAGTGCCGCGGAACGTTGCGCCGCGCAATCCTGCACGCTGACCGCGCCGTCGCCGAATCCGGGCAGCCGGTGCACCGGTACTGCGCGCTGCATGAGCAGCGCCTGCGGCGGGTCGGGCGGCGCTTCGGCGTCCAGCGCCTGCGCGCGCAGCAGCGCGAGGTAGGCGTCGCGCGTGCCCCAGCGCGCGTTCACGCGCAGCGCAAGCGGCGGGCGCTGCTGCGCCTGTTCGAGCATCGCGGCCCAGTCGCGCGGGTAGGCTGCGCGCAAGCGCTCGACCCACCAGCGCGGGTGGTTCCAGCGCGCCTCGTCGTCGTCGAGCACGCCTTGCAGCAGCGCGTCGCGCTCGTGCAGCAGCCGGCGCAGCAGGGCGTTGACCAGGCCGCGCGCGGCGCGCGTTCCCGGATGCAGCGCGCACGCGTGCACGGCTTCGGATACCAGGGTATGCGCCGGGTACGGCGCCTCCGGCGCGCTCAGCAGTGCGATCGCCACCAGCAGCAGATGGTCGAGCGCGGCAGGCTTGAGCCGTTTCGGGTGAAGCGCGTCGCGCAGCGCGCGCGCGCGACCGAGTCCACGCAGCGCGTCGAAGCTAAGCGCCTGCGCGGCGCCGCGCGCCGCTGCGTCCCAGCCGGAACTCAGCCGCGGCAGCGCGCTGCCCAGCGATTCGCCGTCGAGCACGCAGCCGACCAGGTCGGCCGCGGCGCGCAGGTCGCGATGCAGGGCGCGTCGCGCACTTGCCGTCACGGGCAGATGTAGGCGTAGCCGTCGCGGAACTGCAGATTGGCGACCTCGGCGACCCCCGACGGAACGACGTTGGCGTCGAGCAGAACCTTGGCTTGCGCGATGCCGCGGCTGTGCAGGGTGTTGTTGCACACTCGAAACGAGACTCCGCGCCCGGCAAGATCACCGACATTGCCTGAGAAATCGGCGCCGTTGGCGTCCTTCGCTCCCTCGAGCATGAAGTCGATGCCTGAGCCGTTGCCGACGACGACGATTTTCACGCCGGGGTCGGCTGCCAGGTGGTTGCGCACGTTGCCCAGGCAGCGCGCGGCCTGCGCCAGGCCCTGGGTGACGTGGTAGACCACGCGTACCGGCCCGCTGCCGGATGCCTCGGCCGGTGCGGCCATCGCCAGCCCGGTGGCGGCCGACGCCAGCAGCGCCGTGCGGCGCGGGTTCGCAGAATGGGTCATGTCGTCGGCTCCTTTCGGGCGGGTCGGGCGCTCGGGGTTGATCAGGGCTTGATGTAATACCAGCCCAGCGACTGCAGCCGCACCAGTTCGTAGACCCCGGCCGGGACCAGCGTGGCCTCGAGCACCACATCGCTGGTCGGGATCTTCAGGAAAGTCAGCGTGTTCCGGCAGGCCTTGAATTCCACGCCCTGGTTGGCCAGATCGCCGATCATGCCCGAGAACAGTGCGCCGGTCGGTGTCTTGGTGCCGTTGAGCAGGAAGCGGATCGCACGGCTGTAGCCGACGACGGTGAACTTGAGCTTGGGGTCGAGCTGCAGCACGTTCTGGATGTTGACCAGTCCTTCGTACGCCTGCTCGAGGCCGTCGCTGAGCTGCATCGCGATCTTCCACGGCTCGGACGAGATCGGCTTGCCGGCGACCGGCCCGAGCCCCTGTGCGTGCGCCACGCCGATTCCGGCCAGGCTGGCTCCGAGCAGTTTGAGTCGATCGCGTTGCGCCATGCGGGAGCCTCGTCTTGGCCGGGTCAACGACGCAGCTCGCCGTCACCGAGCACCACCCATTTCTGGCTGGTCAACCCCTCGAGCCCGACCGGGCCGCGGGCGTGGAACTTGTCGGTCGAAATGCCGATCTCGGCACCGAGTCCGAACTCGAATCCGTCGGAAAAGCGCGTCGACGCGTTGACCATCACGCTGGCCGAATCGACCTCGCGCAGAAAGCGCATGGCGTGGCGGTGGTCGTTGGTCACGATCGCGTCGGTATGTCCCGAGCCGTACTGGTTGATGTGCGCGATCGCCGCGTCGAGGCCGTCGACGACCTTGACCGAAATGATCGGCGCCAGGTATTCGGTGCTCCAGTCGGCCTCGGTGGCGTCGGCCAGCCGTGCGCCGGCCACCGGCGCGAGCAGCGCGCGCGCACGCGCGCAGCAGCGCATTTCAACGCCCTTGGCCGCGAACACCGCGCCGATGCGCGGCAGGAATTCGGCTGCGGCCGCGGCATCGACGAGCAGCGACTCGGCGGCGTTGCACGGACTGTAGCGCTGGGTCTTCGCGTTGTCGGTCACCGCCACGGCCATGTCGAGGTCGCAGTCGCCGTCGACGTAGACGTGGCAATTGCCGTCGAGGTGCTTGATCACCGGAACCCGGGCTTCGGCGGCGATGCGCGCGATCAGGCTCTTGCCGCCGCGCGGGATGACCACGTCGACGTACTCGGGCAGGGTGATCAGCGCGCCGACCGCGGCGCGGTCGGTGGTCGGGATCAGTTGCACCGCGTCGGCCGGCAGCTGCGCCTGCTGCAGCGCGCCGGCGACCAGCGCGGCCAGCGCGCGGTTGCTGTGGATGGCCTCGGAGCCGCCGCGCAGGATGACCGCGTTGCCCGATTTGATCGCCAGGCTGGCGGCCTCGATGGTCACGTTCGGGCGGCTTTCGTAGATCATGCCGAACACGCCCAGCGGCACGCGCATGCGGCCGACCGCGATGCCGCTGGGGCGGCGGCGCAGCTCGTCGATGGCGCCGATCGGGTCGGGCAGCGCTGCGACCTGCTCGCAACTGGCCGCCATCTGCGCCACGACGGAGTCGCTCAGCCGCAGGCGATCGATGAACGCCGGGTCGAGTCCGGCCGCCGTGGCGGAGTCGAGATCATGGGCGTTGGCCGTGCGCAGCGCGCCGGCTTCGGCGCGGATGGCCTCGGCCAGTGCGTGCAGCGCGGCATTCTTCGCGCCGGTGCTGGCGCGGGCCATCTGGCGCGACGCGGTGCGTGCGCGGCGCCCCAGATCGGCGACGAGTTCGGTGGCTGTGGACATGTGCGGAATCGGGTCGGGCCGCACATTGTCGCAAACTGTCGCCGGTCGCGTGACACGGCGACGTCCGGGTTCGTGCGCCGGATCACCAACTGACTTCGCGCTCGGGCGTCGAGCTGATCTGGTGGATCGCCAGGTCGGCGCCCTCGAACTCGGCTTCGGCGTCGAGGCGGATTCCCAGCGTGAGCTTGAGCAGGCCATAGACGACGAAGCCGCCGAGCAGCGCCCAGACGATCGCCGCCGCGGTTCCGAGCAGCTGGCCGCCGAGGCTGACTCCGCCGAGTCCGCCGAGCGCGGTCTGGCCGAAAATGCCGGCAGCCACGCCGCCCCAGGCGCCACACAGCCCATGCAGCGGCCATACGCCGAGCACGTCGTCGACTTGCAGCCGGTTCTGCGTCAGGGTGAACATCCAGACGAACATCGCGCCGGCGATCGCTCCGGTGGCCAGTGCGCCCAACGGGTGCATGACGTCCGAGCCGGCGCAAACCGCGACCAGCCCTGCCAGCGGGCCGTTGTGCACGAAACCGGGGTCGTTGCGCCCGACGAACAGCGCGGCCAGGGTGCCGCCGACCATCGCCATCAGTGAATTCACCGCCACCAGCCCGGAGATCTTGCCGATGGTCTGTGCGCTCATCACGTTGAAGCCGAACCAGCCCACGACCAGGATCCACGCCCCCAGGGCGAGGAACGGAATGCTCGACGGCGGGTGCGGATTGACGCGGCCGTCGCGGTAGCGTCCGCGCCGCGCGCCGAGCAGCAGCACCGCCGGCAGCGCGATCCAGCCGCCCATCGCATGCACCACCACCGAACCTGCGAAATCGTGGAACGGAACTCCGAACAGGTGCTGGAACTCGGCCTGCACGCCGAAGCGGTTGCCCCACATCGCCCCTTCGAACAGCGGGTAGACGACGCCGACGATCAGCGCGGTGGCGATCAGCTGCGGGTAGAAGCGCGCGCGCTCGGCGATTCCGCCGGAAATGATCGCCGGAACCGCGGCAGCGAAGGTCAGCAGGAAGAAGAAGCGGGTCAGGGCGTAGCCCTGGTCGAGGTCCAGCCGCGCTGCCGGAACCATGAAGCTGACGCCGTAGGCGATGCCGTAGCCGACGAAGTAGTACGCCAGGGTGGCGACCGAGAAGTCGGTCAGGATTTTCACCAGCGCGTTGACCTGGTTCTTGCGCCGCACGGTGCCGAGCTCGAGGAAGGCGAACCCGGCGTGCATGAACAGTACCAGGATCGCGCCGAGGAGAATGAACAGGACGTCGCTGCTTTGTCGCAGGGATTGCATCGGGGGAACTCCGCAAAAGCCCATGTGCACCATGGGCGGGATGGAACGCCCCGGATCGAAGCAATAAACGTTCCAAAAACGTGCGCGCGGTCGACGCGCCGATCGGACGCGCTCGCAAACGCGAACGAACGCACCAAAAAAATGCATTGCGCACGTTCGATGTGCGCTTTTGACTTTCGACATCCCGCATTTGGTGCACTGCGAGTCGGCGAGACTGGGCCTACGATCGGGGGTTTCGACCGACCGCCATGGACGCCTCGCGCAAACCCGCCGCCGCTGCGCTGCTGGCGCTGACCCTGATCTGGAGCGCCAACTGGATCGTCATGAAACTGGCGATGGCCGATTGCGGCCCGTTCACGTTCTCGCTGCTGCGCTACCTCGGCGCCACCGCGCTGCTGTTCGCGTTGCTGGCGCAGCGCGGCGAGTCGCTGGCGCCGCCGCCGCTGGGGCCGACCGCGCTGATCGGGCTGACGCAGACTGCGGGCTTCACCGCGCTGGCGCAGTGGGCGCTGGTGCGCGGTGGCGCCGGCAAGACCGCGCTGCTCGTCTACACCATGCCGTTCTGGACCGTGTTGCTGGCGCGTCTGGTGCTGGGCGAGCGGCTGGGCGCAGCGCAACGGGCCAGTCTGCTTGGCGCGGCCGCCGGGCTGCTGCTGATCCTGCAGCCGTGGTCGGCCGGGCTGCAGCTGCGCAGCTCGCTGCCGGCCATCGGCGCCGGAGTGAGCTGGGCTGCGGCGACGGTGGCGGCCAAGCGGCTGTTCGCGCGCCAGCCGGTTTCGGCGCTGCGCCTGAGCGCCTGGCAGATGTTGCTGGGCACCGCGTTCCTGGTGCCGCTCGCGGTCTGGGTTCCCGAGCGCGCGTTGCACTGGAGCGCCGGCCTGGTCGCTGCGCTGCTGTACAACGTGGTGCTGGCGTCCGGGCTGGCCTGGACGCTGTGGCAGTTCGTCGTGCAGCGCCTTCCGGCCGGAGTCGCCGGGCTGTCGAGCCTGGCGATTCCGCTGACCGGGGTTGTGCTGGCGTGGGCGCTGCTCGGCGAGCGCCCGGACCCGCTCGAGGGCGTCGGCATGGTCGTGCTCGGCGCCGCGCTGGCGCTGCTGCTGCGCGCGCGGCGCGGCTGAAGCGCGCTCAGGCGCGCATCAGGGTGGTCTTGCCGAACAGGCTGCAGCTCAGGTCGACGGCCAGCTCGGCGCTGCGATTGTGCTCATCGCACGCAGGGTTCAGCTCGACGATGTCCATCGACCCCAGGCGACCGCTGTCGGCGATCATTTCCATGCACAGCTGGGCCTCGCGGTAGCCGGGGCCTCCGCGCACCGTCGTGGCCACTCCGGGGGCGATGTCGGGGTCGAGGAAATCGATGTCGAAGCTCAGGTGCAGATGGGTGCCGGCGTCGACTCCACTGAGCGCCTGCAGCATGGTGCGGCGCATGCCGTGCTCGTCGATGTAGCGCATGTCGAAGACCTCGAGTCCGGCTTCGTGGACCAGGCGCTTTTCCTGTTCGTCGACGCTGCGCACGCCGATCTGCCGCACCCAGCGCGGGTCGATCGCCGCCACGCCCGAGGTCAGCTCGGGCGGCCCGAGGCCGCACAGGCACGCCAGCGGCATGCCGTGCAGGTTTCCGCTGGGGGTGATCTGCGCGGTGTTGAAGTCGGCGTGCGCGTCAAGCCACAGCACGCGCAGCCGCTTGCCCTGTTCGCGGCAGTGCGCGGCCACGGCGCCGATCGAACCGATCGCCAGGCTGTGGTCGCCGCCGAGCAGCAACGGGAAATGGCCGGCGTGCAACGCTGCGCCGACCGCCGCGCGCACCGTGCGGTTCCAGGTCGCGACCTCGTCCAGGTGCCGCCAGCCGTTGCGCGGCGCCTGCCACGGATTGGCCGGCCCGCTGAGGTCGCGGGCGTCGTCGACCGTGTGGCCGAGCGCGCGCAACGCTTCGGCCAGTCCGGCCACGCGAAGCGCCTGCGGCCCCATCGAGGCTCCGCGCGCGCCGGCGCCGACATCGGTCGGCGCTGCGATCAGCCGGATGCGATGCGCGATCACGGTGTCGTTTCCGCGGCGAGTTCCGAGTCGAGACCGAATTCGCGGCGCAACAGTTCCCACGCCTGTTCTGCGGTCTCGACGAAGTGGAACAGGCCCACGTCGTGGGGCGCGATCATTCCGGTCTGCACCAGGTGGTCGAAGTTGATCAGCGAGGTCCAGAAATCGCGGTCGAAAAGCAGGATCGGGCGCTTGCGGACCTTGCCGGTCTGGGTCAGCGTCAGCACTTCGAACAGCTCGTCGAGGGTGCCGAACCCGCCGGGGAAGCACACCAGCGCGATCGAGCGCATCAGGAAGTGCATTTTGCGCATCGCGAAATAGTGGAACTGGAAGCAGAGTTCGGGGGTGATGTACGGGTTCGGCTGCTCTTCGTGCGGCAACACGATGTTCAAGCCGACACTTTTCCCCCCCGCGTCGTGCGCGCCGCGGTTTCCGGCCTCCATGATGCCGGGGCCGCCGCCGGTGACGACCATGATCGGAGGCTCCAGCTGCGCCGAGTCGCGCGTGACCAGCGCGGCGAAGCGACGCGCCTCCTCGTAGTGGCGCGACAGCGCCACCGCGTGGCGGGCGCGAGCGAGCAACTGCGGATCGTTCGCCTGTTCGGCTTCGCGCAGCATGCGGCGCGCGTCCTCGGGCGGCTTGATGCGCGCGCTGCCGAAGATCACCACGGTGGCTTCGACGCCGTGTTCGCGCTGCACCATCTCGGGCTTGAGCAATTCGAGTTGAACGCGAACCGGGCGCAGGTCCTCCTGCAGCAGGAATGCCGTGTCGGTGAACGCGAGGCGGAAGCTGCTCTCGGGGCCCGCGTAACGCGACGGCGACTTGAATTTCGAGGCTTCTTCCTGCGCCGACGGGAAGTTGCGTGCCTTCAGCGGATGCTTGCGGTGTCTGTTCATCCCGGCAAGCTTAGCGCGCGGGCGATCCGGCGCGGGCAAATCGGGCCTGCAGGCGCAATGGCGGCCGCTGTGCACGCGCAATGCGCCCGGGAGCGTCAGGGCGCAGGCAGTTGGGTGGCGAACGCGCGGCCGCGCGACAGCGCGCTCAGGTAGGCGACGAGGTCGGTCATGGCCGCGCTGTCGGCGCGCGGCGGCTGGCCGCCGATTCCGGCCGCGATGCAGTGCCCGATCTGCTGTTCCAGCGTCACCACGCGACCCGCGCGCAGCTTCGGATAGCCCGCGGCCGCGCCTTCCAGGCTGGGCAGCGCGACTCCGGCCGGAGTCTGCCCGGGGCCGATTCCGCCGTCGCTGTGGCAGGCCTGGCAGGTCAGCGCATGGCGGTCGAATCCGTTCAGCGGGGTATAGGTGCGCGTACTGCCGAATCGCCCGCTGGCGAACAGCGCGGCACCGTCGTGAACGGCCTGGCGCAGGCTGTGCGGAACGGCGGTCGCGGCTGCGCTCCCGGCGATGGTCAGCGCGAGCAGCGCGGTGGCGGGGCGGAGGAACGAGGGCATCGCGGTCTCCCGGGTCGGTCGGCGGTGAAGCCGATTCTGCGCCGCCGCAGCGGCGCGCGCCAGCAGGCCAGCCCTTATACTTGCGTCCGGCGCCGATTTGCCCTGAGCTTGCGGGCGCCCGAGCCGCGGTCTTCCGCGGGCCGAATAGAAATGCAGCTAAAACAGCGGGTCCTCCGGATGTCGCAGCTGCGCCCACGCCGAATTTCCGGTTTTCATGGACTCCGCGATGTCGCCGAACCCGCCCACTTCCGAGCCGATCCCGCAACGCATGGCGTTCGATGCGCCGTTGCCGCTGCAAAGCGGTGCCGTACTGCCGGAGTACGCGTTGATGGTCGAGACCTACGGCGAACTCGACGCCGAGCGCAGCAACGCGGTGCTGGTCTGCCACGCGCTCAATGCCAGCCATCACGTCGCGGGCTGCTACGGCGACGATCCGAAGACGGCCGGCTGGTGGGACAACATGATCGGCCCTGGCAAGCCTGTCGACACCCGGCGCTTTTTCGTCATCGGCATCAACAACCTCGGATCGTGTTTCGGTTCGACCGGGCCGATGAGTCCCGACCCGTCGACCGGGAAGCCGTGGGGCAGCCGCTTCCCGGTGGTCACCGTCGAGGACTGGGTCGATGCGCAGGCGCGTGTGCTCGACCGCCTGGGAATCGGGCGCCTGGCCGCGGTGATCGGCGGCAGCCTCGGCGGCATGCAGGCGCTGGCTTGGGCCGTACGCCATCCGCAGCGCGTCGCGCATTGCGTGGCGATCGCCACCGCGCCGAACCTGTCGGCGCAGAACATCGCGTTCAATGAAGTCGCGCGCCGCGCCATCATCACCGATCCGGATTTCCACGGCGGCGACTATTACGCGCACGGCGTGGTGCCGCGCCAGGGGCTGAGCGTGGCGCGGATGATCGGCCACATCACTTACCTCAGCGACGATGCGATGGCGCTGAAATTCGGCCGCAGCCTTCGCGGCGGAGCGCTGCATTACGGTTACGACGTCGACTTCCAGATCGAGAGCTATCTGCGCCATCAGGGCGAGAAGTTCAGCGGCTACTTCGACGCCAACACCTATCTGCTGCTGACCCGCGCGCTCGACTACTTCGACCCGGCGGCGGCGCACGCGGGCGACCTGGCCGCTGCGCTGCGTCCGGCGCAGGCGCGCTTCCTGCTTGCGAGTTTCACCACCGACTGGCGCTTCTCGCCCGAGCGTTCGCGCGAAATCGTCCGCGCGCTGCTCGCCAACCGGCGCGAGGTCAGCTACGCCGAAATCGCGTCGCCGTACGGCCATGACGCGTTCCTGATGGACGAGCCGCACTATCACGAAGTGGTGCGCGCGTACTTCGAGCGCATCGCGCGCGAAAGCCGACTGGAGGTGCGCACATGAACCCGCGTTTCGACATCATCGCCGCGCGCGTGCCCCACGGCGCGCGCGTGCTCGACCTGGGCTGCGGCAACGGTGCGCTGCTGGCGCATTTGCGCGACCAGCGCGGCTGCAGCGTGCAGGGGGTCGAAATCGATCCGGACAAGGTCGTGGCCTGTGCGCGCCGCGGCGTCGATGTGCTGCAACTCGACCTCGAACAGGGACTGGCGATGTTCGCCGACGACAGCTTCGATCTGGTGCTGATGATCGATTCGCTGCCGAACCTGCGTCAGACCGAAGCCGCGTTGCGCGAGGCGGCGCGGGTCGGCCGCAGCGGAATCGCCACGTTCGCCAATTTTGCTTACTGGAGGATCCGACTGCGAGTCCTCGGCGGGCGCTTGCCGGTGACCGAGGAGCTGCCTTACGAGTGGTACGACACGCCGAACCTGCGCGTGGCCACATTCGCCGACTTCTCGGTCCTGGCGGCCAAATGCGGCCTGCGCGTGCACGATGCGCTGGGAATCGAGGCCGGCCGCGAAGTGCGGCGATTTCCCAACCTGCTGGCGTCGGAGGCGATGTTCGCGTTCAGCGCGGCGTGATCGAGTTCAAAGCCTGATCAGGCGCATGAATTCGTCGCGCGTTCGCGAATCGTCGCGGAAGGTTCCGAGCACGGTGCTGGTGACCATGCTGACGCCTTGCTTGTGCACCCCGCGGGTCGTCATGCACGCGTGCGTGGCGTCGACCACGACCCCCACGCCCAGCGGTTGCAGGGTGTCGTGGATGCACTGGGCGATTTGCGCGGTCAGCTTTTCCTGCACCTGCAGCCGTTTGGCGTAGGCGTCGACCACCCGCGCCAGCTTGCTGATGCCGACCACCCGGTTGCGCGGCAGGTAGCCGATGTGCACGTGGCCGACGATCGGCGCCATGTGGTGCTCGCAGTGGCTCTCGAACGGGATCTGGCGCAGAACGATGATTTCATCGTAGCCGGCGACTTCCTCGAAGGTGCGGGCGAGAAACGCGGTCGGATCCTGCGCATAGCCCGCGAACCACTCGCGATACGCGTCGGCGACGCGCCGCGGGGTGTCCAGCAGGCCTTCGCGCGCCGGGTCGTCGCCGGCCCAGCGCAGCAGGATGCGAATGGCATCCTCGGCCTGCTCGGCAGTGACCGGGGGCATGGGGTCGGAAGCGGTCGGATCGGAGGCGTCTCGCATCATCGTCGGGCGACGGCCGGGGCCGCGGAATCAAAGGCCCAGTCTAGGCGCCACCGCTGCGCGCTGCGCTTGCGACCTTACTTCATTTAAGGTCTTGGTCAGCAAGTCGTCTGCCTGCGCCTTGCGCGGCTCTTGGCTCTTGACTGCGCGCGGGTACGCGGGTGCCTGTGCCCGTCGTGTCCGCCACTGCAGGATCTACGCTTGATGGGCGATGGGCAACAATCCGGCAACAGCTGCGTGAAACCATGCAAGGCAGCGGACGGTGCCCAACGAGCGCGCCGCCCGATGGCCCGCCGATCAGCATCCAGTTCGGCATCGGCGCTGCGCCGCCGGTGTACGCGCCGGTGCCGCCGTCGATGGTCTGGCTGCCCGAACTCGGCATGTACGTTGCGCTCGGCGTCGATCGGCCGGTCTTCTACCTCGGAGGGGTCTATTACTTCAACGACGCGGGAATCTGGTACAGCGGGCCACGGTATGGCGGACCGTGGTCCCGGATGCGGCGCCCGCCGCAATACCTGCAACGCGTCCAACCGCGCGACTGGGATCGCTACCAAGCCGAGGCGCGGCGCCATGCGGACGATTCGCGCTGGCGCCATTTTCGCGCCGCACCTCAGTTCAGGGGCCATGAAATGCGGCCGCAGCCGCGGGGCCCGGAGATGCGTGCGCCACAGCGCGATCAAAGGCGAGACCAGTGGCGCGATCAGCGCCGCGACGACCGCCGCGGCGACCGCCGCGACGATCACCGCGACGATCACGGGCGCTGACGACCGATCGACGCGTGCCGTATGCCCCGCCATCGGCGCGTTCGGCGGCGACGAGCTAAGCTGGCGATCAGACAAGGAGTTTTTTCGATGAC
>JAJZEB010000040.1 GCA_021805805.1 Pseudomonadota bacterium | reverse complement strand
TCGAAATCGGTCTGCGACGCCGACGGGAAGCCGACTTCGATCTGCTTGATGCCGACCGCGCAGATGGTCTTGAACATGCGCATCTTGCGCGCGCCGTCCATCGGCTCGAACAGCGCCTGGTTGCCGTCGCGCAGATCGGTGCTCATCCAGATCGGCGGCCGGGTGATGACCTGGTCGGGCCAGCGGCGGTCTTTCAACCCGACCGGAGGCATCGGGCGGTATTTGGTCTGCGGATTCTTCAACATGGCGTTACCTGCAATGGCTGTGGAGCTGCGTCGGCGAAGCCGACGGGGGGCGTTTCGGGAGTTTCAAGCGTGCGCCGTGGGCCAGCGCAAAAGCCCCTGCGAAGGGGCCGGGTCGAGGGCGTTCAGGTGCGCGCGGGGCGCAGTCGCCGCTCGACGTCCACCCGTAGCAGCCGCAGCATCCGTGCGCGCTGCATCGCGGCAAGCGCTTTCGCCGAAGTCAGCCAGGTGGTCGGAATCGAATTCATTGCACTGCAACAGTAGCAAAAACAGCGCCTTGCGTCAAATGGAAGGCTATGGCCCGGACCATGTCCACTCAACCGATCAGGCGACCGCCGCGGCTTCGCATGCCGCGCAATTGCGCGGCGCTGAGTGCGCCGCCGCGGTTCGGGGCGACGCCGCGTGCGGCAGGTGCCGTCGCACCCAGCGCGGCGCAGGATTGCTGCGCATGGGCGTGGCAGATCGCCAGCCCGAGCGCGTCGGCGGCATCGGGGCCGGGCTGCCCGGGCAGCGCGAGCAGGCGCATGACCATGTCCTGCATCTGGGCCTTGCTCGCGCGGCCCCAGCCGACCACGGCCTTTTTCAGTTGCAGCGCGCTGTACTCGGCCACCGGCAGTCCGGCCGCGACCAGCGCGGCGATCACGGCACCCCGGGCCTGGCCGAGCAGCAGGGTCGATTGCGGGTTGACATTGACGAACACGATCTCGACCACCGCGACGTCGGCGCGGGCCTGGCGTGCGACCTCGCTGACGCTGTCGAACAGCACCTTGAGCCGCTCGGGCAGGGTGCCGCGCGGCACGCGGATGGTGCCGCTGGCCTCGTAGTGCAGCCGCTGCCCCTGCATCTGCAGCACGCCGTAGCCGGTGCGGTTCAGGCCGGGGTCGATGCCGAGGATGCGCATGCCGCGGGGTTCAGGCGTCCGGCCGGCCGCAGGGCGCCGTCAATGCCGGAAGTGGCGCATGCCGGTCAGCACCATCGCCATGCCGTGCTCGTCGGCGGCCGCGATCACCTCGGCGTCGCGCATCGATCCGCCCGGATGGATCACCGCACGCACGCCGGCCGCGGCCGCGTTGTCGATGCCGTCGCGGAACGGGAAGAAGGCGTCGGACGCCATCACCGAGCCGGTCACCTCCAGCCCGGCGTGCTCGGCCTTGATCGCCGCGATGCGTGCCGAATTGACCCGGCTCATCTGTCCGGCGCCGACTCCGACCGTGGCGCCGTCCCTGGCGTAGACGATGGCGTTGGACTTGACGAACTTGGCCACGCGCCAGGCGAACAGCAGGTCGGCCATTTCGGTCGCGGTCGGCGCACGGCGGCTGACCACCCGCAGTTCGCCGTGCAGCGCCAGATCGGCCTGCTGCACCAGCAGCCCGCCGTTGACGCGCTTGGTGTCGAGCCGCGGCGCCGCCTCGGCCGGCCAGCGGCCGCATTCGAGCAGGCGCACGTTCTTCTTCGCCGCGCAAACCTCGACCGCCTCGGGCGAGACTTCGGGGGCGATGATGACCTCGACGAACTGGCGCTCGACGATGGCGCGCGCGGTGGCCGCATCGAGTCGGGTGTTGAACGCGATGATGCCGCCGAAGGCCGACTCCTGGTCGGTGTGCCAGGCGCGCTCGTAGGCCTGCAGCGTGTCGGCCGCGCAAGCCACGCCGCACGGGTTGGCGTGCTTGACGATGACGCAGGCCGGAGTGTCGCTGAACTGCTTGACGCATTCGAGCGCGGCGTCGGCGTCGGCGATGTTGTTGTAGCTCAGCTCCTTGCCCTGCAACTGGCGCGCGGTGGCGATGCTGGCTTCGCGCGCACCGGGCTCGACGTAGAACGCGGCGGCCTGGTGCGGGTTCTCGCCGTAGCGCAGGTCCTGCGCCTTGACCAGGCAGGTGTTGAACTGGCCCGGGAACGGGTCCAGCGTGCCGTCGTCGCGCAGCGCCGACAGGTGGTTGGAGATCGCTGCGTCGTAGCGCGCGACGCGGTCGAACGCGGCCACCGCGAGACGGAAGCGGGTGCGCGGCGACACGCTGCCCGAGGTCTCGAACTCGGCCAGCGCGGCGTCGTACTGCGCCGGGTCGGTCAGCACCGTGACGCCCTGCCAGTTCTTCGCCGCCGAGCGCACCATCGCCGGGCCGCCGATGTCGATGTTCTCGATCGCGTCCTCCAGCGTGCAGTCGGGCCTGGCCACCGTGGCCTCGAACGGGTACAGATTGACGACCAGCCAGTCGATCGGCGCGATTCCGTGGGCGGCGATCGCGTCCATGTGCGCCGGCAGCTCGCGGCGCGCCAGCAGGCCGCCATGCACGGCCGGATGCAGCGTCTTGACGCGGCCGTCGAGCATTTCCGGGAAGCCGGTGTGCGCGGCGACCTCGGTCACCGGCAGGCCGGCGTCGGCGAGCAGTTTCGCGGTGCCGCCGGTCGACAGCAGCGAGACGCCGCGGGCGTGCAGGCGGCGTGCGAGTTCGACGACGCCGGTCTTGTCGGAAACGGAGATCAATGCGTGCATGGTTCGGGAGTCCGGTAGCGTGTGGAGGTCACTTGATCAGGCGATGTTCCTTGAGCTTCTTGCGCAGGGTGTTGCGGTTGATGCCGAGCCACTGCGCGGCCATCGACTGGTTGTCCGCGGCGCGTCGCATGACGCTTTGCAGCAGCGGCTTTTCCACGGTCAGCATGACCATCGCATGGATGCCGTGCGGTTCGGTTCCGTTGAGGTCGTGGAAGTACGCGTCGAGTGCATCGATCACGCATTGTTCGAGGGGGGACTTCGAGCTCATCAGGCGGCTAGCGGGGCGGACGCGCCGTCGAGCAGCGCGTCGAAATGGCGGGCCACCGCATCGTGCTGCGCGGTGGGGTCTTCGAGTCGGTTGAACGCGGCGCGGAACGCCGCTTCGCCGGGCAGGCCGGCGACGGCCCAGCCGACGTGCTTGCGCGCGGTCTTCACGCCGGCGGCGCCGTGGAACGCGTGGTGCGCGCGCAGGTGTTCGAGCAGCCAGTCGCGCTGCTGCGCCAGGCTCGGCCAGGGTGGCTCGACACCGTCGCGCAGGGCAGCGGCGATGTGGCCGAGCAGCCATGGCCGCCCGAGCGCGGCGCGGCCGATCATGATCGCGTCGGCACCGGTGGCGGCGAGCACCGCGCGTGCCTTGGCCACGCTGTCGATGTCGCCGTTGGCGACCACCGGGATGCGAAGCTCGCGCTTGATCGCGGCGATGGTGTCGTATTCGGCGCAGCCGCCGTAGCCCTGCTCGCGGCTGCGTCCGTGCACCGTGACCAGCGCGACGCCGGCGTCCTGCGCGGCGCGCGCGATGCGCGGCGCATTGCGCTGCGCGGCGCACCAGCCGGTGCGCATCTTCAAGCTCACCGGAACGCCCAGCGGCTGCATCGCGGCGACCACCGCGTCGACGATGCGCAGCGCCAGCGACTCGTCGCGCATCAGTGCCGAACCGGCTTCGACGCTGCATACCTTCTTCGCCGGGCAGCCCATGTTGATGTCGATGATCTGCGCCCCGGCGGCGACGTTGGCGCGTGCCGCGTCGGCCATGTCCTTCGGGTCGACGCCGACCAGTTGCGTGGCGATCGGGCCCGGCTCGCCGCTGTGGTCCCTGCGCCGCGAGGTCTTCAGCGTGTCCCACAGCTCGCGCCGCGAGGTGACCATTTCGCTGACGCAGTGCCCGGCGCCCAGGCGCCGCGCGATGCGCCGCCACGGCAGGTCGGTGACCCCGGCCATCGGTGCGGCGAACACGCGGTTGGCGAGCACGACAGAGCCCAGACGCAGCGGTGCGGCTATGGACTGCGGACAAGCGGAAGCGGCGGGCGTCACGGGCATCGCGCGGCGGCGCCGCGCTGCTGTTTTTTTGGGCAGGATGCGATTCTATCTCCGCGTCGCGCGCCGGCCTGAGGCGCCGAGCTTCGGCGGCTTCCAGCGGCGGGCAATGGCCAGCCCAGCAGCGGCGTCGCGGAACTCGGGCGGTGCGGCCGAGTCCCAATCAGGCATCATCGACGCACTGCCGTGCTCCAGTTCAAAATAAGCGTTTGTCGCTTGCCGACGGGTAGCCGCGCCAGCATCGTTGCGGCGGCCGGGTTCAGCGTCGTGTGCTGGGCCTATGCGCCGATCGGCATCCACGTTGCACTGACCCGATACGCTCCGCTTGAGTTGGCGGCGCTGCGCTTTGCGCTGGCTTCGATGGTTCTCGGGGCGATCGTGCTCGTGCGGCGGCGCCTCGATCCGATTGCCTGGAAAGATCTGGGCTGGTTGTGCCGACTGGCATGCTTCGGCGTGGTCCTGCACCACATGGCGCTGAACCTCGGGCAACGAAGCGTCAGCGCGGGCGCGGCAAGCACCCTGGCGCAGTCGACCCCGCTGTTCACGGCATGGCTCGCAGCGCGTGTCGGTGGCGAAGCGTTGAATCGCTGCCAGATCACGGCAATGGTCCTCGCTGCTTCGGGCACGTGCCCGCGGGCCGGGCCAGCGTGGCGTTGTACCTGGTGCCACCGGCAGCCATCCTGCTGGCCATGGCGTTGCTGGGCGAGCGCCCTTCGCCAGGCGTGATCGCGGGCATGGTGGCGATCCTCGCTGGCGTGGCGTTGGTGGCGCGCTCGGCACCTGCGCGCCGCGCACGGGTGCCATCGCATTGATCCGTGGCGTACGGCGACCTTGGGGCAGTCGCAGCGTCGCGCCGGGCGCCCAACGGCCTGCGCCCGGTGCCGCGCGGATGGCGCGCCGTCTCCGGCTCAGCCGCCAGGGTCGCGCGGCGGGCGCGGTGCGGCCGCCGTCGAGGCCGAGCTGGATGCCCGCCGCTGCTCGATGCGCAGCAGGATGAGGCGCTTTGCCGCGTCATCCAGCGCGCTCCAGCTGGCGATCTCGTCCAGCGTGCGCGCGCAGCCGACGCACAGACCGCTGTGCGGGTCCATGACGCAGATCTGGCGGCAAGGCGAGGCGACCGGCATGTTCAGTCCTGCGTCACGTCGCTCGGCGCCACGCCGAGCCAGCGCGGCAGGTCGTCAGGGACCAGCGCGAACACCGCGTGCGGATGGCCGGCGGCGGCCCAGACGCGGTCGAAGCGCCACAGGCTGGCGTCGATCAGCGCCAGCGGCGGCGTCGCATGGCCCAGCGGGCTGACGCCGCCGATCGCGAACCCCGTGCTGGCGCGCACGAACGCGGCGTCGGCGCGGCCGACCGCGCCGAGCTGCGCGGCCACGCGCGCCTCGTCGACGCGGCGGTCGCCGGCGCACACCACCAGCACCGCGCGGTCACTGGCGAGATGGCGCAGCACGATCGACTTGGCGATCTGGCCGAGCTGCACGCCGAGCGCGTCGGCCGCCTGCTGCGCGGTACGCGCGGCGTCGTCGAGCAGCACCGGTGCCTCGGTGTGGCCGAGCTCGTGCAGCAGCGCGGCAACGCGCCGTACCGCATCCGGATAGACGGACTCAGCCACGCGCAGTCTCGGCGCGGTGCAACTGCAGCGCGCGACCGGCGCGGCTGTGGCTGGCGCGGCCCAGCGCGGCGCTGATGAATGTGCCGGCGTCGACCACCGCGTCGAGGTCGACTCCGGTATGCAGTCCCAGGCCGTGCAGCATGTACAGCAGGTCCTCGGTGGCCACGTTGCCGGTGGCGCCCTTGGCGTACGGGCAGCCGCCGAGCCCGGCGACCGAGGCGTGGAAGCTGGCCACGCCGAGTTCGAGCGCGGCCAGCACATTGGCCAGAGCCTGGCCGTAGGTGTCGTGGAAATGCCCTGCCAGGCGCTGCATCGGCAGCACGCGCGCGCAGGCCTCGAACACCGCCTGCACCGCCCCCGGGGTGCCGACGCCGATGGTGTCGGCAATGTCGACGTCGTCGCAGCCCAGGTCGGCCATGCGGCGCACGACGTCGGCCACCGCGGCCGGTGCGACCGCGCCCTGGTAGGGGCAGCCCAGAGCGCACGAAATCGATCCGCGCAGCCTGACGCCGGCGTCGCGCGCCATCGCCGCCACCGGTTCGAAGCGCGCGATCGATTCGGCGATCGAGCAGTTGATGTTGCGCTGCGCGAACGCTTCGCTGGCGGCCGAGAACACGACCACTTCGCCGACACCGGCGGCCAGCGCCGCTTCCATGCCGCGCACGTTGGGCACCAGCGCCGAGTAGGTGGTGCCGGGGCGGCGGGCGATGCGCGCCATCACCTCGGCGCTGTCGGCCATTTGCGGCACCCATTTCGGCGACACGAAAGCGGCGGCCTCGACATTCGCGAATCCGGCCGCGGCGAGCCGCTCGACGAGCTCGACCTTGGTCTCCAGCGTGATCGCTGCGGCCTCGTTCTGCAGTCCGTCGCGCGGGCCGACCTCGACCACGTCGACGTGGCGTGGAAGCTGCTGCAATGTGGACATGGTGGTCTCCGTGCTGCGCGCGGTCGCTGCGGGCCGGCGCGTTGTTGGGTTTCAGTAGCCCAGGGTCGGGTCGACCCGGCCGGCCGGTGGCTCGCCGCGTTCGATCGCGGCGATGTTGCGCATCACCTGCGCCGCGGCCGGGCCGACCAGCGTCGGCGCCGCCACATGCGGCGTCACCCGCACGCGCGGGTGACGCCACAGCGCATCGTCGGGCGGCAGCGGCTCGCGCGCGAACACGTCGAGGGTGGCGCCGGCCAGGTGGCCGTCGGCCAGCAGATCGAGCAGGTCGTGTTCGTCGATCACCGCGCCGCGTCCGGCGCTGATCAGGTACGCGCCGCGCGGCAGCAGCTGCAGTGCGCGCCAGTCGAGCAGTCCGCTGGTGTGGCGCGTCAACGGCAGCAGCACGACGAGCACGCGGCAGGCGGCGAGGAAGTCGTCGAGTCGCTCGAGCGGGTACAGCGGCCAGTGCGCGTCGGCGCCGGAACGCCGCGCGCCGCTGCGGGTGCACGCCAGCACCGGGAAGTCCATCGCCGCGACGCGCCGCGCCGCAGCCAGGCCCATCTGGCCGAGGCCGAGAAAGCCGACGTGGAAGCCGCCGCGCGGCGGCAGTGGCAGCGCGGCCCACTGGTGCCGCGCCTGCTGCGCCGCGTATTCGGGCATCCGGCGGTACGCGTGCAGCACGCTTTCGGCGACGAAGTCGGCCATCTGCCGGCCCATGCCGGCGTCCTCCAGGCGCAGCAGCGGAACATCGGGCGCGCAGGCGTGCATCAGCGGCAGCACCGCGTCGACCCCGGCGCCGAGGTTGAACACCGCGCGCAGACCCAATTGCCCGGTCAGCCATTCGGCCGGTGGCTTCCAGACCAGCGCGAAATCGGCCTGCGCATCGGGCTCGGCGGTCGCGTCGACGACTTCGACCGCCAGCCCGGCCTCGCCGGCGTGCTGCATCAGCGCATCGCGCCAGCGGCGGAATGGCTCGCCGGGGTCCCAGACCGCCAGCTTCACGCCGCGGCTCCGTCGGCCTCGGTCTCGGCCTCGCGCATGCGCAACAGCGCGGCGCCTTCGGCGATCTGCTCGCCGACCGTCACCAGCACCGCGTCGATCACGCCGTCGTCGGCCGCGTGCAGGGTGTGCTCCATTTTCATCGCCTCGAGCACGACCAGCGCCTGCCCGGCCTTGACGGCATCGCCGGGGGCCGCCAGCAGCGCGGCGACGCGCCCGGGCATCGGCGCGCTCAGCCGTGCTTGCGTCGTTCCGCCCGATGCGCCGTGCACGTCGCCCAGATGCAGCCGCACGACACCCTGCGCGCCGCCGACGAACACCGTGCAGCCGCCGGCCGCGTCGTCGGCCACGTGCGCGCGCAGCGTTGTGTCGCCGTGCGCGATGCGCAGCCGCAGTTCGCCGGCGCCGCTGTCGGCGGCGTGCCAGCGCAGCGGCTGCGGCGCGCCGTTGCCGAGCGCGAGCATCCAGTCGCCGCCGGCGCGCGTCAGCGCGACCTCGACTTCGTCGCCGCCGAGCCCCCAGCGCAGCTGCCGCGCCGGCAGGCGGCCGTTGCTCCACGCGTCGGGGCGGCTCCACGGGTCGGTGTCGGCCGCGCGCTGTTCGCGTTCGAGCAGCGCGCAGCTGGCCGCCAGCGCGGCCGCAGCCGGCAGCAGGCCCGGAGCCAGCAGCCGCTCCTGGGCGCGCGCGATCAGTCCGGTGTCCATGCGCGCGGCGCCGAACTCGTCTTCGTCGAGCAGCCTGCCGAGGAACTCGGCATTGCACTCGAGCCCGGCGACGCGGGTATCACGCAGCGCAGCGCGCAGCCGCGCCAGCGCCTGCGCGCGATCCGGACCCCAGGCGATCAGCTTGGCGATCATCGGGTCGTAGTACGGCGAAATGCGGTCGCCTTCGCGCACCCCGGAATCGACGCGCAGTGCGGCAGGCTGCGCTCCATCTCCGACCCGGAACGCGACGTGCTCGGGCAGCGCGAAGCGGCTCAGCACACCGGTCGCGGGCAGGAATCCGTTGCGCGGGTTTTCCGCGTACAGCCGCACCTCGACGGCGTGGCCGTGCGGCGCCTGAGGCGCGTCCGGCAGCGGCTCGCCGGCGGCCACGCGCAGCTGCCACTCGACCAGGTCGAGCCCGGTGATCATTTCGGTCACCGGGTGCTCGACCTGCAGCCGGGTGTTCATTTCCATGAAGTAGAAGCCGCGGATGCCGCCGGCACCGTCTCCTTCGGCAATGAACTCGACGGTGCCGGCGCCGACGTAGCCGACGGCCTGCGCGGCGGCCACCGCGGCCTCGCTCAGCGCGGCGCGCTGCGCCGGCGTCAGCCCCGGCGCCGGCGCTTCCTCGACCACCTTCTGGTGCCGGCGCTGCAGCGAGCAGTCGCGTTCGAACAGAGCCACCGCGCGGCCGTGGCTGTCGGCGAAGACCTGGATTTCGATGTGGCGCGGGTTGGCCACCAGTTTTTCGATCAGCACCGCGTCGTTGCCGAATGCGGCCGCGGCCTCGCGCCGGCACGAAGCCAGCGCGGCGGCGAAGTCGGCCGCGGCGTGCACCGCGCGCATGCCCTTGCCGCCGCCGCCGGCGCTGGCCTTGATCAGCACCGGCCAGCCGATGTGCGCCGCCGCCTCGGCGAGCAGCGCATCGTCCTGTGCGGCGTCGTGGTAGCCGGGAACCAGCGGTACTCCGGCAGCGTGCATCAACCGCTTGGACTCGGCCTTCAGCCCCATGGCGTCGATCGCCGCCGGCGGCGGGCCGATGAAGGCGATTCCGGCGTCGGCGCAGGCGCGCGCGAAATCGGCGTTCTCGCTCAGGAAACCGTAGCCGGGGTGGATCGCCTCGGCGCCGCTGTCGCGCGCGGCGCGCAGGATGCGCTGCGCATCGAGGTAGCTGTGCGCGGCCTCGGCCGGGCCGATCGGCAGTGCCTCGTCGCACGCCGCGACATGCGCCGCGCCGGCGTCGGCGTCGGAATACACGGCGACGCTGCGCACGCCGAGGCGGCGGCAGCTGGCGGCGACACGACAGGCGATTTCGCCGCGGTTGGCGATCAGGACTTTGCGGAACATGGCGATCAGCTTCGGGAGTCTGTGGAAGTGCCGCCGCCGACCACCTGCACGTCGGTGATGTCGGCGATGCGGCTGTGCGCAGGTGCCGCCGGCGGTGCCGGGGGCGGCGAGGATGGTGGGGCTGAGGGCGACGGTGCGCGCTCGCCGCGGCCGCTGAACACCCGCACCAGCCGCGACAGCAGGCCGCGCACGTGGCGCAGGCTGACGCGCAGCAGCCAGGCCATCGCGAGCAGCAGCGCGGCCAGCGCGATGCACCACAGCAGCGGGTGGGCCAGCGCCAGCCAGATCGACCCGAGCACGACGATTTCCTCGGCCAGCGACGCACCGATGTTGGAGAACGGCTCCGGCGAGGTGTTGATCGCCGCGCGCGTGGCCAGCTTGGTCAGCGCCGAAGCAGCTGCCAGCAGTCCTCCGCCGCTGAGCGCCAGCGTGGTGCCGAGGTCGTGGCTGCCGCCGGCCATCGCGGCTGCGAGCAGCGCGCCGGTGACCACGCGCAGCGGCGCGGCGGTGAAGTCGCTCAGGCTGTCGACGCCGGGGATCTTGTCGGCCAGGAAGCCGATGAACGCCAGCAGGCTGGTGATGCCGACGACCAGCGGCGAGCCCAGCCAGGCGATGGGTGCCGGAAGCGTGATCCAGCCTGCCAGAGCCGAGGCGCCGAGCGCGAACACGACCAGCGCGGCGCGCAGCCCGCTGGCCCAGCCGAGCACCGTGACCAGCGCGACGAGTTGCAGCAGGTGGTTCGCGCCCTGCATGCTCAGTGCTCCGCGGCAGGCTGCAGCGTGAATACCGGCGCCGACTTCGGCGCCGGCTGCGCTGCCGGCGCCGCGTCGGCGTCGGCGTGCAGTCCCAGGCGTGCGAACAGCGCGCGGTCGGCGTCGACCTCGGCATTTCCGGTGACCAGCAAGGTGTCGCCGTAGAAGATCGAATTCGCCCCGGCGACGAAGCACAGCGCCTGGATGCCGTCGCCGAGCTCGCGTCGGCCGGCCGACAGCCGCACCCGCGCGCGCGGCATGCAGATGCGCGCCGCGGCGACGACGCGGACGAACTCGAACGGATCGAGCTCGGGCGCGTCCTGCAGCGGCGTTCCGGCGACGCGCACCAGCGCGTTGATCGGCACCGACTCGGGTTGCGGGTCGAGCGCGGCCAGCTGCGCCAGCAACCCGGCGCGGTCGCGCCGGCTCTCGCCCATGCCGACGATTCCGCCGCAGCACACGTGCATGCCTGCGTCGCGCACCGCGTCGAGGGTGTCGAGCCGATCCTGGTAGGTGCGGGTGCCGATGATCTCGCCGTAGAACTCGGGCGAGGTGTCGAGGTTGTGGTTGTAGTAGTCAAGCCCGGCGTCGGCCAGCCGATGCGCCTGTTCGCGGCTGAGCATTCCCAGCGTCATGCAGGTCTGCAGCCCCAGCGCCTTGACGCCCTCGATGATCGCGGCGAGTTTCTCGATGTCGCGGTCCTTCGGTTCGCGCCACGCAGCGCCCATGCAGAAGCGGCTGGCGCCTGCGTCCTTCGCCGCGCAGGCGTTGGCCAGCACCAGCTCGACGTCCATCAGCCGGCCGGCCTCGACTCCGGTGTCGTGGTGGGCCGACTGCGGGCAGTAGCCGCAGTCCTCGGCGCAGCCGCCGGTCTTGATCGACAGCAGCGACGACAGTTGCACTTCGGTCGGATCGAAATGCGCGCGGTGCACCTGCTGTGCCTGCCACAGCAGCTCGGGCAGCGGCAGCGCGAGCAGGTCTTCGATGCGTTCGGGAGTCCAGGTCTGGGTCATCTCGGGTCCAGGGTTCAGTTCGGGTTCCAAGCCGGCTTGCGTCGGTTCAGGAAGGCGTCGATGCCTTCGCGGCCGTCGCGGCTGGCGCGTGCTTCGGCGATGCGCGCCGCGGTGTCGGCCAGCAGCGCCTCGCTCAGGTGGCGATGCGCGGCGTCGGCCAGCAGCCGCTTGGCTGCGGCCAGCGCCTGCGGCGACGCCGCATGCAGCGCATCGAGCCATTGTTGCACCTGTGCGTCGAGCGCCGCGGTGTCGGCGGCCACCTCGTGCAGCAGGCCGATGCGCGCCGCGGTCGCGGCGTCGAACACTTCGGCGCCCAGGGTGTAGCGTTGCGCCGCGCGCGCGCCGATGGCGCGCAGCACGTGCGGCATGATCGTCGCCGGCACCAGGCCGAGCTTGACCTCGCTGAGGCAGAAGCGCGCGCCGGCCAGGCCGACCGCGAAGTCGCACGCCGCGACCAGTCCGACGCCGCCGGCGAAGGTGTCGCCGTGCACGCGGGCGATGACCGGCTGCGGGCACTCGGCGATGGCGCGCAGCATCCGCGCCAGCCGCATCGAGTCGTCGCGATTGGCGGCGTCGTCCCAGCTCGCCATTTCCCGCATGTAGTTCAGGTCGGCGCCGGCGCAGAACGCCGGTCCCTGCGCGTCGAGCACGATCGCGCGCAGCGTGGTGTCGGCAGCGAAGCCGACGAATGCCGCATGCAGCGCGGCGATGGTCGCGGCGTCGAAGGCGTTGCGCAGCTGCGGCCGCGCCAGGGTGACGCGGGCGACGGCGCCGTCGCGTGCGAGCAGGATCGGGGCGGCAGAAATCATCGATGGCTCCATCGCGCTCACATGCGGAACACGCCGAAACGCGTGGGCGGAATCGGCGCGTTCAGCGCCGCCGACAGCCCCAGCGCCAGCACGCGGCGGGTGTCGGCCGGGTCGATGACGCCGTCGTCCCACAGCCGCGCGGTCGAGTAGTACGGGTTGCCCTGGGTTTCGTACTGGGCGCGGATCGGCGCCTTGAACGCTTCCTCGTCGTCGGTGCTCCAGTCCTGGCCGCGCGCTTCCAGGCCGTCGCGGCGCACGGTGGCCAGCACGCTGGCTGCCTGCTCGCCGCCCATCACGCTGATCCGGGCGTTGGGCCACATCCACAGCTGGCGCGGGCCGTAGGCGCGGCCGCACATGCCGTAGTTGCCGGCGCCGAAGCTGCCGCCGACGATGACCGTGAACTTCGGCACCGCGGCGCACGCCACGGCGGTGACCATTTTCGCGCCATTGCGCGCGATGCCCTCGTTCTCCGCCTTGCGGCCGATCATGAAGCCGGTGACGTTCTGCAGGAACACCAGCGGGGTGCGGCGCTGGCAGCACAGCTCGATGAAGTGCGCTCCCTTCAGCGCCGACTCGGAGAACAGGATTCCGTTGTTGGCGATGATCCCGACCGGCATGCCCTCGATGTGCGCGAAGCCGCACACCAGCGTGGTGCCGTAGCGCGCCTTGAACTCGTCGAACGCGCTGTCGTCGACCAGCCGCGCGATCAGTTCGCGCGCGTCGAGCGGTTTGCGCAGATCCAGCGGCGCCAGCGCGCGCAGCTGCTCGACCGGATACGCCGGCGGCCGCGGTGGCCGCAGGTCCAGCCCCTGCGCCTTGGCCGGCGCCGGAAGGTGGCCGACGATGCGCCGCGCGATGCGCAGCGCGTCGTCGTCGTCGTGCGCGAAATGGTCGGCCACGCCCGACAGCCGGGTGTGCACGTCGGCGCCGCCGAGGTCCTCGGCGCTGACCACCTCGCCGATCGCCGCCTTCACCAGCGGCGGCCCGGCGAGGAAGATGGTGCCCTGCTGGCGCACGATGACCGATTCGTCGCTCATCGCCGGCACGTAGGCGCCGCCTGCGGTGCACGAGCCCATGACCAGAGCGATCTGCGCGATTCCCTCGGCGCTGAGTTGCGCCTGGTTGTAGAAGATGCGGCCGAAATGGTCGCGGTCCGGGAACACCTCGTCCTGCGTCGGCAGGTTCGCGCCGCCCGAGTCGACCAGGTAGATGCAGGTCAGCCGGTTCTCGCGAGCGATGTCCTGCGCGCGCAGGTGCTTCTTCACCGTCAGCGGGAAATAGCTGCCGCCCTTGACCGTGGCGTCGTTGCAGACGATGACGCATTCGCGTCCGGCGACGCGGCCGATTCCGGTGATGACCCCGGCCCCGGGCGCCGCGTCGTCGTACATGCCCAGCGCGGCCAGCGCCGAGAACTCGAGGAACGGCGTTCCGGGGTCGAGCAGCCGCGCGATGCGCTCGCGCGGCAGCAGCTTGCCGCGCGCGGTGTGCTTGGCGCGCGCGGCGTCGCCGCCGCCGGCCGCGGCGCGCTCCAGCTGGGCGTCGAGGTCGGCGAGCAGCGCGGCCATGCCGCGGGCGTTGGACTGCAGCGCGTCGCTGCGCAGGTCGATGCGGGATTCGAGAACGGGCATGGCGGAATCAGGCGGTCTTGTCTTCGCGCAGGCCGAGCTCGGCCCGCATGGTGTCGCGGATCTTGAACTTCTGCACCTTGCCGGTGATCGTCAGCGGGAAGGTCTGCACGAAGCGAATGTGGCGCGGGATCTTGTAATGCGCGATCTGTCCCTGGCAGAAGGCACGGATGTCCTCCGTGGTCGGTGTCGTGCCGGCCTTCGGGATGATCCACGCGCACAGTTCCTCGCCGTACTTCTGGTCGGGAACTCCGACCACCTGCACGTCCTGCACCATCGGATGGCGGTAGAGGAACTCCTCGATCTCGCGCGGATAGATGTTCTCGCCGCCGCGGATCACCATGTCCTTGATGCGGCCGACGATGTTGACGTAGCCCTCGTCGTCCATGGTCGCCAGGTCGCCGGTATGCATCCAGCCCTCGGTGTCGATCGCCTCGCGGGTCTTGTCCTCGTCACCCCAGTAGCCGTGCATCACCGAGTAGCCGCGGGTGCACAGCTCGCCGGGCTGCCCGGGCGGCACCACGACGCCGGTCTCCGGATCGACGATCTTCACCTCCAGGTGCGGCTGCACCTGGCCGACGGTGCTGACGCGCTTGTCCAGCGGCGTGTCGGTCGAGCTCTGGCAGCTCACCGGCGCGGTCTCGGTCATGCCGTAGGCGATGGTGATCTCGCTCAGGTGCATGTCGCGCACCACCCGCTTCATGACCTCGATCGGGCACGGGCTGCCGGCCATGATTCCGGTGCGCAGGGTGCCGAGGTCGAATTCCTTGAAGCGCGGGTGGTCGAGCATGGCGATGAACATCGTCGGCACGCCGTGCAGACCGGTGCAGCGCTGCTGCTGCACGGCCTGCAGCGTCAGCAGCGGGTCGAACGCATCGTTCGGATAGACGATGGTCGCGCCGTGCGTCAGACACGCCAGGTTGCCCAGCACCATGCCGAAGCAGTGGTACAGCGGTACCGGAATGCACAGCCGGTCGGCCGCGGTCAGCTTCATCGCTTCGCCGATGAAATAGCCGTTGTTCAGGATGTTGCTGTGGGTCAGCGTGGCGCCTTTCGGGAAGCCCGTGGTGCCGCTGGTGAACTGGATGTTGATCGGGTCGTTCGAGTTCAGCGGAGCTGCCGCGGCCGCCACTGCGGGGTCGTCGGCGTCGCCGCGCGCGATCCAGTCCGCGAAGCGCAGCATGCCGGGCTCGTCGCCGTCGCCCAGATGCACGATCAGGCGCAGCGCCGGCAGCCGCGCAGCGTGCAGTTCGCCGGGCGCTGCGGTGGCCGCCTCCGGCGCCAGTTCGCGCAGCATGGCCAGGTAGTCGCTGGTCTTGAACGTGGTCATCGTCACCAGCGCCTTGCAGTCGACCTTGTTCAGCGCGTATTCGACCTCCGCGGTGCGGTACGCCGGGTTGATGTTGACCAGGATGATTCCGGCCTTCGCGGTGGCCAGCTGCATCAGCACCCACTCGACGCAGTTGTGCGCCCAGATGCCGACGCGGTCGCCGCGCGCCAGGCCGCTGCGCAGCATGGCGCTGGCCAGCCGGTCGACCTCGTGCTTGAGCGCGCGGTAGCTCAGCGTGCGGTCCTGGTGGCACGCGACCAGCGCGTCGTGGTCGCCCTGGCGTTCGGCCATGGCATCGAAAAAGTCGCCGATGGTCTGCGTCAGCAGCGGCGCGCTGCGCTCGCCGCAGGCGTAGCTGGTGGTCAACGGTTCGTCCATGTTCTCGTCTCCTCGGTCGCTGGGTTGTTGGCGTGATGCGATGCAATCAGAAGCGGGCCTGCAGCCAGCGCTCGAGCTGCGGCAGCCGGTCGACGCCCCAGAACGGTTCGCCGTCGACGACGAAGAACGGAGCGCCGCAGACACCGGCGGCCAGCGCGCGGTCGACGTTGGCCTTCAGCGCCGCCTTGATCTGCGCGTCGCCGCACCAGGCGTCGATCTGCGCCGCCTCCAGCCCGAGGTCGCCACCGACGGCGTGCAGCACGTCCATGTCGCCGACGTTGCGCTGCTGCGCGAAATACGCGTCGAACACAGCGTGGATCCACGGCAGCGCGCGTTCGGGGCGCTGCTGCTGCAGCGCCACCGTGACCCGCGCGGCCTGGTGGGTGGCGATCGGGAACGGAGACGGATGCCGGTACGGCACGCCGTAGTAGCGAGCCGAGCGCTGGATGTCGATCAGCGCGTACGGGCCCTTCAGCGGCTGCTCGACCAGCGGCCGCGATCCGGTCGACGCGAACACCGGGCCGAGCAGCATCGGCACCCATTCGATGCCGCGGTCGTGACGCGCCGCGAGGTCCTCGATGACCCGACTGGCCAGGTACGAGTAGGGCGACGAGAAATCGAAGAACAGGGTGATCGGCGATACGGGCATCGTGGTCTCCTCGGTTGTCGTGGGTTCTTGGTCGCGCCGGCAGGCTAAAGCGCGCGCGCGATCAGGATCTTCTGCACGTCGCTGGTGCCTTCGTAGATCTGGCAGACCCGGGAGTCGCGCCAGATGCGTTCGACCGGGAAATCCTCCACATAGCCGTAGCCGCCGTGGATCTGCATCGCGTCGCTGCACACCCGCTCGGCCATTTCGCTGGCGTTGAGCTTGGCCATCGCGGCTTCGGTCAGGCACGGGCGGCCGGCGTCCTTCAGGCTTGCCGCGTGCCACAGCAGCTGGCGCGCGGCCTCGATGCGGGTGGCCATTTCGGCCAAGCGGAACTGCACCGCCTGGTGCTCGAAAATCGGCCGCCCGAACGAACTGCGATCGTGCGCGTAGCGCTGCGCGGCGTCGAACGCGGCGCGCGCCATGCCGACCGATTGCGCGGCGATGCCGATGCGCCCGCCCTCGAGGCCCGACAGCGCGATGCGGTAGCCGTCGCCTTCGGCGCCGAGCCGCGCGGACGCCGGAACACGGCAGCCGTCGAAACGGATCTGCGCGGTGTCGCTGGCGTGCTGCCCGGCCTTGTCCTCGATGCGCTCGACGATGTAGCCGGGCGCGTCGGTCGGTACCAGGAACGCGCTCAGGCCGCGCTTGCCGGCAGCGCGGTCGGTGGCCGCGATGACGATCGCCACCGCGGCGTTGGCTCCGCTGGTGATGAACTGCTTGACGCCGTCGAGCACGTAATGGTCGCCGTCGCGCCGCGCCGTGGTGCGCAGGTTCGACGCGTCGGAGCCGGCCTGCGGCTCGGTCAGCGCGAAGGCGCCGATCGCTTCGCCGCGCGCCAGCGGCCTGAGCCAGCGCTCGCGCTGCGCGTCGTCGGCAGCGGCGAGCAGGATCGAGCACACCGGGCAGTTGTTGACGCTGACGATGGTGCTGGTGGCACCGTCGCCGGCGGCGATCTCCTCCAGCGCCAGCGCCAGCGCCAGGTAATCGAGCCCGGCGCCGTCCCACTGCGTGGGCACCGCGATTCCCAGGCAGCCGAGCGCGCCGAGGCCGCGCAGCGCCTGTCGCGGGAAGTGGCGCGCGCGCGCCCAGGCCGCGGCGTGCGGCGCGATCTCGGCGTGCACGTAGTCGCGCACCGCGTCGCGGATCATCGCGTGGTCGGCGTCGAGCAGCATCGCAGCGACCTCGCCTCAGAGCAGTTCGACCGCCATCGCGGTGGCTTCGCCGCCGCCGATGCACAGCGCGGCGACGCCGCGGCGTGCGCCGCGCTGGCGCAGCGCGCCGAGCAGGGTGACGACGATGCGCGCGCCGCTGGCGCCGATCGGGTGGCCCAGCGCGACCGCGCCGCCGTGCACGTTGACGATGTCGTGCGGCAGCGAGAACTCGTGCATCGCGGCCATGGTGACCGCGGCGAACGCCTCGTTGACTTCCCACAGATCGACGTCGCCTGCGCCCCAGCCGGCCTTGTCCAGCACCTTGCGGATGGCGCCGACCGGCGCCGTGGTGAACCACTCGGGCGCCTGCGCGTGCACGGCGTGGGCGTGGATCCGCGCCAGCGGCGTGCAGCCGAGTTCGGCTGCGGTCGACGCGCGCATCAGCACCAGCGCGGCCGCGCCGTCGGAAATGCTCGACGACGTCGCCGCGGTGATGCTGCCGTCCTTGCGGAACGCCGGCTTCAGCGTCGGGATCTTGTCCGGGCGGGCCTTGAACGGCTGCTCGTCGCGCTTGATCTCGGTGGTTTCGCCGCGCGCCTGCAGCGCCACCGGTGCGATTTCCCAGTCGAAGCTGCCGTCCTCGTTGGCACGGCGGCTGCGCGCGGTCGATTCGACCGCGAACGCGTCCATCGCCTCGCGGCTGAAGCCGTATTTGTCGACGCAGCTCTCGGCGAAAACGCCCATCGCCTTGCCGCGCTCGTACGCGTCCTCCAGGCCGTCGAGCGCCATGTGGTCGTAGAACTGGGTGATGCCGTACTTGACGCCCTTGCGCACGAACGCCAGGTGCGGCGCGTTGGTCATGCTCTCCATGCCGCCGGCGACGACCACGCGCGCCGAACCGACGGCGAGCATATCGTGGGCGAACATCATCGCGCGCATTCCCGAGCCGCACATCTTCGACAGCGTCACCGCGCCGGCCGCTTGCGGCAGCCCCGCGGCCAGCGCCGCCTGGCGCGCCGGCGCCTGGCCCTGGCCGGCCATCAGGCAGTTGCCCAGCAGCACTTCGTCGACGACGTCGCCCTGGATTCCGGCGCGCTGCACCGCGGCGGCCACCGCGGTGGCGCCGAGCTGCCAGGCCGGCAGCGTGGCGAAGTCGCCGAGCAGGCCGCCGATCGGGGTGCGCGCGGCCGAGGCAATGACAATGGGATCGGTAGTCATGACAGCTCCTTGGTGGGTTGGGCCGCGGCCGCTTCGAAGCGCAGCGCGGTGTCGTAGGGAAAGACGTCGATCAGCTGGCCGGCGCGGTTGCGCGATTGCTGCGCGCTCCAGTAGGCCGGGTCGAGCAGGTCGGCATGGTGGGCCATGAACACTCGCCGCACGTCGGGGTCGCCGAGCAGGAACGCGGCGAAGGTCTCCGGGAACACGTCGTGCGGGCCGACCGCGTACCACGGCTCGGCCGACAGTTCGTCCTCCTCGCAACGCGGCTGCGGCACGCGGCGGAAATTGCAGTCGGTGATGTATTCGATTTCGTCGTAGTCGTAGAACACCACCTTGCCGTGGCGCGTCACGCCGAAGTTCTTCCACAGCATGTCGCCGGGGAAGATGTTGGCCGCGATCAGGTCCTTCAGCGCGTTGCCGTAGTCGATCACCGCGGCCTCGAGCTGCTCCGCAGTGGCCTCGCGCAGGTAGATGTTCAGCGGGATCATGCGCCGCTCGATGTAGCAGTGGCGGATCACCAGCAGGCTGCCGTCGTCCTCGACCTGCGAGCCGCAGGTGGCCTTCAGCTCGTCGATCAGCGCCGGGTCGAAGCGCTCGCGCGGGAAGGCCACGTTCGAATACTCGAGGGTGTCGGCCATGCGGCCGACGCGGTCATGCTGCTTGACCAGCAGGTACTTGGCCTGGATCTGCTCGCGGGTGGTCTCCTTCGGCGGCGGATAGAAGTCGCGGATGACCTTGAAGACGAACGGAAACGACGGCAGCGTGAACACCAGCATGACCATGCCCTTGATCCCGGGCGCGGTCGTGAAGGCGTCGCTGGAATGCCGCAGGTGGTACAGGAAGTCGCGGTAGAACAGCGTCTTGCCCTGCTTGGCCAGCCCCAGCGCGTTGTACAGCTCCGAGCGCGGCTTGCGCGGCATCAGGCTGCGCAGGAACTGCACGTAAGCCGCAGGCACCGCCATCTCGACCAGGAAGTAGGCGCGGGCGAACGAGAACAGCAGCAGCACGTCGTCCTCGCGCAGCAGCACGGTGTCGATCAGCAGCGCGCCGTCGGCGCCGTGCAGGATCGGAAGCACCAGCGGGAACTCCTGGAAGCCGTTGATCACCCGGCCGACGACGTACGCCCCCTTGTTGCGGAAGAACAGCGACGACAGCACCTGGATCTGGAAGTTGCCGCGCAGCCGCGCGCCTTCGAGCCGATGCTCGAGGCACTGCAGCACCATGCCGACGTCGCGATCGAGGTCGGCGAACGGGCGCTGCAGCTGGAAGTTGTTCACGATCCGCGTCAGCGTCTCGCGCAGCGTGGCGCGCGTCGGGTAGTAGGCGCGGTAGGTCGGCTGCGCGGCCGGCTCGTCGTATTCGATGTACTCGGTCGAAAGCGCCGGGCGCACGAACATGATGTCGTTGTGGAAGTGCTCGCGGCGCAGCACCTTGGTCGTCACCGAGTTGAAGAAAGTCTCGGCGAGCTCGGGCTGCAGGTGGTCGGTCAGCAGCCCGATGTAATGCAGCTTGGCCTGGTGCCAGACGCCGATGTCCAGCGAGGCGACGTCGAACTCGGTCTGCATGCGCTCGACCGCCTCGTCGACGCGCAGATCGTAGAACGCGATGCGCTCGCGTTGCGCGCGCTGCTGGCCGGCCCAGTCGGCGACCTCGAAGCGCGCCTTCGCTGCGCGGCTGACCTCGCGGAACAGCCGGTAGTGCTTGTTGAAGCCGTCGAGCAGCGCGCGCGCGATGTCGTAGGCGAGCTTGGAATCGAGGCGGGGCGGGAACGGATTCATCGGTGCTGCGGCGGGGTCTGTGCAATGAATCAATGTAGTCCCGCCGCGGGCGACTGAACAGGGAGTACCCGCAAGCAGGTGTGCGCGCTGCGTGCTAGGCTGAACGAGTCGCGCGGCGCGACCCGCGGCCGCGCTGAAGCAAACCGCCAGAACAGGAGAGCATCCATGCCAGCCCTGCTGCCCGACGTCGATCCGGACGGCCTTCTTGAATACTCGGTTGTCTATACCGACCGCGCGCTGAACCACATGTCGCAGCGCTTCCAGCGCGTGATGCGCGACGTGTCGGCGATGCTGCGCGAGGCCTACGGCGCGCAGGCCGCGGTGGTCGTTCCGGGCAGCGGCAGCTTTGCGATGGAATCGGTGGCGCGGCAGTTCGTGCAGGGCCAGCGAGTGCTGATCGTGCGCAACGGCTGGTTCAGCTACCGCTGGTCGCAGATCATCGACATGGGGCGGCTCAGCGACAGCGTCACGGTGCTGAAGGCGCAGCGCCAGGGCGATGGCGTCGAGGCGCCGTTCGCGCCGCCGCCGATCGACGCCGTCGTCGACGCGGTGCGCCGCGAGCGCCCGGCGGTGGTGTTCGCGCCGCACGTCGAGACCTCGGCCGGAATGCTGCTGCCCGACGCCTACCTGAAGCGCCTGGCTGATGCCGCGCACGAAGTCGACGCGCTGTTCGTGCTCGACTGCATCGCGTCCGGCGCAGCCTGGGTCGACATGCGCGCGATCGGCGTCGACGTGCTGGTCAGCGCGCCGCAGAAGGGCTGGAGCGCAACCCCGTGCGCCGGTTTCGCGATGCTGTCGCAGCGCGCGCTGGCGCGGCTGGAGACGACCACCAGCAGCAGCTTCGTCTGCGACCTGAAGAAGTGGCACCAGATCATGCAGGCCTACGAAAACGGCGGCCACGCCTACCACGCGACCATGCCGACCGACGGCCTGGTCCACGTGCGCGATGCGATGCTCGAGGCGTTCGCGTTCGGCCTGCCGAAGCTGCAGGCCGCGCAGTTCGAGCTCGGCGCCGCGGTGCGCGCGTCGCTGGCGCGGCGCGGCGTGGCCAGCGTGGCCGCGCGCGGCTTCGAGGCGCCTGGCGTGGTCGTCGCCTACACCGGCGACGCCGACATCCAGAACACCCGGCGCTTCGTCGCCGCCGGGGTGCAGATCGCCGCCGGCGTGCCGCTGGCATGCGACGAGGGCGACGCGTTCAGGACCTTCCGCCTGGGCCTGTTCGGCCTGGACAAGCTCAAGGACGTGGCCGGCGCGGTGCAGCGCATCGAGGCCGCGTTCGACGCGGTCGGCCTGAGCGCGCCCGCGCAGCCGCTGGCCGCGTCGGCCTGATCCGACCGGGCCGACCGGGCGCGCGCATGCTGCGCGCGTGCCGCGCGCGAAGGCCACTCCGGTCGCGGCCGTCGGACGGCCCGCCGCCGGGTCGCGACGGTGCGGGTACTGCATCGACCGGCCGCGCGCTCAGGCGGTCTGGGCGAACAGTTCGCGGCCGATCAGCATGCGCCGGATCTCGCTGGTGCCGGCGCCGATCTCGTACAGCTTGGCGTCGCGCCACAGCCGTCCCAGCGGGTACTCGTTGATGTAGCCGTTGCCGCCGAAGACCTGGATGCCTTCGCCGGCCATCCAGGTCGCCTTTTCGGCGCACCACAGGATCACCGCGGCGCAGTCCTTGCGCACCGCGCGGGCATGGCCGTCGCCGCGCGCGTCGAGGTTCCTGCCGACCGTGTACAGCAGGCTGCGCGCCGCCTGCAGCACCGTGTACATGTCGGCCAGCTTGGCCTGGATCAGCTGGAACTCGCCGATCGCCTGGCCGAACTGGTGGCGCTGGTGCACGTACGGCACCACGGCGTCCATCACCGCCTGCATGATGCCGACCGGCCCGGCAGCGAGCACCGCGCGCTCGTAGTCGAGCCCGCTCATCAGCACCCGCACGCCGCCACCGACCTCGCCGAGCACGTTCTCGGCCGGAACCTCGCAGTCCTCGAACACCAGCTCGCCGGTGTGGCTGCCGCGCATGCCCAGCTTGTCGAGCTTCTGCGCCACGCTGAAGCCCTTGAAGCCCTTCTCGACGATGAACGCCGTGATTCCCTTCGGCCCGGCTTCCGGGTCGGTCTTCGCATAGACGACCATGGTGTCGGCGTCGGGGCCGTTGGTGATCCACATCTTGCTGCCGTTGAGCACGTAGCGGTCGCCGCGCGGCTGCGCGCGCAGCTTCATGCTCACCACGTCGGAGCCGGCGCCCGGCTCGCTCATCGCCAGCGCGCCGACGTGCTCGCCCGACAGCAGCCTGGGCAGGTAGCGGCGCTTGAGCT
>JAJZEB010000185.1 GCA_021805805.1 Pseudomonadota bacterium | reverse complement strand
AGAAGCCCCTGCCCCGCGGCGGCCGGGCCGCCCGCGGAAGACTCGTAGACCTGGCGGCCTGACGACGGCGGGCGCGGTCGCGCCTGTCGTAGCCCCTGCCCCGCACCTGCGCGCCGCTGGCGCGGGGGAGGTGCGCCATGGCTGACGGCACCTTCACCCACGGCACCGGGAACGGCGGCATCGCCGAGGCCAAGGCCAAGGCCAAGGCCAAGGGCAAGACCAAAGCCGCCAAGGCAAAGGCAGAAGCAGAAGACTTGGCAGAGGCGCGTCGCCTCGCCGCCGCGGCGACGTACGGCGGAGAAGAAGCCTGGGCGCGGCTACCTGGGGCGATCAGGCGCGACCTCCTCGCCGAAGCATGGCTTCTCATGCACGCACCCGCAGAAGAGCGCGCAGAGCGCGAAAAGCGTCAGCGTGCGGCCGGCGCCGATCCGGAAAAAATCCCGCTCGAGCGGACACTCAAAAATCAGTGGCGCAACGAGCGCGAACGCGCAGGGCGGCAAAGAAAAATCCTCGCGTTCGGCTTCGCGATCACAGCCGCTGCGATCGCCGGTGAAGCGGCGGAAATCGCTGATGCGGCGCGGGCGCGGCCGTTGCCGGTGCTCGCCGAGTTCACCGCCGGAGATGCGTCATGAACGCGCCAGGACAGCAACTCGATCTTTTCGCGCCGCCGGCCGATCCGCCAAAGCTGATCGACCTGATGCGTGTGCTTGTCAGCACGAGTGCGGCGCGGCCGGCGTGCGGGTGCGTTTCCGGCTTCGTGCAGCGTGCGGGACCGCATGTCGGCCTGTACTGCGGCGGACATGGCATCTGGCTCGGCTGGCTTGACCAGGCGGGGCGGGAGCGTGCGAAGCGGGCGGGAGCGTCCGGCGTTTAGACGTCTATACGGTCAAAGAAAACGCCCCGGCGGGTGCCGGGGCGAGTGAGGAAGAACAGCGCTGAACGGGCGCACACACAACAACGGAGATCGCTATGTGCAAGACGGATCATATCAGCAACGCTGATGAAGTGCAACAGGCGGCTATAAGCTCAGCTTATGCGCTGGAACGGGCGGTCAGCGCGGCGCGCAAGCAGCTTGCGCGTGCGCTCGATGGCTACCTGCACGCTCATCTGGCGAGCCTCGCCAACAAGACTGCACTGCGGCCGCTCGGCGTGCAGGCCACGACTGGCATGGGCAAAACATGGGCCGCGGCGGTGATGGCAGCGGTGGCGTATCGCCTCGGCATCCCGCTTGCGATCCTGGTGCCCACGCACAACCTGGTGAGTGAGTATGTGGCCGCGATCCGCAAGGAGGGCGGACATGCAACGCCATACCACGGTCGCGCTGCGCCGGATGCCGGCATGCCGGATCACACTTGCTGGCGCATGGATGATGTCTCGGCGGCGGGCGAGCGCAACCACATGCCGGCTTCGAGCATCTGCCGCACCTGCCCGCACGGCGTGGTCGCGATGCTTTCGCACAAGTCCCAAGAGGTCCGCGACCGCGCACAGGCGGAAGTCGCCAAGCGCGGAATCGATACCACCAAGGTCGCTGCGTGCCGCTTCCTGTCGGTCGGCTTGCCGGCGCAGATCAGCGCTCAGATTCTCGTCGCGCCCATCGCCGCGTTTTCGGACGCCATGACGACATGGCGCGACCCCGCGAATCTGCATGCGCCGCCGATCAGGCGACTCGTGATCATCGACGAGCTTGCATCGTTGGGCAAGATCGTGCCGGTATCAATCAAGGATTGTGGCGTGTGGCTGGACAAGATCGCCGCTGTGCGGACAAAACTGCATTCGAGCGATCAGGTGACGCGGGATGCCGTGGATGCGGCCGAAATCGCAATCCGCATGCTGGTCAGCACGATCAACGATCAGCGTGCGCTCGATGACGCGTTGCGCCTGGCCTGGACTGATGCCTGGAAAGCAGCGAATGCTGCGCAAGCGGCGATCGGCGGAACTGCGAGGTGGGAGCGGCCGGTGCTGGATGACGACACGGATTCGTTCTTTATGGCTATTTGTGCCCATCCCCCGATAGTATAAAATAAGCGATAAAATAGCTTATATAACAATGATATATCTTCGTCGCAGTTGGCGGTGTCGAACTTTCGATCATGCCGGATCCACACGAGGTGCCACTTCAACCTTATGGACGTCAGATGTACTGACGTTGTTGAGGGTTGGCAGGGATTCATGTTAAAAACAGCCGTTCACGCCTAATCCTATGATTTTGAAGGCTTACTGCGGCTATCTGCAGCCGATGCCGATTGGATCCTCACGAACATCTCGTCCAGAACTTGGATACGAGCGGTGAGGCCAATGGCGTTCGACTCCGCTTGGCGCCGATGCCCGCGTTCGCTCTCGAGATCCTTCCGGACGGCCGCGAGTTCTGTGCGCAGTTGCTCGCCGGTCTGCAGCGCCTGTGCCCACTGGGCCTGCAAGGCGTGATGTTCCTGTGCCAAACCCTTCAACTCATCGAGTTGCAGAGCTAACCGCCGCAGGTCGCTGTGGGCCTGCTGGAGCGCTTTCCCCTGCTGCCCCAGTTGTTCCGTCAACCGCGCGTTCTCGCGATTGAGATGCATCAGCTCGTGATTCTTGCCGGTCAACGTTTCATTGGCTTGGCGCAGTTCGACTTGTAACGCCTGGACCTGATGCTCGTGACGGCGTTGTTCCTGGTCGCGCTGTTCCTTCACCGATGTGCGGTAGTGTTCCAAGGCTTCGCGGGCGTGCGTATGCTTCGTCTCCAGCGACTCGATGTGGCGGTCCCGCTCGGCCAACTGGGCCGTCAAGCCGGCAACCCGTTCCTCCAGTTGACTGATCCGCACCGAGCTCGCCTGCAGCGCTTGTTCGGCCTGAGCGCGCTGCTGGCTTTCCGCTTGGAGGGCCAACTCGGTGCGCTGCAGCTGGGCGCTGAGCGCCGCCGCCTCCTGTTTCAGGCGATCGAGCCCGGCGTCGCGTTCCTTGACCTGGACGGCAAAACGCTCACGGGCCTCCGTGATCAGGGCCTCGGCCTCCTCGTGCAGCCGGCCGGCGAGCCGGCCAATCAGGTCCTGCAGCGCATCGCTGACGGCGACCTTGGCACCCACGCCTTGCGCCTCTTCGGCCTCGAGTTCCTTGAGGTAGCGATGGATCGTGCTCTTGGAACCCGTGTTGCCCAGCGCCACCCGCACCGCGTCCACGGACGGGCGCTTTCCCTGCGCCAACAGGCTGTTACGGGCCTTCTCGATGTCGGTCTTGTACAAGCCGCCGCGGGCCATGGCGCGTCTCCGTGTTATTTCGTAATGTATTACATACCATGTAATTACATACTATTCAAGACAAGGGCGCGACCACGCGAAGCGGAAAAGATCAGGCGGGATAATACGGGATTATCCCGCCTGAGATACCGGAACATGCGGACCCAAGCCGCTGGTCCATACGTATGCCCCAATTTCGCCCGCATCCGGGCGGATGGCCAGGGCATCGAGATGGCTGCGGCCGAGGGCGATTCCC
>JAJZEB010000184.1 GCA_021805805.1 Pseudomonadota bacterium | reverse complement strand
CGCTGCAGGACTGGTTCCTGCGCTACCAGCTCAAGACCGTTCCCGACGTCGCCGAAGTCGCCAGCATCGGCGGCATGGTGCGCGCCTGGCAGATCGTCGTCGACCCGATCAAGCTGGCCGCCTACGGCGTGTCGCTGAAGCAGGTAGCCGACGCTGTGCGCGCGGCCAATGGCGCTACCGGCGGATCGGTGATAGAGCAGGGCGAGGCCGACCTGATGGTGCGCAGCACGGGCTATCTGCGCAACCGCGCCGATTTCGAGCGCATCCCACTGCGCGGCGGCGCCGACGGTGCGCTGGTGCGCCTGAGCGATGTCGCCGTAGTGCGGCGCGGTCCGACCTTCCGGCAGGGCATCGCCGAGCTTGACGGGCGCGGTGAAGTGGTCGGCGGCGTCGTCATCCTGCGTTCGGGCAAGAACGCGCTGCGCGCCATCGACGCGATCCGGCAGCGGCTGGCCGTGCTGCAGCGCAGCCTGCCGGCCGGGGTGCGTATCGTGCCAACCTACGACCGCTCGCAACTGATCGTTGCCGCGGTGCACAACCTGCGCGAAAAGCTGATCGAGGAGTTTATTGTCGTCGCGCTGGTGTGCGTGCTGTTTCTGTGGCATCTGCGCTCGTCGCTGGTCGCCGTGCTGACGCTGCCGCTGGGCGTGCTCGCGGCGTTCATCGTCATGGCGTGGCAGGGCGTCAGCGCAAACATCATGTCGTTGGGCGGCATCGCGCTTGCCATCGGCGCCATGGTCGACGCCGCGGTGGTGATGATCGAGAACGCGCACAAGCACCTCGAGCAGTGGCGCGAGGCGCACGGAGGCGCAGAGCCGCTCGGCGAAGCGCGCTGGAAGGTGATCGGCGCGGCAGCGGCCGAAGTTGGCCCAGCACTGTTCTTCAGCCTGCTGGTGATCGCGCTGTCGTTCCTCCCAGTGTTCGCGCTGCAGGGCCAGGAGGGCCGGCTGTTCAAACCGCTGGCTTACACCAAGACCTACGCCATGGCCTCGGCCGCAGCGCTGGCGGTGACGCTGATCCCTGTGCTGATGGGCTACCTGGTGCGCGGGCGCATCCGCGCCGAGCAGCGCAACCCGCTGAACCGCTGGCTGATCCGCGGCTACCGCCCGCTGCTCGACGCAGCGCTCAAGGCACCGCTGGCGCTGCTGCTGCTGGCCGCCGCGGCGGTCGCTGCCACGCTGTGGCCTGCGTCGCGCATCGGCAGCGAGTTCATGCCGCCGCTGGGCGAGGGCACGCTGTTGTACATGCCCACTGCGCTGCCGGCGCTGTCGGTGGGCAAGGCCGCCGAGCTGCTGCAGCAGACCGATCGCATGCTCAAGACCGTGCCCGAGGTGGCGCATGTGTTCGGCAAGGCTGGCCGCGCCGACACCGCGACTGATCCGGCGCCTTTGAACATGTTCGAGACGACGGTCACGTTCAAGCCGCGCAGCCAGTGGCGTCCCGGAATGACGATGGCGAAGATCGAGCACGAGCTGAACCGCGCGGTGCATGTGCCAGGCCTTGCCAACCTGTTCATCCCGCCAATCGCCAACCGCGTCGACATGCAGTCCACCGGAATCAAGAGCCCGATCGGCATCAAGGTCGAAGGCCCGGACCCGACCGTGCTGCAGCGCCTTGCCGACTCGATCGTCGACGCCGCGCGCGGCGTTCCCGGCGTCGGTTCGGTGGCCACCGACCACATCGCCAGCGGACGCTACGTCGACGTGCGCATCAAGGTCGGCGCAGCGCAGCGCTACGGGCTGACGCAGGCCGAGCTGCAGCAGGTCATCGCCACCGCGGTCGGCGGCGATGCGATTGGCCAGACCGTGCAGGGACGCGAACGCTTCCCCATAGTGCTGCGCTACCCGCGCCGAGACCGCCAGTCGATCTCCGCGCTGTGCCACCTGCTGGTGCAGGCTCCGGGCGGCGCCGCAGTGCCGCTGGGCTCGGTGGCCGATGTGCGTGCGGTGGCCGGCCCGTCGATGCTGAGCAGCGAGGATGGACAGCTGGTCAGCTACGTCTACGTCGACAGCAACAGCAGCGATCTTGGCGGTGTCGTCGCGCGGCTGCAACGCGCGGTCGCGCGCAAGGTCGCGCTGCCACCCGGGTACACGCTCGGCTGGTCGGGGCAATACGCCTTCCTGCAGCGCGCTGAAGCGCGCTTGCGAACCGTAATCCCGGCCGCGCTGGCGATTATTTTCGTGCTCATCTGGAGCGTGTTCCGGCGCGGTGCCGAAGCGGCGCTGATCATGCTGACGCTGCCGTTCGCGCTGGTCGGCGGCGTCTGGCTGGTTTGGCTGCTCGGTCGCCCGGCATCGGTCGCAACGATGATCGGATTCATCGCGCTGGCCGGCGTCGCCGCGGAGTTCGGTGTGATCATGCTGCTGTATCTGCGCCAGGCCTGGCAGCGCCAGCTCGTCGCCGGCCACGCCGACACCGCTGCGCTCGACGCAGCGATCCGCGAAGGCGCGGTGCTGCGCGTGCGCCCGAAGGCGATGACCGTCGCGGTGATCCTCGCCGGACTGCTGCCGATCATGTTCGGCCACGGCGCCGGCTCGGAGGTGATGCGCGCGATCGCCGCGCCGATGGTCGGCGGCATGATCACCGCGCCGCTGCTGTCGATGCTGGTGATCCCGGTGGGTTACCGCATGCTCGAGCTGCGCAGGCTCAGAGCGGGAAATCCCTTGGGAGGTGAAGCGCCCGTCGTGCACCCGAGCGACGCGCAGCCCGAGCAGCCGGCGTCAAGCGGGGCTTGCAAACGCGCGTGAAGGGCCGATCTGGTGGCAGCATTGCGGTGGTTGCCGGCACTGTCCTGATCAGGTCGGTGTCGGCAACGCTGCATCCGTCACCTTATGACGTGACGGATGGCCTCACAGACGACAGCTGACCTCGCTATTGCAGTTATCGTCACGAGCCATCCCTAGCGCCTCCTTTGGCCGAGCAGCCGAGTCAGTACTTGGGTCGCCTTCGGTATCGACGTTCGTTCAATCCGCGCGATCTGGTCGGTGGCGGCATCGGACCACTCCTGACCGGCTCCAGCGGTGGCTGGAGCCGGTTCGGCATTGCACTCAGATTTCGATCTGCTCAACGATGTCGAGCGCATCCCCTACCTCGATGCCGAGGTAGCAAACCGTGCTCTCCAGCCTATGTCCCGAAGGACATAGGCTGGAGACCACGACGACCTACACGCACGTGGCCACCGAGCTGCTGCGCCAGGTGATCAGTCCGCTGGAGCGACTGCCGCAGACGTAGGGGTGTCGGCGTGGGGCGTGCCGCCCTGGAAGTCGCCGACATCTTCCGCACCCACGGGCCGGCCTGGCGCCAGGCCCAGCACGACCACCTGAGCCTGCAACAGCTCAAGGTGATGTCGGCCATCGAACAGTGCCGCAGCGCGGCGCTGGGTGGACACGTGTTGCGCTGCGACGGCTGCGGCACCGACCTGATCTCCTACAACTCCTGCCGCAACCGGCATTGCCCCAAGTGCCAGAGCCGCGCCGCGCAGCGCTGGCTGAGCGCGCGCCAG
>JAJZEB010000039.1 GCA_021805805.1 Pseudomonadota bacterium | reverse complement strand
GCAGCGCGCATCGCCGGGGTGGCCAAGGTGCTGTGCGCCGACGCGCCGCATCTGGGCGATGCGCTTGCCGAGAACCTGGCCGCGCAGATCGTGGCGCTGGCACCGGGCTACAGCCATGTGCTGGCGCCGGCGACCGCGTCGGGAAAGAACGTGATGCCGCGCGTGGCCGCGCTGCTCGACGTGATGCAGATCTCGGACATCATCCGGGTCGATGCTGCCGACACCTTCGAGCGCCCGATCTACGCCGGCAACGCGATCGCCACGGTGCAAAGCAGCGATGCGGTGAAGGTGATCACGGTGCGCACGACCGGGTTCGACGCGGTGGCCGCCGACGGCGGCAGCGCCGCGGTGGAGGCGGTCGCGCCGGTGGCCGACAGCGCGTTGAGTCGCCTTGTCGGCCGCGAACAGACCAAGAGCGAGCGTCCGGAGCTGTCGGGGGCGAAGATCGTGGTCTCGGGCGGCCGCGGGCTGGGCAGCAAGGAGAACTTCGACGCGGTGATGCCGCCGCTGGCCGACAAGCTCGGCGCGGCGCTGGGCGCCAGCCGCGCGGCGGTGGACGCCGGCTACGCGCCCAACGACTGGCAGGTCGGGCAGACGGGCAAGATCGTCGCGCCGCAGCTGTACGTCGCGGTGGGCATCTCGGGGGCGATCCAGCACCTGGCCGGGATGAAGGACAGCAAGGTGATCGTGGCGATCAACAAGGACGAGGAGGCGCCGATCTTCGGTGTCGCCGACTACGGCCTCGTCGCCGACCTGTTCGGCGCCGTGCCCGAGATGGTCGGCCGGATATAAAAAAACCGCTGCGTTCGCAGCGGTTTTTCGTGGTACCCGGGAGGGTCAGATCGCCTGCACCTTCGCGGCCTGCAGGCCTTTCTGGCCCTGCTTGACCTCGAACTGCACGCGCTGGTTCTCGGCCAGCGTCTTGAACCCATTGCCCTGGATTTCGCTGAAGTGAACGAACAGTTCAGCTCCGCCATTGTCCTGGGCGATGAAACCAAAGCCCTTGCTTTCGTTGAACCATTTCACGGTGCCTTGAGACGGCATATTGCTTCCTTCGATCGAGTGAAGATTGTTTCCGGGCGGCACCCGCCGCCCGGCGCAGAAACACACAAGAGCATCACTTGATCAATTCGGCGCTGACCGCAAGCCAGGGCAATCGCCCGTGCGCACGTTCTGCCAGCAAATCTCAAAGCCATGTAACTTCTGTATACCTACCTTGTCAGTCTAGCACGAATGAACCCGCCGTGCCCGTTCAGGTCCGCCTGGATCCGATTCGTCAGACCGCGCCATCCATGCGGCGCGCCACCTCGACACACTGTTCCGCGAATACTGGACCTCGCCGTGAACTAAAGCGGCGACCATGCGGCCGCGAGACGCCCGGAAACCGCCGGGCAGTTTCGCGGCCGCGTCCGCATGGTGCAGCGGCGCCGTCGCCGGGCGCTGCGGCCGCAGACGATCAACGCGCGACGAACGCTGCGCAGACAGCGGCGCGACGGCATCGGGGGAACGTCGCGGCGCGACGCGACTCGAAACGACTCCATCCAAGCTCCGGAGCCGTTCGATGCATCATTCATCGTGGTCACCGATGTGCCACGCCACTGCGGCGGCCGCATCGACGCTGCTGTTCGCCATGGCCTGCGACGCGGCCCGCGCGCAAGCCATCCTGGCGTTCAACTTCACCGGCGACGCGCTCGAATGCCGCATTGTCGCCACGCGCGCCGACGGCACCGGGCAGGTGCTGCACACCGGCGCGATCGACGTCTTCCCGCCAACCTATCTCCCGCTTCCTGCCGGGTTCTGGCCGCAGGGCGCGACGCGTGCCGATTCCCCCGCGTTCGGCAGCATCGAGCTGGATTGCAGCATGCCGGCTGCGCTGCAACCGTTGGCGCGGTATCGCAAGACCCTGCGCGCATCGAGTGGCTTCTGGACGTCCGACCTGAGCGGCACGCGCGTGCTGCCGAACGCGTCGACGCTGATCAGCCTGAGCTTCGGTTCGCGCGTCGACTTCGACTCCGATACCGAGGACTACACCGAGGTGCTGACCGTCAAGGGCGCCTACGCACCGGTGGTCGTGATCGGTGGCTGGGAGGATTCGAACTGGCAGTCCTACCGCTTCCCGAAGGAACTCAAGCGCGCCCCGCAGGCCTGGCCTGCCGCCGGAATCTGACCGAAGGCTGCGCGCTGCGAACGTCGCCGCGCTGATGCAGTCGGCGCGCGCGCAGCGCCGTTCAGTGGCGCAGCACCTCGTGCTTGAGCAGGCCGAGGAAGCGCAGGTGGCGCGGCGAGGTGTGGTCGAGATGGCGGTAGACCGCGCGCTTGGCCGTGTCGGTCAGCAGCGACCAGACGATCGAATAACCCCAGACCAGCGCGATCTCGCCCCAGCCGATCGGCGCCACCAGGCCGAAGCCCCAGACGCAAAGCAGCGTGGCCGCGACCTTGGTCGCCACCGCCGACCAGATCATCACCGGAGCCGGGTACGGTCGCTTCCAGTACGCGCCGCGGGTGCGCGAGACGAACAGCGTGAGGTGGCCGGCGACTGCCATCTTCAGGAAGATGTAGGTCTGCACTTTCGCGATCGGCAGGTGCAGCCAGTCCAGCGCAAGCCACAGCATCAGGAAGCTGCCGGCGGTTCCGGTGACCCCCATCACGGTCGACACCGTCAGCACCCGGCGCATGTCCCAGCGTACCGGGGCCGGGTCGACCGCGGTGCGGTCGTAGGCGATGGTCATGATCGGCACGTCGTTGAAAAATGCCAGCAGGATGATCATCACCGCAGTGATCGGGTAGAAGTTGTAGACCAGCATCGCCAGGACGACGAAGATCATGATGCGGATCGTTTCGGTGATCCGGTACACCGCGTAGCTGTTCATGCGCTCGAAAATGCGCCGAGCCTCTTCGACCGCCTTGACGATGGTCGACAGCCCCGGCGCGGTCAGGATCAGCGCCGCGGCCGCGCGCGCCGCGTCGGTGGCGCCCGACACCGCGATGCCCACGTCGGCCTGCTTCAGCGCCGGCGCGTCGTTGACCCCGTCGCCGGTCATCGCCACGCGGTGGCCGGCGTCCTGCAGCGCCTTGACGATGCCGAACTTGTGCTCCGGGAAGACCTGCGCGAAGCCGTCGGCCGCGGCGACCCGGGCGGCCAGTTCGCTGCCGTGCGGCGCGGCGGCGCCGAACACCGCGTCGGCGGCGACGATGTTGCGCCCGATGCCGAGCTGGCCGCCGATTTCGCGCGCGATCGCCAGGTTGTCACCGGTCACCATCTTGACCGCGATGCCGTGGCCACGGGCATCGGCGATGGTCTGCGCCGAGTCGGCGCGCGGCGGGTCGAACAATGCGAGCACGCCGTCGAGGGTCCAGGCGCCGTCGCCGCGGCGGCTGGCCACGCCCAGGGTGCGCATGCCGCGCGCGGCCTGGGCGTCGATCCAGGCCTGGGTGCGGGCACGGGTCGCATCGTCGACCGCGGCCAGATCGAGCATCACCTGCGGCGCGCCCTTGCTGCACTGCAGCGGTGCGCCTTCGGCATCGGTCCAGCTTGCCTCGCTGCGCTTGCCGACCGGGTCGAACGGCATGAAATGGCGCAGTGTCCAGCCGGCGGGCAGCTGTGGTCGGGCGGCGTGGATCGCGTCGTCGATCGCGTCGCCATTGTCGGCCTGGCTGGCCAGCGCGGCGTGCAGGTTCAGGCCATCGGCGTCGGGTGCGCCCAGCAGCAGCGGCTCGCCCAGCGTCAGGTGATTGACGGTCAGGGTGCCGGTCTTGTCCGAGCACAGCACGTCGACCGCGGCCATTTCCTCGATCGACTCCAGCCGCGCGACGATGGCCTTGTCCTTCGACAGCGCCAGCGCGCCCAGCGCCATCGTCACCGACAGGACGGCAGGCATCGCCACCGGAATCGACGCCACGGTCAGGATCAACGCGAACTGCAGCAGGTCGATCCACGGCAGCCCGCGGTGCAACTCGACCAGCACCAGCAGCGCGACCAGTCCGAGGCTGATGTAGATCAGGTAGTCGCCGATGCCCAGGACTGCTTTCTGGAAATGCGATGCGGCGCCGGCCTTGTTCACCAGTTCGGCGGTCCGCCCCAGGTACGTGTTCGATCCGGTGGCGTAGACCACGCCGGTCATGTCGCCGCGTTTGGCGATCGATCCGGAATAGATCACTTCGCCTGCGCCGCGCTGCACCGGCAGCGATTCGCCGGTCAGCGCCGACTGGTCGACGTCGAGGCCGTCGCCGTCGAGCAGCTTGATGTCGGCCGGAACGATGTCGCCCAGGCGAACGCGCACGATGTCGCCGGGTACCAGCGCCGGTGGCGCCAGCTCGCTCCAGCGGCCGTCGCGCAGCGCGCGGCAGCGCAGCGCGAGTTGCTGCTTCAGCGCATCCAGCGCGCTGGCCGCCTTGTACTCCTGCCAGAAGCCGACCGCGGCGTTGAACAGCAGCAGCGCGACGATGATGCCGAAATCGGGCCAGTGCCGCACCAGTGCCGAGAGCACCGCGGCGGCCTCGATCATCCACGGGATCGGTCCCCAGAAATAGTGCAGCAGCTTGCGCACCAGGCTGTCGTGCGGCTGCGGCAGCGCGTTCGGGCCGAACCGTTGCAGCCGTTCGGCTGCCTGGGCCTGGCTCAGGCCGTCGCGGCTGCTTCCCAGCCGCTGCAGCAAGGCGGCAGCGTCGGCTGTCGTTGCGGCGTCGGCATCGATCGGGGCTTGCGGGGTATCCATCGTCGTTGCGCGGGTCGTGCCGGCACACGGCGTGCCGGCCTGTGTATGGGTACCGACCTTAGCGCAGTTCGCGGGCGTGGTGCGCACGTTGATGTTGCGCTGGGTCAAGGTGCCGCGCCCTGCGCGCAGGCCACAATCGGCCGCTGCGCGCGCGTTGCCGACCTGCCACGACCATGTTTCCCTTCGACGGCCTGCGCCGCAGGCTCCCCCGCAGCCTGCGCCTGGCGCTGGGCTATGCGCTGTTCGCCAGCGCGTGCATCGCGCTGGTTGCAGTGGTGGACTGGGCTGCACCGGGGCTGCAGCGGCGCTTGCCGATTCTGCGGCTGACCGAGGCGCTGGCGTTCCTGCTCGCCAGCGTGCTGCTGCTGCAGCGCATGGCCTGGCTGCACCAGCGCGGCGTGCTGCGCGCGCTGCGCCGCAGCGAGGCCGAGCTGCGCGAGCGCGAAGAAGATCGCAAGCTGTATGCGCAGGTGCTCGACGGAGCGTCCGATGCGATTTACGCCAAGGATCTCGACGGCCGCTACCTGCTGCTCAACAGTGCGGCGCGCCGCCTGGCCGGCGGCGCCGAGCGCGACAGCGAGCTGGTCGTCGATGCGGCCCAGCTGGCCCATATCCGGGCCCACGATCGCGATATCGTCGCGCGCCGCGCGAGCGCGCGCTTCGACGAGATCTTCCAGGGCCCCGATGGCGAAATGGTGCTCGACGTCATCAAGGGCCCGCTGCTCGACGCGCGCGGTGCGGTGCGCGGCGTGTTCGGGATTTCGCGCGACGTCACCGAGCAGCGGCGCGACGCGCAGCGTCTGCGGCTGTGGGGCGAGTCGTTCGCCCACGCCGCGTTCGGGTTGGCGATTTCGGACGTCGCCAGCAACACGTTCGTCGCGGTCAACCCGGCGTTCGCCGAGCAGCGCGGCTGGAGTCCGCAAGACCTGGTCGGCCGCACTGTACTGTCGGTGTTTCCGGCCGACGAGCGCGCGCGCGTGCAGGCCAGGCTGCCCGGGATCGACGCGGCGGGCCACGGCGTGTTCGAGTCCGAGCACCAGCGCCGCGACGGCAGCCGCTTTCCGGTGCAGATCGACGTCACCGTGCTGGGCGACGCGCAGGGGCGCCCGGTCAGCCGGATCGCATACGCGATCGACATCAGCGCGCGGCGCGCCGCGCAGCGGGAGGTGCAGCGCACCCAAGAGCTGCTGCGCACCTTCATCGCCACCGCGCCGATCGCCATCGCGCTGTTCGACCGCGACATGCGCTACCTGGCTTACAGCGACCGCTGGCTGCTCGACTACGGCCGCGGTCGCGAGTCGCTGCTTGGTGTGTGCCACTACGAGGTCAACCCCGACCTGCCGCAGGCGTGGCTCGAGGTGCACCAGCGCGGTCTGCGGGGTGAGACGCAGCGCAACGACGAGGACCTATGGGTCATGGCCGACGGCACCCGGCGCTGGGTCCGCTGGGCCGTCGTGCCGTGGCGCGATTCCGGCGGCGCGATCGCCGGGCTCATCATGTCGGCCGAGGACATCACCGACGCCAAGCGCGTGCGCGACGCGGTCAGCGAGCGCGAGGCCCGCTATCGCGCCGCGGTGGAAAGCGCGAGCGACGGATTCTGGGTCGTCGATTTGCGCAACGGAAGGCTGCTGGACGTCAACGATGCGTACGCGCGCGCCAGTGGCTACAGCCGCGAACAGCTGCTGCGCATGTCGGTGTCCGACCTCGAGGCGGTGGAAAGCGCCGACGAAGTCGCCGCGCACGTCGCCCGTGTCTGGCGCGACGGCCGCGACCATTTCATCACCCGGCACCGGCGGCGCGACGGCAGCACCTGGCCGGTCGAGATCCACGTCACCCACCATGCCGAGGCCGGCGACAACGCGTACGCCTTCGTCACCGACATCGGCGAGCGCCTGGCGCTGGAGCGCCGCATTCTCGACGCCGGAAGCGCCGAACAGGAGCGCCTCGGGCGCGAGATCCACGACGGCATCGGCCAGCAGATCAGCGCCGTCGCGCTGTTGGCGCGCGGCCTGCAGCAGCGGCTGGCGCGCGGCGGCCAGGAGGCCGAATCGCACGCCGCAGGCGAGCTGGTGCGGCTGCTGCAGCGTACCCTGCGCGAAGCGCGGCTGCTGGCGCGTGGACTGGCGCCGCTGGACATCGCCGCCAATGGCCTGGGCGACGCGCTGACCCTGCTGGTGCACGGCGCGTGCGAAGGCCTCCGCAGGCCAAAGTGCCGAGTCGAGCTCGACGGCGCAGTGCCCGAGCTTCCGGGCCCGGTGGCGTTGCACCTGTACCGCGTGGCGCAGGAAGCGCTGCACAATGCGCTGCGTCATGCTCATGCGCGCCACATCGTGATCGCGCTGCACGGTGATGGCGACGCGCTGACGCTGCACGTGCGCGACGACGGCCGCGGACTGCCGGAGCGTTCGCGCGACTCCGGGCTGGGCCTGTCGACGCTGGCCTACCGGGCGCGCGCGATCGGCGCCAGCCTGCGCATCGATACCGCGCCGGGGCAGGGAACCGCGGTCGAATGCCGCTGGGCGCCCGAGGCGGCGCCGCACGGCGTCGCGGTCAACGATCCCGGGTGATGTCGCGCGCGGCGAGCTGCGCGCGCAGCTCGCGCAGTTCGCTGCGCAACGCTTTCATGTCGCGGTAGATCTCGTGCTGCAGCCGGCGCTCGCTCTCGCCGACGAAAAACGCCGCGATGCTCGCGGTGATCAGCGAAAACACCGCGTAGCCGACGATGACCACCGCGACCGCGAGCAAGCGCGATCCCGGCGTGGTCGGGACGTAGTCGCCGTAGCCGACCGTGGCTGCGGTGGTGAACGCCAGCCACAGCCCCGCCTCGTACGAATGCACCGTCGGCTCGAGCCAGTAGAAGCCGAGTCCGGCGATGAACACCGCGCCGAGTCCGAGCGCGAAGGCGTACGGAATCGCGTTGGTCGCGATGGTGCGGCGCAAATAGCCGAGCATCTGCGCGAAGGCCAGGCTGACGTAGGTCACGCGCAGCAGTCGCACCAGCGGAATCCATGCGCTGTCGAGCCCGGCCAGCGCCAGCGCCGAGGCGATGATGATCAGGACGTTGAGCCAGTTGTACAGCAGGTAGCGCAGCCGTTGCTTGCATAAAGCGAGCATCAGCAAAGTCTCGACGAGGAACGCACCGAAGATGAACAGGTCGATCAACGCTCCGACACTGCGCCGCGCCGCATCGGGTTGCAGATCCTCGAGGTAGAACGCCGGCACGGCGAGCAGCGCGATCGCCAGCATCAGCGGGCCGATTCGCCGTTCGAGCAGGTAGGCGGTGTTGCTCTCGCCCGGAGGCACGCCGTTGAGCCCGAGCCAGAAATTGGCTTGCATGGTGTTGCGCTGCGCAAGTCGTGCCTGTCGCGCGGCAGCGCGTCAGACCGCCACGCCGAGGAAGCCGTCGATCGCGGCCAGCACCGCGTCGGGCGCTTCTTCGGGAATGTAATGGCCGCATGGCACCTCGCCGCCGTCGACCTGCTCGGCCACGCGGCGCCATTCGCGCAGCGGGTCGAAAAGCCGGCCGACGATTCCGTTGGCGCCCCAAAGAACCCGCAGCGGAACGCGGCAGCGGCGCTGCGCGTCGCGGTCGGCGCGGTCGTGCTCGAGATCGATTCCGGCCGATGCTCGATAGTCCTCGCACATCGCATGCACCGCGCCGGGGCCGCGCAGCGCGGCGCGGTAGGCCTGCTGCACCTCGGGCGGGAACGGCGACGGCTGCGGCGTGCGGCGCCCCATCACGGCGTCGATGTAGGCGTCCGGGTCGGCCCCGATCAGCCGCTCGGGAAGCGGCGCCGGCTGGATCAGGAAGAACCAGTGGAAATACGCCGTGGCGAAGTCGCGCGAGGTCTGCTCGTACATCGCCAGCGTCGGTGCGATGTCGAGCAGCACGGCGCGCCCGACGGCGTCGGGCGCGTCCATGCACAGCCGGTGGGTGACCCGCGCGCCGCGGTCGTGGGCGCAGACATCGAAGCGGTCGTGGCCGAAATGGCGCATCAAGGCGAGCATGTCCGCGGCCATCGTGCGCTTGCTGTAGTTGGCGTGGTCCGGCAGTCCGGCCGGCTTGGACGACGCGCCATAGCCGCGCAGGTCGGCGCAGACGACACGAAACCGCGTCGCCAGGCGGTCGGCCATCCGGTGCCAGATCAGGTGGCTTTGCGGATGGCCGTGCAGCAGCAGCAGCGCCGGTCCGGCACCGCCGACGCGCCCGGCGATGCTGACGTCGCCGAGTTCGATGCGAAAGGGGGTGAACTGCGCTAACATCGCCGGATGATCCCGATGGTCGGCAACCCCGCCGGGGATTCGGCGCAGGTTCGACCGTGCTGACGATGCTATAGCAGTTCAGACCATTCGGTGCAGTTTTTCAGGCCGCTTTGGCCTGCTCCTTGCTGCAGGGCCTCAGCCGCGCCGTGAAATGGCGCAGCAGCGGCGGCTCGTAGCTGAACTCCAGACCGCGCAAGCCTGCGGCGTGGCGCTGCACCGCGATCAGGCAGTCGGCCACGTAGTCCATATGGTCGTTGGTGTAGACGCGGCGCGGGATGGTCAGCCGCAGCAGTTCGAACGGCGAGCGCTCCTGCAGTCCGGTGCGCGGGTCGCGGCCGAGCAACAGCGAGCCGATCTCGACCGCGCGCACGCCGCCTTCGAGGTACAGCGCGCAGGCCAGCGCGTGCGCCGGGAATTGCTCCGGCGGGATGTGCGGCAGCATGCGCGCGGCGTCGACGAACACGGCGTGGCCGCCTGTCGGGGTCTGGATCGGAATTCCCGCGTCGGCAAGCCGCTGGCCCAGATACGCGACCTGCGCCACGCGCCAGCGCAGGTAGTCCTCGTCGAGCCCTTCGCGCAGCCCGATGGCCATGGCCTCCAGGTCGCGCCCGGCCAGCCCGCCGTAGCTGACGAAGCCTTCCTGCGCGATGCAGCGCACCTGCACCGCGCGCGCCAGTTCGGCATCGTCGCGAAGCGCGCAAATGCCGCCGATGTTGACCAGCGCGTCCTTTTTCGCCGACATCGTGAACATGTCGGCGCAGTCGAACATCTCCCGCACGATCGTCGGCAGCGGCAAGTCGGCGCAAGCCGGGTCCCGCTGCTTGATGAACCAGGCGTTTTCCGCGTAGCGCGCCGCATCGAGCACGACCGGGATGCCATGGCGGCGGGCCAGCGCCGAGGCGGCGCGCAGGTTGTCCATCGCCACCGGCTGGCCGCCGGCGCTGTTGCAGGTCACGGTCATGATCAGTGCGGCGACGTTGGCCGCGCCCAGTTCGCCGATCGTGCGCTGCAGCGCGTCGAGGTCGATATTGCCTTTCCAGTCGGCCGCGCGGGTGGTGTCGAGCGCGTCGGGGTGCAGCAGGTTGATCGCGCGCGCGCCGGCCAGTTCGACATGCGCCTTGGTGGTGTCGAAGTGGTAGTTCGACACGAACACCGGCTTGGCGCTGCCGCAGCGCCGCACCAGTTCAGGGAACAGGATCTGTTCGGCGCCGCGTCCCTGGTGGGTCGGGATGGTGTGGGCGTAGCCGAACAGCTCGGCGACGGCATCGCACAGGTGGTGGAAGTTGCGCCCTCCGGCGTAGGCCTCGTCGCCGAGCATCAGCCCGGCCCACTGGCGATCGGACATCGCGCCGGTGCCGCTGTCGGTCAGCAGGTCGATGTAGACGTCGGCGGCGTCGAGCAGGAACGGGTTCCAGCCGGCCGCCTCCAGCGCGCTGGCGCGCTCGGCGGCGGTGGTCTGGCGGATCGGCTCGACCATCTTGATGCGGAACGGTTCGGGAATGCGTCGGGTCATCTCGGTTCTCCTGCCGCGGACGCGACGGCGTCTGCGCGGCCATGGGGTGGGCGCGCCCGCTTGACGGGCGCGCGATGCGCCTGGCACGAAGCGGCGCGGACCGTGCGATGCAGCACGGCTGCGACGCGCCGCGAACGCGAGGCAGGCAAGCTCGGGCAAGGGGACGAACGCGGCGCGGATCGATCGCCAACGATCGGCGAACAGCTGGCGCGCGGCAGGCACACGTGGCACGAACGACGTGCGCACGGCGCGCCGGCGGCAGGCGCGCGCGCCGCGTCAGCGATGCGGGAAGTCGTCGTGCAGCAGCACGTCGAGCGTGACCCAGTGCGGGCGCGGCGCCGCAGCGCGGCTGCCGCATCGGCTGGGACCGAGGCGTTTGGGCGGCATCGGTGTCATGGTGCCGAGAATCTAGGCGCGTGCCACGGCCGCGTCAAGACCGGAGTGCGCCAGGCGCAGCGAGGCCAGCGCGGCGCCGCCCAGCGCGACCGTGAACCACAGCGTGGCCACGCGGGTCAGCAGGGTCACGGCCAGTGCGTCGGGCAGGCTGGCGCCGCAGCCCATCAGCAACGCGACCATCGCAAGCTCGACGCCGCCGACGCCACCGGGGGCGATGCTCAGCGCGCCGGCCAGCAGCGACAGCGCGTAGACCCCGGCGGCCAGCGACAGCGGCAGCGTCAGGCCCAGCCGCAGTCCGATGGCGTGGAACGCCAGCGCCTCCGCGCCCCAGGCCGCGATTCCCAGCACGCTGGCGCGCAGCAGCAGGCGCGGCGCCAGGCAGCGCCGGGTCTGGCGCAAAAGCCTGCGCACGCTGCGCGGCCAGCCGCGCCAGCGTGCCAACGGCGTGGCGCTCAGCGCCAGCGCAGCGGTGCCCAGCGCGGCCGCGAGCAGCCAGCCATGCAGCAGCGCGGCCAGCAACAGCAGCACGAGCAGATCCGACACCCGCTCGCTGAGCAGCGCCGCGGCGCTGTGCGCGTAGCGTACCCCGCGCCGGCGCAGCAGCAGCGCGCGCGATGCGTCGCCGGCACCGGCCGGGGTCAGCGCGAAGGCGAAACCGGCGACGAACATGAGCTGGTGCAGCAGCCGCGGCAGCGCATGGCCCTGTGCGCGCAGGTACAGCTGCCAGCGCGCGAAGCGCAGCTGCAGGTTCAGCAGGGTCAGTCCGAGTGCGGGCAGCAGTCCGTACGGGCCGATCCGCGCGCAGGCCTGGCACAGCGCGTCCCAGTGCCCGTGCAACGCTGCGAAGGCGACCGCGATCAATCCGCCGGCGCCGAGCAGCAGCACGGCGCGGCGGACGGAGCGGGGCAGTTTGGGCATGGCGACGGCGGGCGCGACGGGCATCGACGCACCGATGCTACGGCGCGGCGATGACAGCGCGATGTCGCACGCGCCCGCTCAGTCCTTCATTCGCGCGATGCGGTTGTCCGCGTCGAGCAGCGCGATGCGCGGGCGCCACGCGCGCGCGGTGGCGTCGTCCATCGGCGCGTAGGTGCAGATGATCAGCAGATCACCGAGCGCGGCGTGACGCGCTGCCGACCCGTTGAGCGTGATCGCGCCGCTGCCGGGTGCCTCGGCGATCGCATACGTGCTCAGACGCGCGCCGTTGGTCACGTTGTAGATCTCGATCTGCTCGCCGGGCAGGATGTCGCAGGCGTCGAGCAGCTCGCGGTCGATTCCGCACGAACCTTCGTAGTGCAGGTCGGCGCCGGTCAGTGTGGCGCGGTGCAGTTTGGCGCGCAGCATGACGCGCGCGGCGGGAGGACAGGGCATGGGCGTGTGGATCAGTCGTGGAGCAGCGCCATCGCGGCGCCGAATCCGATGAACAGGCCGCCGGTGGCACGGTGGAAGGTGCGCGCGACGCCGGCGCGGCGCAGGAGCGCGCCGAGGCGGTCGCCGAAGCCGGCGTAGACGAAATACCAGCTGACTTCGATCGCGGCGAAGGTCAGCACGAGTTCGGCGAACTGCGGCAGCCAGGACGCCTGCGGGGTCATGAACTGCGGCAGCAGCGCGGCGGCGAACAGGATCGCCTTCGGGTTGCTGCTGGCGACCAGGAAGCCGTTGCGGTACAGCGCTCCGGGCATGCGCGGAGCGCTGTTCGGGTCGTCGTTCCAGTCATGCGCCTGCGTCGCTGCGCGCCAGGTGCGCACGCCGAGGTAGACGAGATAGGCGGCGCCGACCAGCCGCAGGGTGTCGAACAGCCATGGCCAGGCCTGCAGCAGCAAGCCGAGTCCCGCGGCCGAGACCGTGATCATGATCAGCAGCGCGCTGAGGCAGCCGGCCATGGTCGCCGTCGAGCGGCGCCAGCCGTGCCGTGCGCCGTGGCTCATGACCAGCAGCATGTTCGGTCCCGGGATTCCCGAAACAACGGCGACGGTCAACGCGTACAGCAACCAAGTGTGCGGGTTCATGGCGTTGCAATGCAGCAAAAGTGCAAGTATGCCACGCGGCCGGCGCAGCGATTCTTCCTGCGCTCTAAGATGCTTGTATTGAACGATACGCCGAAGGACGAACGTGGACAACCAATCCGTCAAACAAAGTCTGGACCGATTGCACCAGCTGCTGGAGTCGGGCGCGCCGCTCGACGATGCGCTCAAGCAGGAGCTGGGTGCGCTCGACGCCGACATCCGCCGCGCGCTCGACGCCAGCGCGCCGGCAGGCACCGGCGGGCTGATGCAGCGTGCGCGCGAGCTGTCGCTGCGCTTCGCGCAACAGCACCCGACCGCAGCGGCCGTGCTGCGCGAGCTCGGCGTGCTGCTCGAGGGCATCGGCGCCTGATGCACGCGGCGATGAGCAGCGACGCACCGCGTTACTGGGTCGGCGGGGGCGGCGGCGACGCGGCGCCGCAACCGGGCGTGGCACTGGAAGTCAGTCCCGGAGTGCATTGGCTGCGCATGCCGATGCCGCTGGCGCTCGATCACATCAATCTGTGGCTGCTGGCCGACGGCGACGGCTGGACGGCGATCGACAGCGGACTGCCGACCGACGCCACGCGCGCGGCGTGGGAGCAGGTGTTCGCCGGCACCCTGCAGGGTCGGCCGCTGCGCCGGGTGCTGTGCACCCACATGCACCCGGACCACGTCGGACTGACGCACTGGCTGTGCGCGCGCTCCGGCGCCGAGCTTTGGATGACCCAGGGTGAATACCTCAGCGCGCGGCTGATGTCGGCCGGGCTGGAGCCGACCGACCCGGATTCGGCGCTGGCGCACTACCGCGCGCACGGCGCGCCCGACGGCGAGCTGGACAAGCTCTCCGGGCGAGGCAATTTCTACCGCCGCATGGTGGCGCAGGTGCCGCTGCGCTATCGCCGCATCGTCGCTGGCGAGGCGATCCGCATCGGCGATTCCGACTGGACGGTCATCGAAGGCGCCGGCCACAGCCCCGAGCACGCCGCGCTGTGGTGCGCGCAGCACGGGCTGCTGATTTCAGGCGACATGCTGCTGCCGAAGATTTCGACCAACGTTTCGGTGTTCCCGATCGAGCCGGGGGCCGACGCGCTGGGCCGCTACCTGCGCGCGCTCTGCCGTTTCGAGCCGTTGCCCGCCGAGACCCGCGTGCTGCCGTCGCACGGCCTGCCGTTCATCGGCGTGCACGGTCGCGTGCGCCAGCTGCGCGAACACCATGCGGAACGGCTGGAGGCCGTGATGCAGGCGTGCCGCGCGCAGCCGCGCAGCGCCTACGAGCTGCTGCCGGTGCTGTTCCACCGCGTGCTGGACGCGCACCAGCTCGGTTTTGCGCTCGGCGAAGCGATCGCCCACGCCCATCGCCTGTACGCCGCCGGCCTGCTCGCGCGCGACGACGACGCCGGCGTGCATCGCTGGCGCGCCGAACGGTTGTCGCCGGACGCCGTGCGGTTGGCGGCAGGACTCGACGCTCCGACTTGACCCGGCGCAAGGCGGCCGGTGCCGCGCTGCACCGGCGGCATCGAACGGGGCTAACATTACACCCTATGACAAGCTTGATGGAAATGCGATGCACGCGATGACCATCGGCGCGCTCGCGCGCAGCGCGGCGCTGGCGCCCGAGACCTTGCGCCACTACGAGCGCCTGGGCCTGCTGCAGCCCAGCGCGCGCAGCGCTGCGAACTACCGCCTGTACGACGCCGGCGCGCTCGAGCGCCTGCAGTTCATCCGCCGCGCGCTGGCGCTGGGTTTCTCGCTGGCCGACATCGCCGAGCTGCTCGGCCTGCATGCCGACGCCGACATGGCGGCAGCGAAGGCGGTGGCGCAGCGGCGCATCGCGCAAATCGACGCCCGCATCGACGATCTGCGCCAGCTCAGGCGCGGGTTGCAGGCGCTGAGCGACCAGTGCCCCGGGCACGGACCGTCGCGCGACTGTCCGATCCTGGCCGCGCTGACGCGCGCGCCGCGGGAGTGAATTCCATGGACGTGACCACCGATGCCGCACCGCATGCGTGCGAGCTGCGCTTTGACGTCGACGGCATGACCTGCGCTTCGTGCAGCGCGCGGGTCGAGCGCGCGCTGAGCGCGCTGCCCGGAGTGCGCGCCAGCGTCAACCTGGCCACCGAGCGCGCGACCGTGCAGTTCGATCCTGCGCGCACCGACGCGCAACACCTGCTCGATCGCGTGGCCGACGCCGGCTACGCGCCGCGCAGCGCCGATGTCGAACTCGACGTGCAGGCAATGACCTGCGCGGCCTGCGTCGGCCGCGTCGAGCGTGCGCTGCGCGCAGTACCCGGAGTTCTCGCCGCCAGCGTCAATCTGGCCAGCGAGCGCGCCAGCGTGCGCTACCTGCCGGCGATGGTGCAGGCCGACGGGCTGGTCGCGGCGATCGTTGCCGCCGGCTACGGCGCGCGCGTCGCCGGCGACGTCGACGAGGCGCTGCAGCACAAGCAGCGCCAGCTGCGCGGCATGCGCCGCGAGGTGATCGCGGCGTGGGCGCTGGCCGCGGTCGTCATGCTGCTGGCGATGGGACCTGCGCTGTGGCCGGCGCTGGCGCGCGCGCTGTTGCGCGTCGCGCCGCAATCGCTGTGGGACTGGGTGCAGGCGCTTGCCGCCAGCGCCGTGGTGTTCGGCCCCGGGCGCAGGTTCTTTCGCAGCGGCTGGATCGCGTACCGCCACCTGTCGCCCGACATGAATTCGCTGGTCGCCAGCGGAGCCGGCACGGCATGGAGCTACAGCATGCTGGTGCTGCTGGCGCCGGCGCTGCTTCCGGTGGCGGCGCGGCACGTGTATTTCGATTCCAGCGCGGTGGTCATCGCCGCCGTGCTGCTGGGCAAGTACCTGGAGGAACTGGCCAAGGGTCGCGCCTCGGCCGCGCTGCGCGCGCTGGCAGGTCTGCAGGCGCGTACCGCGCGCGTTCGGCGCGACGGCGTCGAACGCGAGCTGGCGATCGCCGAGGTGCGTGCCGGCGACACCGTCGTCGTGCGTCCGGGCGAGCGGCTCCCGGTCGACGGCGTGGTGCGCGAGGGCGCGTCGCATGTCGACGAATCGATGCTCAGCGGAGAGCCGCTTCCGGTGGCGCGCGGCGCAGGCGCCGCAGTGCGCGCCGGAACCGTGAACCAGGAAGGATTGCTCGCGGTCGAGGTCACCGAAGCCGGCGCCGGCACCGTGCTGGCGCAGATCGTGCGCCTGGTCGAGCAGGCGCAGGGCGGCAAGCTGCCGATCCAGGGCCTGGCCGATCGCGTCGTGCGCGTATTCACGCCGCTGGTGCTGGCGGTGGCGCTGGCCAGCTTCATCGGCTGGATGGCGTTCGGGCCGGCGCCGGCGATCAGCCACGCGCTGCTCGCCGCGGTGGCCGTGCTGGTCGTCGCCTGCCCGTGCGCGATGGGGCTGGCGACGCCGGCCGCAATCATGGTCGGCAGCGGCCGCGCTGCCGAGCTCGGGGTGCTGTTCCGCAAGGGCGAGGCGCTGGAGGCACTGGCGCATGTCGACACCGTGCTGCTCGACAAGACAGGAACCATCACCCGTGGCCGGCCGTCGCTGACCTCGGTGTGGAGCGCAGTGGGCGTCGGCGACGACGCCGTGCTGGGCTGGGCCGCTGCGGTCGAGAGCGGATCCGAGCACCCGCTGGCGCGCGCCGTGGTGCAGGCCGCGCGGCAGCGCGCGCTGGCGCTTGCCGCTCCGCAGGAATTCACCGCCAGCGCGGGCCACGGCGCGCAGGCCATGGTCGACGGCGCGCGCGTGGTGGTGGGCAGCGCACGCCACCTGCGCGCGCTCGGCGTCGCGCTCGACGCCGCCGAGGCGCCTGCCGCGCAGCTGCAGCAGCGCGGCCACAGCGTGATCTATGTGGCGCGCGACGCGCGCCTGGTCGGCGTGCTCGGCGTGTCCGACCCGCCGCGCGCCGAGGCTGCCGAGGTGGTCGCCGCGCTGCGCGCGCGCGGCCTGCGCCTGGAAATGGTCAGCGGCGACGCGCAGGCCGCGGCGCAGGCGGTGGCGCGCGAAGTCGGGCTGGACGCGGTGCACGCCGAGGTCACCCCGCAAGGCAAGTCCGATGTCGTGCGCGCGCTGCAGCAGCAAGGCCGTCGCGTGGCGTTCGTCGGCGACGGCATCAACGACGCTCCGGCGCTGGCGCAGGCCGAGGTCGGAGTGGCGCTGGCCGGCGGCACCGACATCGCGATCGAGGCTGCCGACGTCACGCTGGCGCGCGGCGAACTCGCCGGCGTGCTCGACGCGCTGCAATGCGCGCGATCGAGCATTCGCACCATCCGCGGCAACCTGTTCTGGGCCTTCGCCTACAACGTTGCGCTGATCCCGGTCGCGGCCGGGGTGTTCAGCCGCTGGGGCGTGCAGCTCAACCCGATGCTCGCCGGGGTCGCGATGGGCATGTCGTCGCTGTTCGTTCTCGGCAACAGCCTGCGGCTGCGCCGGCTGCGCGGCTGGCAGGCGGCCGCCCGGGCCCGCGACGCGGTGCCGGCAGGCACGCACGACGCCGCTGCCGCGCAGGCTCCCGATTCCGTTTCATCCAACCCCGTTGCAAGGAGTTCAACCATGTCAGACACCACCCTTCAGATCGGCGGCATGAGCTGCCAGCATTGCGCAGGCGCGGTGACCAAGGCGCTGCAGGCGGTGCCTGGGGTCGAACGCGCCGAAGTCGATCTCGCTTCGGCCAGCGCGCGGGTCAGCGGCAGCGCGGCGCCACAGGCTCTGCTCGACGCGGTCGGCAACGCCGGCTACGAGGCGCGGCTGGCCGGCTGACCCGCGGCGTTGCCGGGCTTCGGCGCGGCGACCGGGCTCAGGCCGACGCCTGCGCGTCCGCGTCGAGCTCGTGCAGCAGGCGCGCGATGCGCGCATGGGTCTGGCGCAGCTCGATGCCGACGCGCTCGCGCTCGGTTGCGCGGCCCGCGCGCTCGGCTTCGACGAGGCGGCGCGCAAGCGCGTGCGCGCGCCGGTGTTCGGAGTCGATCGCCTGGAACGAGGCGAAGCCGCCAAAGCGCGTGCGCCCCTCGCTGTCGTACCACTGGCCGAACGCGCAGGCGTGGTGGTTCGGAACGTCGTCCGGGCGCAGCGCTGCCGGAGTGCTGCCGCCGTGGCCGATCAGCGCGTCGACGCACGACTGCTGCTGCCGGATCGCGTCGAGCAGCAACTGGCGCGCGCCGGCTGCGTGCAGCCTGCGGATCTGCGCCATCTTCTTCTCGATCTCGACGTCCGAATCGGCATAGACCTGCGCCACGCGTTCGAAGTCGCCCTGCAGCGTTTCGAACACCTCGACCACGGCCGGGTCGAAATGCGCGTCGGCGCCCTCGACGATGATCGCCGCTGCGGCCGCGTGCGGCAGCCCGGCCTTGTACACGCGCCTGCTGATCAGCGCGTCGTAGACGTCGGCCAGCGCCATCAGGCGGCCGGGGATCGGGATCGCGTCGCCGGCCAGCCCTCGCGGGTACCCGCTGCCGTCCCATTTTTCGTGATGGCAGTAAACGATGTCCTTGGCGATCTGAAGAAACGGCAGCGCGACGTCCAGGTCGTGTTCGGCGCGCTCGATGGCCTCTCGCCCGAGCGTCGGGTGCTGCTTCATGACGTCGAACTCGGCGGGCGTGTAGCGCCCGGGCTTGAGCAGGATATGGTCGGGAATTCCGACCTTGCCGATGTCGTGCAGCGGCGCGCATTTGAACAGCAGGTCGACGATTCCGGGCTGGCCGAGGTAGGCGGCGAAGCGTGGATGCGTTTTCAGCGCATCGGCCAGCAGGCGCACGTAGTGCTGCGTGCGTCGGATGTGGTTGCCGGTTTCCAGGTCGCGCGTCTCGGCCAGCGAAGCCAGCGCGTGGATGGTCACGTCCTGCGCCGCCACCGCCTGCGCCGCGCGGCGCCGCACCTGATCTTCCAGACTGTGGTTGCGGTCGCGCAGCAGGTCCTGCATGCGCTTGACGTTGAGATGGGTGGCGACGCGCGCGAGCAGGATCGGCGGGCTGATCGGCTTGGTGATGTAATCGACCGCACCGACTTCGAGCCCGTGCGTTTCGTCGCTGCTGTCGGCCAGCGCGGTGAGGAAGATGACCGGGATGTCGCGGGTCGAGGCGCGCGCCTTGAGCTGGCGACAGACCGCGTAGCCGTCCATTCCGGGCAGCATGACGTCGAGCAGGATCAGGTCGATTGCATGTCCGTCGTCGATCAGCCGCAGCGCCCGTTCGCCGGTGTTGGCGACCTTGACCCGATGGCGCGGCTTGAGCAGCCGGCTCAGCAAGGTCAGGTTCTGCGGCGAATCGTCGACGGCGAGAATCGTCGGGGTCGGAGTCGAGCCGACCTGATGGTCGTCGCGCGCCACCGGCGGTTCGGGCAGTTCGTTCGATTCAAGCGGATCGGCCATGGCCCAGGGTCTCGAGCAGGGGGGCAAGCTGCGCGACGGCGCGGTCGAAATCGCAGCTGGAGACGGCTTCGGCGACGGGCCCGAAGGCGGCCGCGTGGCGGCTGGAGACCAGGGCATCGCGGATCGACTCTGCCGCATCGATCGCGTCGGCGTCGCCTGCGGCAAGCAGCGCGCGCAGCGCCAGCACGCGCGCGTGCAGCGCTGCGTCACCGGCGCGACCGTCGCCTGCGCCCGGCGCCGCGTCAGCGGTCTGGTCCGCGGCTGCGCGCACCTGCGGCGCGCCGAGCCGCGCGCGCAGGCCTTCGAGCACCGCGCCAAGCGCCTGCGCGACGGCGCGCAGCGGCGCCGCGCAGCTCGCGTCGGGTGCGTCGGGAGCATGGCGGCACACGTGCTCCAGCGTCTGCGCCGCGGCGTGCAGCTCGTCGGCGCCGATCTGCCCGGCATTGCCCTTCAGGGTGTGCGCCAGGCGCAGTGCGCTGGCATGGTCGCCGTCGTTCCAGCTGGCAGTGAAGGCGTCGACGAAATCGCGCTGGCCGTCGACGAAATGGCGCAACAGCCTCCGGTACGACGCGGCGTCTCCGGCGCAGCGCGCCAGTCCTGCGCGCAGATCGATTCCGGGCAGGTGACCGAGGTCGTCGATCGCGCCGTCCGGCTCGGCGCCGGCAACCGCAAGCGGCGCGCGGCGCGCGCCCGGAGCGATCCAGCGCGCCATGGTCGCGAACATCTGGTCGACGTCGATCGGCTTGGCGATATGGTCGTTCATGCCGGCTTCGAGCGCGCGGACGCGGTCCTCGGCCATCGCGTTGGCGGTCAGCGCAATGACCGGAAGCGTGGCCACAGCGCTGCTGCTGCGCAGTTCGCGCGTCGCGGTATAGCCGTCCATGACCGGCATCTGGCAGTCCATCAGGATGCAGTCGAAGCGCTGATCGCGCGCCAACAGCTCGAGCGCCTGCGCGCCGTTGTCGGCGAGCACGACCTCGACTCCGGCCTTGTCCAGCAAATCGACGACCATCTGCTGGTTCATGCGATTGTCCTCGACCACCAGCACCCGCGCGCCGCCCAGCTGCGCCATCGCCTGCGCGTGGCGGTTCGCGCGCCGCTGCGTGCGCGTGTCGTCGTGCAGCGGCCTGCCCAGCGCGTGGCTGATCGCCTCCAGCAGAGCCGAAGGCGTCACCGGCTTGGCCAGGATCTCGGGCGCCGGAACACCGCGGCTGCGCGCTTCGCGCAAGGCCTGCTCGCGGCCGAACGCGGTGACCATGACCAGCGCCGGGACGTGGGTCGCATGCCGGCGCAGCGCACGCATGCAGTCGATGCCGTCGGCGTGCGGCATTTTCCAGTCCAGCAGCGCCAGCGCGTACGGCCTGAGCGCGCGCTCGGCAAGCGCCACCGCGTCGATCGCCTCGCGGCAACCGGCGGCCAGCTCGACGTCGACCCCGAAGCGCTGCAGCATCAGGGCGAGGATGTCGCGCGACGCCTGGTTGTCGTCGACCACCAGAACGCGCACGCCGCGCAGCGCGGCCGCGTCCTGGGCGTGCGCGGGCGCCGCTGCTGCCGACTCGCCGAAGCGGGCATGGAAGTGGAACGTCGATCCGCTTGCGGGCTGCGATTCCAGCCAGATGCGCCCCTGCATCATCTCGACCAGGGTGCGCGAGATCGCCAGCCCCAGCCCGGTGCCGCCGTACTGGCGGGTGGTCGAACCGTCGGCCTGGCTGAAGCTCTGGAACAGCCGGCTGCGTTGCTCGTCGGTGATCCCGATTCCGGTGTCCTTGACCCAGAAGTGCAGTTCGACTCCCGAGGCATCGCGCTGCACCGTCTCGACGCCGACCGTCACTTCGCCGTGCTGCGTGAACTTGATCGCGTTGCTGACGAGATTGACCAGGATCTGGGTCAACCGCAGAGGGTCGCCGAGCAGCGCGTTCGGCACCGCCTCCATCGGCATGAACAGCAGCTCCAGACCCTTGTCCTCGGCGCGCTTGCCGACCATGTTGGCCAGCCGGGACATGACGTCGTCGAGGCGGAACTCGATCCGCTCGAGCTCGAGCCGTCCGGCCTCGATTTTCGAGAAATCGAGGATGTCGTCGATGATTTCGAGCAAGCTCTCGGCGGCGCCGTGGACGCTTTCGATGTAGTAGCGCTGCTTGTCGCCGAGCTCGGTCTGCAGCGCCAGGTGCGTCATGCCGGTGACGGCGTTCAGCGGGGTCCTGATCTCGTGCGACATATTGGCCAGGAAAATGCTTTTGGCCCGGGTCGCCGCCTCGGCAGCGAGCTTGGCCTGGCCGAGTTCGATTTCCGCTTTGCGCCGCTTGACGATCTGCCACAGGTCGTGCGCCACCAGCTGCAGCTGGCTGACGTCGGCGTCGTCGTACGGTGTTTCCTTGTTGCCGACGCCGACGACCATGCGCACCGTGTCGCCTTCGACCACCGGGACGCCGAGATGGCGCCGCAGCGGCGCATGACCTGCGGGGAGTTCGCGGCGCGCCGCAAGTTGCGAGTACGCGTTGTGCATCACGGGCCGCTTCAACCGCACGCTGTCGGCCCAGACACCCGCCTGCGCGATCGGGTAGTGGCTGGAGTGGGCCGCGTTGCACAGCGCCGTCGTCCCGCTCGACCAGACCTTGAGCGCAATCGACTCCTGATCGTCATGGATGAAGTGCAGATAGCCGATCCGGCTGTCGGTCAGGCGCACGGCCTCGTCGACCCCGGAGCGCAGCAGCTCGGCCTCGTCCAGCTCGCCCGACTTCTGGCTCAGCGCCAGCATGGCGTTGAGCCGCTGGTCGCTGCGCGCGAGTTCGCGATTGGCCGCCTCGAGCTGGTCGACCAGCTGCCGGTTGGCACGGCTGACCGTTTCCGCGGTGTCGCGGGCCTGGATCAGCTCGGCCTCGTAGCGCTTGCGCTGCGAGATCTCGGTGACGAAGGCGATGATGCGATCACCGCTGCCGTCGTCGACCGCGTGGTAGTACAGCGTGCGCTCGACCGCGATCGACGCTCCGGATCTGGTGCGCTGGGTGGTCTGGTAGCGATACGAACCGTCTGCACGCACCCGCGCCACCGTGTCCGCGAACCGCTCGGGCGTGAGATCGGGGTCGATGTCGGTCACGCGCATGCCCAGCAGCTCGGACACCGAGTAGCCGAGCATGTCGGCGCTGTACTGGTTGACATGCATGAAGCGGCCGTCGCGCGGATCGGTCCACTGGATGCCGATTCCCACGCGGTCCATCGCGAACTGGGTCTGCAGCAGGCGCTGGTGTGCGGACTCGAGATCCGCGGTGCGCTTGCGCACCAGCGCTTCGAGGTCGTCGCGGTGGCTGCGCAGCTCCTCGGCGTCGCGTCGCTCGCGGGTGATGTCGCGGGCGATCCCCAGCACGCCCAGCACGGTGCCGTCGGCAGCGCGGATCGGGATCTTGGTCGTCTGCAGCAGCGCGACGTGGCCGTCGTCCGCAAAGCGGATGGTTTCCTCGTTGCGCGTCGGCCCTCCGGCCTGCATCGCGGCGATGTCGTAGGCGCGAAACGAATCGGCCTGCTCGGCAGCGACGAAGTCATGGTCGGTTTTCCCCAGGACAGCTCGTTCCGGCTGGCCGCAGTATCGCTCGAAGGCCGGATTGCATGCCAGGAAAACACCGTCCGGATCCTTGAACCACACCAGGTCCGGAATGTTGTCGATCAGGCTGCGCAGCAGCACGCGTTCGCGCAGGCCGGCGCGGATGCTCTGTGTGTGCCGCATTCCCAGCAGCGCCAGCGCGCCCAGCATGACCGCGACCAGTGCCAGGAATGCGGCGTTCTCGCGCGCGTGCAAGTCGCTTTGCTGACGCGTGCGCTGGTCGATGGCCGATTGCACGACGAACAACGCGGGCTGCGTGCCTGCGGTCATGACCGCAGCGACCGCAGCGCGCAGTCGCGGAATGTCGCGCGCGATGCGCGCGTAGTCGGCGCCGAGCGCCTGCAGCTCGGTGCGGTACTCTGGAAGTGCCGCTTCGGCGCGGGAAAAAGTGGCCAGCGCGCGGTTCGTCGACGTCTCGCCAAGATCGTTCGCGCGAGGCTCGAAGGCCTGCAGCATGGTGGTGCTGAGGATGCGGCCGAGCTGGTGCTGCACATTGCGGTTCGGCCCCGCATCGGGCAGCTCGGGTTCGAGCGCGTTCATGCGCCGCACGAAGTCGACCACCGCGGCGCGCACGCCGGCGTTGAGCGCGCTGAACGCGTCGAGTCGTCCGTGCTCGTTCCGTGCGGCAACGACGTAGCGGGTGATCGCGGCGTGGATCGTCGGCGGCAGTGCCAGGCCGCCGAGCTGGTGCTGCAGGGTCTCAAGCGCAGCCAGATCGACGTCCATCGCGTGGCTGTCGCCGCGCAGGCCGTCGCGCGCTTCCATCACGGTGTTGTTCAGGCGCTCCTCGCCGAGCAGCAACCGGGTGACCAATGTCCGCGCGCGGGTCAGCGACTCGGTTTCACGTGCCGCGTGCAGCAGCGCCGAACCGATCGCGCCCAGTATGCCCAGGCACGCAACGACCACGACCGGCGTGATCGCGCGGCGCAGATCGAATCTCACGGCTTCGCTCCGGTGCAGGCCCCCAGGCCCGTCCAGAAGGGGGGCGGGAGGCGGTCATGGCGGGCCATGAACCGTGTTTATAGGCCATTTGATCGGCAAGCGCGAGCAAATTTTCCGGTTCCACCGCCCGGATCGATCGATGCGGGCGGCCGCTACACTGGCGGCTCCGC
>JAJZEB010000183.1 GCA_021805805.1 Pseudomonadota bacterium | reverse complement strand
GCACCTGGCGCGCCTGCCGGGCCGGGTTCTTCCTGCCCGTGCGCGTGCTCTCGCGCCTGTTCCGGCGCCGCTTCCTGGAGGAGTTGCAGCGCCTGCACCAGCTCGGGCGCCTGCGCTTCTTCGGCGAGCTTGCGGCGCTGGCCGAACCCCGCGCCTTCGCGCAGTGGCTCGTGCCGCTGCGCCGCACCGAGTGGGTGGTCTACGCCAAGCGCCCGTTCGCCGGCCCCGCCGCGGTGCTGGCCTATCTGTCGCGCTACACGCACCGGGTGGACATCTCCAACAGCCGCCTGCTCGGCATGGACGAGCGCGGCGTGACCTTCCGCTGGAAGGACTACCGCGCCCGGGGCAGCGCGCGTCGCAAGGTCATGACCCTGAGCAGCGCCGAGTTCATGCGCCGCTTCCTGCTGCACGTGCTGCCCGCCGGCCTGCATCGCATCCGGCACTACGGCTTGCTGGCCAACGGGAACCGCCGCGCCAGTCTGGCCGCCGTGCGCGAACAGCTGCTGCGGCCATCCGCGGCGAGCACACAACCCGTCGACCCCGATCCCCACGAGGCGCCCGCCGAGCGCCAGCCCACCTTCGTGTGCAGGCATTGCGGCCGCCCCCTGGTCCTCGTCGAGACCCTGCCGCGCGGCGCGACGATCCGCGCGCCTCCTGCAGCGCGTGCGCCATGACCGCGCACACACGCCAGCATCGCACCTTCCATCGGCCGCTCGCGCGGGGCGCCCGGTGCGCGGCCGCATGCGCCGAGCGCGACCAGGGCGCCAAATGCACCTGTCGTGCAGGCCGCATCCGAGCCCATCACGGTGCCGGACCATCCATGCGTTCGTCACCCCCGCTGCGTGATCCGTCGCGATCAGCGCTGCGGGCCACCGACTCGCCGCCACAATCCCCATAGCGGCATCGGCTTCGACCACGGCTGCCACACGCGCCGCGGTTTCCTCCCTGGAGCTTTGTCCAACGCCTACCCTCACCCCGTGGACTGCGCGAGCTCGCCTGCGCGCGCGGGCAGGCATCGGACAAACCTAAACCATTGCCGTCGCCCACGTCGCCGGTGCACGCGGCCGGTGTCGCCCCCCTTGCCGCCGCTTGACGATCTGTTCGGATCACCCTGGGGCGGGTCATCGCACCCTCGACCGGGTACAACTTGTCTGCGGGAGGGGCTTGCCATCCGCGGCGTTGCACGCGTATCGCAAACGCAATACACTGAATCCATGAAGTCCGCAGTCATCCCCCAGATCCGCGTCGAGCCCGAACTTCGGGCCGAACTCGAGTCCGTGCTCAGGCAAGGCGAGACCCTGACCGATTTCATCGAGGCGACAGTGCGAAGCGCAATCGCGTTCAGGCGAGTTCAAATCGCCTTCCATGAGCGTGCCCGAGCCGCGTCGGATGAATATCACCGCACCGGCGTCGGCACGCCGGTCGAGGCGGTTCTCGACCGGCTGCAAGCCAAGCTCGAGGCGAAGCGCAAGAAGCTCGCTCGATGACGTTCGAAGTCCAGCTGACGCCGACAGCGGAGTCGGACTTGGAGCGTCTATTTGATTACTTGCTCGATCGAGCTGAGACCACCGAGGACCTCGACCGCGCACAAGCGGCGATCGATACCATCAGGGAGCTGATGCAGCGGCAACTTGCACTCACGCCCTACAGCTTCCGCAAGGCCGCCCAGAATCCCGCACAGAGGGAACTGATCATGCCGTTTGGCGGCACCGGGTATGTTGCCCTGTACGAGATCGTCAGTACATCGAAAGTCGTGGTACTGGCGGTGCGCCATCAGCGTGAAGAGGACTATCACTGATCCGACGCTCGCGGCAGACGCTGCGGCGCTTTGAACCCGATCGCCGTCCCCTGCGGGCGGCTGTTTTTGCGCGCGCACCGGACCGTGCCCAGGACAGGCCCGGTGACGGCAATGGCCGACGACCTGTCTCCCATCAAGCGGATCGGCCCAACTCCTACGCACCGCGTAGGCCGATCGAGAGTCCCGCACCGGTGGCGGCCTTGGCTCGAAGCGAGCGGCGGGTTTGCGCTGGAATACGCATCCTGGAGTGTCCACCCCGCCAGGGAGCCCGTGCTACCCGTGCCACCACCGGCAACAAAGTCAAGAGTAGACGCCGTATGTCATCCGTTGCAACAGAGTCTTGACTGCGTCGACCCCGCCCGGCTCGTCCAACAGGTCAATCGGCTTTCGGAACTCCAGCCCCAGCGCCTCCACGTGCAGCCACTCACCCGCGGCGTCTGCGCTGCCAAGCACATCCGCTGCCAGGGCACGCACTTCAGCGAGCCGGTCGCCGCACACGCCAGACGGCGACGACTCTGGCGCAGGCTGCGTTGGCGACGTGCGGCGGGGATGGCGGCGATTCATGGGGCAATTATGCGCGTAGAGCCCGCACAGCCCAGGCCGCAAATGCGCGTGACGCGGCAGCCGGTGGACTTGGCGCACCATCTGGCGCACCTGCGGCCGCTGAGTCTGGAGCCTCTGCAACAGTGCGAGCAGCATCGCTGTGACATCGAGTCGGCACCTGAACACCAAAGCAGCAGTACGGATGTTTTTGGCAACGAACCGTCTGTTCTTTGTCGACCACATGCCACACGACACCTTGAGCGTGCGCGCCAGCAGCCTGGTACGCGTGCGCGCACCAGTCGAGCCGGTCTGGCGTCAAGTCCACTGTGCGCGTGTCTCGGCCCCGGTCAACCGCGATTCGATCTATCAGCAGCGAACAAGCCCCAAGGTTATAGACCGGTCGGTCCGATACGGCGCGGAAATTTTTCACACTTGAACCCTTTCTTCTGCAAGCGTCTCCTGGGCGCATCACATTAGGTGACAAAGCGGCCAGTATCGCGGGCCATTGCCGTTACGATCATGAAAACGCTATCGTGCGTTCGTGCTACCTAGGAAATTTGTCTTGTCCTCGTTCATTAAACCGACTCAACTGCGCGCTTACGGCGTCGATGAAATCGATGCAGATCATGCGGACATCATGGCCATCGCCAATCGCTTGTTCGACGGCGTCCAGCAGCACCGCGCAGAGCAGACGCTCGGCGACTTGCTGGCCGAACTGGTTGATCGTTGCGAGCGTCATTTCCAGTACGAGGAATCGTTCTTCCGCGTCCTGCGCAACGCGAAGGCAGCCGCGGCGCACAAGGCTGATCATGACATCTTGCGCAAACGCCTGGAGGCGATCCAGACGGATTTCGCGGAGCAGCCGGCGGCTTCGCACTCATTGCTGACGCTTGCCGTGTTGCGCGACTACCTGCTGGAGCACATCAAGACTTTCGACGCAGAGTTGGAAACGCGCATCGTCAGCGAATCGCTGTCGATGGCTTGTTAAATCTGCATCCATCTGGCGCCCCGGTGCGGCGACGCGACGGGGCGCCACCGGCTTCACCCGATGATGGTTCGTTAGGCGCGGTGTTGGACGCTGGTCATGATCAATGGAAGGCATCCTCGCGTGACCACGATCGTTTTGATCGTGGACCTGCAACGCATCCTCGGGAGAAGCCCTTGGATCGGCAAGGCGGTCGGGAAAGTCCGACCGAACCGAGAAATTTCTTATCTACAAGCACCAGGGATGCGTTGGGGCACGG
>JAJZEB010000182.1 GCA_021805805.1 Pseudomonadota bacterium | reverse complement strand
CAGCCGCTCCTCGGGCACCACGCGCAGGCCGGCGGCGCGCCGCGCGGCCACGCCGCGCAGCTGCTGCCCGCGCAGCCGCACACGGCCGGCGGCCAGCGGCCGCGCATCCTCGCCCGAGAGCAGCGCCAGCAGCTCGCGCTGGCCGTTGCCCGAGACCCCGGCGAGGCCGACGATCTCGCCGGCGCGCAGTTCCAGCGCCAGGCCGTGCAGCGCCACGCCATGCGGGTCGAGCGGCGGCTGCGTGACGCCGTCGAGCTCGAGCACGACCTCGCCGACGCTGGCCGGGCGGTGCTGCGGCGGCGCCAGGTCGGCGCCGATCATCAAGCGCGACAGACTGGCGTTGTCGTGCTGCGCCGGATCGATCTCGGCGACCACGCGGCCGCCGCGCAGCACCGTGCAGCTGTGGCACAGCGCGCGCACCTCGTCGAGCTTGTGGCTGATGTACAGAATGCTGCAGCCGGCGTCGGCCAGCTTGCGCAGGGTCTCGAACAGCTTGCGCACCGCCTGCGGCGCCAGCACCGAGGTCGGCTCGTCGAGGATCAGCAGCCGCGGCTCGGTCAGCAGCGCGCGGATGATCTCGACGCGCTGGCGCTCGCCGACCGACAGCGCGTACAGCGGGCGCTGCGGGTCGACGTCGAGGCCGTAGGCGGCCGCCACCTGCGCGATGCGCGCGGCCACCTGCGCCAGCGTGGTCCCCGGCGGCTGGCCCAGCCAGACGTTCTCGGCCACGCTGACGCTCTCGAACAGCGAGAAATGCTGGAACACCATCGCGATGCCCAGCGCGCGCGCGGCCTGCGGGTTGTGCACCCGCACCTCGGTGCCGTCGAACAGCACGCGGCCGGAGTCGGCCTGCTCGGCGCCGTAGATGATTTTCATCAGCGTCGACTTGCCGGCGCCGTTTTCGCCGAGCACGGCGTGGATCGCGCCCGGCGCCACGCGCAGGTCGACGCCGTCGTTGGCGACGACGCCGGGATAGCGCTTGCTGATGCCTTGCAGTTCGAGTCGCCAGGCCATGGGGCTGCGTTGTCGTTGGTCTTGTGCCGGGCGCTCGTCGCCCGGATGACATTGTGCCTGCTGCGCTGCGGCGGTGCGCGCTCAGCGAGTCGGGTAGTGGATCAGATTCAGGAAACTGGCGTCCGCGCCGCTGACGTTGCGGTAGCCGTGCGCCCGATCGGCCGCGAAACGCACCGCGTCGCCGGTCGCCAGCGCGATCCAGTCGTCGTCGAGCAGCACCTGCAGCGCCCCGGCGGTGACGACCACGTGCTCGACGACGCCGGCCGCATGCGGCTCCGACAGCCGGGTGTAGCCGGGCAGCAGCGTGACCTCGAACAGCTCGAAGCCGAGCGCAGGATCGAATGCGAACAGCGGCGCGACCAGCATCGCGTCGACGGCCGGACGCAAGCGTGGCGCACGCACCACGGTGGCCGCCGGTGCCGGCGCATCGAGCAGGAAATCGCTGAGCCCGAGGCCGAAGCCGCCGGCGATGCGCCACAGCGTGGCCACCGTAGGGCTCGACTCGCCACGCTCGATCTGGCCCAGCATCGCCTTGCTCACGCCGGTGACCTGCGCCGCGCGTTCCAGGCTCCAGCCGCGCTGCGCGCGCAGCGCCCGCAGGCGCCGCGCCAGCACCGCGCCGACCGCATCGTCGTCTGCATCGCGTCCCACCGAGGCCTCCCGCGTCGTCGAAAACGCCATGTTAAGCTGCGATCGTGCGTTATAACGCACGACTCGCCACGAGGTCCTCCGATGCTCAAATCCTGGTTGTCGCCGTCGCTGTTCAGCGCCGGCCTGATCGCGGTGCTGGTCGGCTACACCAGCTCGGCACCGATCGTGTTCGAGGCCGCGCGCGCCGCCGGCGCGACACCGGCCGAAGTCGCCTCGTGGCTGTGGGCGCTGGGCCTGGGCATGGGCGTGACCTGCATCGGGCTGTCGCTGGCCACGCGCACCCCGGTGCTGACGGCCTGGTCGACTCCGGGTGCGGCGCTGCTCGCCACCAGCCTGCACGGCGTGAGCATGGCGCAGGCGGTCGGCGCCTTCGTCTTCGCCGCCGCGGCGGCCGCGCTGGTCGGCTTCAGCGGCACCTTCGAGCGCCTGATGCGCCGCGTGCCGTCGAGCCTGGCCTCGGCCATGCTGGCCGGGGTGCTGCTGCAGTTCGGCATCGATCTGTTCGGACTGTTCGGCGACCATCGCGCGCTGGTCGGCACCATGCTGGCGGCGTTCGTGCTCGCGCGCCGCTTCGCGCCGCGCTACGCGGTGCCACTGACGCTGGCGGCCGGGATCGCGGTGGCCGCGGCGCTGGGCCAGCTGCATCTGGGTGGCGTGCCGCTGCGGCTGGCGCGGCCGCTGCTGACCTGGCCGCAATGGCACCTCGGCACCATCGTCGGCATCGGCGTGCCCTTGTTCCTGGTCACCATGGCGTCGCAGAACATGCCCGGGCTGGTCGTGCTGCGCAGCAACGGCTACCACGTTCCGGCGTCGCCGCTGGTCGGCGCCACCGGCCTGACCGGCGTGCTGCTGGCGCCGTTCGGCGGCTTCTCGTTCAACCTGGCCGCGATCACCGCCGCCATCTGCATGAGCCCGAACGCCCACCCCGACCCGGCGCAGCGCTGGCGCGCGTCGGTCTGGGCCGGGGTGTTCTATCTCGCCACCGGGGTGTTCGGCGCGACCATGGCGGCGCTGCTGGCGGCGTTCCCGGCCGCGCTGATCGGCGCCGTCGCCGGGCTGGCGCTGCTCGGCACCATCGGCACCAGCCTGCACGGCGCGCTGGCCGACCCGCGCGAGCGCGACGCCGCGCTGATCACCTTCCTGCTCACCGCGTCGGGGCTGACCGTGCTCGGCCTGGGCAGCGCGTTCTGGGGCCTGCTGGCCGGTCTGGCGGCCCACCTGCTGCGCCGCCGCAGTTGATCCAGCATCGCGTTTGTGATCACTGTGTTCGTCAAAAACCCCCAATTTACTTATTTGACTGCGTTTTGTGATCACATCTATGATCCGGCAAAACCTGCCCGATCATGTCCCAGACCCTGCACGAATTCCTCCACGCCCATCGCATCCACGAAGTCGAATGCGTGATCCCGGACATGACCGGGATCGCGCGCGGCAAGATCCTGCCGCGCGACCTGTTCGTCGACGCCGGTGAAATGCGGCTGCCCAAGAGCGTGCTGCTGAACACCGTCAACGGCCAGCAGCCTGACAACGGCCCCTACGTCGGCGACACCGACCCGGATATGGTGTGCCGGCCCGACGCGTCGACCGTGCGTCTGGTGCCGTGGGCCGCCGAGCCGGTCGCGGTGGTGATCCATGACTGCTTCGAGCCCGATGGAAGCTCCGTCGGACTGTCGCCGCGCGCGGTGCTGCGCGGCGTTCTCGATCTGTACGCGCACGAAGGCTGGCGCCCGGTGGTCGCGCCGGAGATGGAGTTCTACCTGGTCGCGCGCCAGCACAACCCGCACGAACCGCTGCAGCCTCCGCTCGGGCGCACCGGCAAGGCCGAGGCCGGGCGGCAGTCGTATTCGATCGACGCGGTCAACGACTTCGACCCCTTCTTCATGGAGCTGTCGAGCTTCTGCCAGGTGCACAAACTCGGCGTCGAGACGCTGATCCACGAGGCCGGCGCCGGCCAGATG
>JAJZEB010000181.1 GCA_021805805.1 Pseudomonadota bacterium | reverse complement strand
CGGCAACAGCGGGGTCGAAACCCAGGTCGAGATCCTCAAGAGCCGCGACCTCGTCGTCTCCGCGATCGAAGCCACCGGCCTGAACTCCCCGGTCTGGCGCGGAACCGCGAGCGCACCGCCCAGCGTGCGCTTCGGCACCTGGCGCTTCTTCGACCACAAGCGCTTCACGCCGTGGCAAGCCGCCCCGGACGCGCTGCAGGCGATCAACGCCGAAGTCACCGACCCGACGCTCGACGGCGCCACGCTGCGCATCCGCTTCGCCGCAAACGGCGCCTACACCATCGGCCCGAAGAGCGGCAAGCCGCTGCTGCACGGCCAACTCGGCCAACCCGCGCTCGGCAACGGCCTGCGGCTGCTGCTGCGCCCGGTGCAATCGGGCTTCCAGCCCCCGGCAGGCGCGATCTACGGCATCCACCTCACCGCCCCGGTGACGCTGTACAACCTGCTGATGAAAGGCGGCGGCTACGGAATCAGCACGACGACCCAAGGCGCGGGGGGCCAACCGACGCTGGTCGTCAACCTCGACGTCAAGAACACCGACCCGTACCTGGCGCAGCGCTTTCTCGCCACGGTGATGAACGACTACCTGGCGCAGACCCGCGCCTGGTCGACCGAACAGGCATCGGCTGCGTACGACTACCTCGGCACCCAGATCGACGGCGTGCGCAAGTCGCTGGCCAACGCCGACGCGCGGCTGGCGAACTACCAGGAGCGCTCGGGAGTCATTTCGCTGCCCGACAACGCCAAGGCCGCGATCGACCAGATGGCCAAGTACGAAGTCCAGCGCAGCCAGGCACAACTGCAGCTGTTCAACTTGCAGCAGCTCGACAAAGTGCTGCGCAAGCCCAACGCCCCGGTCGATCAATACCTGGTCAGCTCGATCGACGACAAGGTGCTCGACGACCTTGCGACCCAGCTCGCCGCTGCGCAAAGCGAGCTTGCCGCGCTCAAACCGCTGTACACCGACAACGCACCGCAAGTTCGCGTGGCCACCGCGAAGGTCATGCGCATCAAGCACAGCATCGAAGCGCTGATCGCCAACCAGACCGCCAGCGCCGAACAGCAACTCAAGAGCGTCGACGACATCATCGACCACTTCCGCCGCCGCCTCGCAACCCTTCCGCACGCCGGAATGGAAGTCATCGCGCTGAAACGCTCGAGCGAAGTGCTCGGCCAGCTGTACATGTTCCTGCTGCAAAAGCAGGAAGAAGCCGCAGTCACCCGCGCCGGAACGATCACCAGCAACCGCGTCCTCGACCACGCCGAGACCGCAAATGCCCCGATCAAGCCGAACGCCAAGCTCACGCTCACGCTCGGCGCGCTGCTCGGCCTGATGCTGTCGACCGCCTGGGTGCTGGCCAAAGCGCTGCTGACCCCCGGATTCCGCAGCGAAGACGAGGTGCAGCAGGCGTTCCCGAACCTGCCGTGGTACGCGCTGCTGCCGCATTTCCATCGCCGGCGTGGAGGCGATCAACGCTTCAAGGTCCAGGACGCACGCTCGAACTACGGCGAAGCGGTGCGCACACTGCGCACCAACCTGTACCTGGCACAGCGCGCCGGCGAAGATCAGGTCTGGATGCTGACCTCGGCCACCCCGGGCGACGGCAAATCGACCACCGCGTACGAACTGTGCGCCGCGCTGGCCGCCGACGGCAAGAAGCCGGTGCTGATCGAAGCCGACCTGCGCAAACCCCACGCCCACGAAGTCTTCGGCGTACGCCAGAGCCCTGGCCTGGCCGACGTGCTCGCCGGCCGCGCGCAATGGGAGCAAGCGGTGCAGCCGATCGACGATCAAACGTTCCTCGTCATGCCTTCGGGCCAGGTGCCACCGAACCCGGCCGAACTGATCGGCTCCCCACGCCTGGGCGAACTGCTGCAGGCGCTGCGCGCCCACTACGACTACGTCATCATCGACACCCCACCGTACCCGGTGGTCGGCGATGCGCAACTGATCATTCCGAACGTCGATCGCGTGCTCAGCGTTCTGCGCGTCGGCAAAACGCCCCGCGGAATGTTCGCCAACCACCTGCGCGCGCTCGGCGCGCGCGGCAAACCGATCGGCATGGTCGTCAATGACCTTGGCGGTGGTAGTGGCTATGGCTACGGCTATGGTTACGGCTATGGATACGGCTACGGCTATGGATACGGCTACGGCTATGGTCACGGCGAGAGCGGCCCGACAAGCCGCTGGCGCCGCCTGCTCGGCGCGCTGAAGCGCCGCAGCTGACGGACACGCGGAACGCAAACGGCATGGCTTGGTTCGGCCTCGGACGACGCACCCCCGCCCCCGCACCGGGCGCGCTGGGCTGGGACTTCCATTGCCACCTCGTTCCAGGAGTCGACGACGGCGCGCGCGACCTCGACGAAGCGCTTCAGATCATCGACGCGCTGAAAGCCGCCGGCTACAGCGGTGCCGTCGTCACGCCGCACATCTACGGCGGCGTGTTCGACAACACCGCCGCCCAACTGCGCGAAGCATTCGCCGAACTCCAGCGAGCCGTTGGACCAGGTTTCCCGCTCAAGCTCGCAGCCGAATACCACGCCAACGATCTGCTGTTCGAACTGATCGCGCGCGACGAACTGCTGCACACCGACATCGACGGTGAGCGCGCCGTGCTGATCGAATTCCCCTACCTGATGGAAGCCCCGCGCGGAATCGACGCGCTGGTCGCGCTGCGCGACTGCGGCTACCGCCCGGTTCTGGCGCATATCGAACGCTACCGCTACGTCCAGGCGCAGCCCGCGCAGTGGCTCGAACGCCTGCAGAACATCGGCGTGTTGCTGCAATGCAACATCGGTTCACTCGAAGGCATGTACGGCCCTGGAAGCCAACAGTTGGCCCGCAAGCTGCTGGCCGAGCGCGTTCCACACCTCTGGAGCAGCGACGTCCACCGCGCGCATCAGGTCGCCCGCTACATCGCCCCCGGCGTGCGCAGAATCGCGCCCGGCGGCGCGCTGAACCCCGCGGTCGGGGGTGCCGCGCAGCAAATGGCAGCCTGACCCGCGTAACAGTCATCAAACATCGATGTCCATGCGGTATATTAAGGTCGGGTGTACCGTTGCTTCGGTGCAAATCGACTTCCCGGCGTTCAGCCCCAACGCATCAACCTTGAGCAGGAGTCCACGATGAAGAAAATCCTTGCATTGGCTGCCGTTTTGGCCCTGATCGCCGCTCCGCTGGCCCAAGCGCAAACTGCAGGAACCACCGGCGCGACCGGCGGCAGCACTGCCGGTGCCGGAGGCACGGGCGGTGCGGCGGGCGCTGGCGGCGCGGGTGCGGCAGGTGGAGCGGGAGCCGCTGGCACGGTCGGCGGCGGCCTGGCCGGAGGTCTCGGAGTCGGTGGCGCGCTTGCCGTCGGCGGCGGAATCGTCGCTGCCGGCGCGATCGCGTCGGCGACCAACAACGGCGGCACCGGAACCACTGGGACCACCGGAACCACCACTCCGTGAACCCCTGCGCAGACTAGCCGGTTCCGGCCAGCCTGCGTGATGCACTGACACCGGTTGCCCGTTCCCGGGCAACCGTGCACAGACGGCCTGTCAAGGCCGTCCGGTTTGGCCGCGCGCGTTTTCCAGCACGCGCGCAGCAGTTCTCGAGCAGCAGCCCCCGCCCTCTTCGCCAGCCCCCAGTCTCGCCGTGCGCGCCCTTGTCCTGAAAATCCTCCGACGCGC
>JAJZEB010000180.1 GCA_021805805.1 Pseudomonadota bacterium | reverse complement strand
CGTAGTACGCGCGTTCGGCAGGGACCAGCCCGTACGGCCCGTGCAGGTCGAGCGTGAACGCGTTCGCGCCGCCCGCGGCCGGTCCGGGCGATGCCGTGGCGCCGCCGGCACCGCGCGCGCCGGCGCCCGCCGGAACCAGCGCCGAGCTCGGCACGAACAGCCGGCCGGCGTTGTCCTCGAGCAGCGGCACCGCGCGCCCGGGCGGCCGCCGCCCGGCCGGCGCGGCGCAGACCACCGCGTCGACGGTCTGCGCCTCGAGCGTGATCGGGCCGAGGTCGGTGACGTCGCTGGCGCCGAAGCTGTGGCAGATCAGGCGGTGGAACGTGTTCGCGGCGGCGCTGTGGAGGCCGCCGTCGATGGTCATCGTGCCGTCGTCGTTGAGCCGCGCGTTGGCCAGCAGCTCCACCGGTGGCGGGCTCAGGATGTAGGTCGGCGCGCGCGTGGCGCCGGCGGCGTGCGTCGCGGCGGCGTGGATTTGCGGGACGATGACTGAGGCGAGCAGCAGCGCGGCGGCGGCCGGGGCGTTCGGGCGCATCGGAGACTCCTGGCGCACGGCAGGTGCGTGTGCAACTGCACGATCAGAGTCGTGCCGCTGCCTGAAGTTCCCCGGCGCGTTGCGCAGTGATCCGGGCCACGGCTGCCGCCGCGGCCCGGGATCGTCTGCGTCAGCCCAGCTCCTCGTACAGCGGCAGGGTCAGGAACTCGGTGAAGGTGTCGCCGGTCGACATGGCCTCGAAGATCTGCGCCGCCTTGTCGAACTGCCCTTCGGCGCCGGTGGCCTTGACCCGCGCCAGTTCCTCGGGGATCAGCGCGCGCACCATCGCCACGTCGACCTTGCGGCCGTCGTCGAGCACGCCCTTGGGGCTGTGGATCCACTGCCAGACCTGGCTGCGCGAGATCTCCGCGGTGGCGGCGTCTTCCATCAGGTTGTGGATCGGCACCGCGCCGCTGCCGGACAGCCAGGCGCCCAGGTAATGGATGCCGACGTTGATGTTGTTGCGCAGTCCGGTCTCGGTGATCGGCGCCGACGGGCGGAAGTCGAGCAGGTCGGACGCGGCGACCTGCACGTCGTCGCGCCGCTTGTCGATCTGGTTGTCGCGCTCGCCGAGCACGGCGACGAACTCCTCCATCGCCGGGCCGACCAGCCCCGGGTGCGCGACCCAGCCGCCGTCGTAGCCGTCGGTGGCGTCGCGGCGCTTGTCGGCGCGGATGCCTTCCATCGCGCGCGCGTTCTTCTCCTCGTCGTTCTTGATCGGGATCAGCGCGCTCATGCCGCCGATGGCCGGAGCACCGCGCTTGTGGCAGGTCTGCAGCAGCAGCAGCGCATACGCGCGCATGAACGGCACCGTCATCGTGATCTGGCCGCGGTCGGCCAGGCAGAAGTCGCGGTCGACCTTGAACTTCTTGATCGCGCTGAAGATGTAGTCCCAGCGCCCGGCGTTCAGCCCGGCGCTGTGCTCGCGAAGTTCGTAGAGGATTTCGTCCATCTCGAACGCGGCGACGATGGTCTCGATCAGCACCGTGGCCTTGATGGTGCCGCGCGGCAGCCCGAGCCGCTCCTGCGCGAACACGAACACGTCGTTCCACAGCCGCGCCTCGAGGTGGCTCTCGAGCTTGGGCAGGTAGAAGTAGGGGCCGGCGCCGCGCGCCAGCTGCTCGCGCGCGTTGTGGAACAGGAACAGGCCGAAATCGAACAACCCGCCGGCCACGCGCTGGCCGTCGACCTGCATGTGCTTTTCGTCGAGGTGCCAGCCGCGCGGGCGCACCTGCAGCACCGCGACCTTGTCGGCCAGCGCGTAGCTCTTGCCGCCCTGCTCGAGGCGGATGGTGCGGCGGATGGCTTCGGACAGATTGATCTGGCCCTGGATCTGGTTGTCCCAGTTCGGCGTGTTCGCATCCTCGAAGTCGGCCATGTAGCTGTCGGCGCCCGAGTTGAATGCGTTGATGATCATCTTGCGGTCGACCGGACCGGTGATCTCGACGCGGCGGCGCTGCAGCGCCGCGGGCAGCGGGGCGATACGCCAGTCGCCTTCGCGCACGGCCCGGGTGGTGGCGAGGAAGTCGGGCTTCTCGCCGGCGTCGAGCCGTTGCACGCGCGCGGCGCGCGCCGCCAGCAGCTCGCGGCGGCGTGGCTCGAAGGCGCGGTGCAGCGCGGCGACGAAGGCCAGCGCTTCGGGACTCAGAACGGCATCGAAGGCCGGGTTGTGCGGTGCGCTCAGCGTCACGCCGGCGGGCAGTTCGGTGGCTTGCATGCGAATCTCCAGATGGTGGTTGTTGTGTTGTCGGTTGCGCAGCCGCGGCGCGGCTGCGGCAGGTCGTCCCGCGCCGCGCGGCGGCTTGGCGGACGGGCATCGCGATCGGCGGCCCATCCATGTTGCACTGCACAGTTTAGGTCGATTCATCGCCCGTTTGGCCGCCAATTCGGTCCATCATGTCAAGTCAGCTTTGACAAAAACATCCATAATGGCCCGCTTGCGCGCGCCAGGCCGCCAGCACGCCAGCACAATCCGACGGAGTCGCCATGGACAAGCTCAAACAGCTCGAGACATTCGTCGCGGTCGCCGCGCGCGGCAGCCTGACCGCGGCGGCGCATGCCGAAGGCGTGGCGCCGGCGATCATCGGCCGGCGCATCGACGCGCTGGAGGCGCGGCTGGGCGTCAAGCTGTTGCTGCGCACGACGCGTCGGCTGTCGCTGACCTACGAAGGCGCCTCGTTTCTCGAGGATTGCCAGCGCGTGCTGGCCGAGCTGCAAAGCGCCGAGGCCAGCGTCAGCGCCGGCGGCGTACGCGCCAGCGGACTGCTGCGCGTGACCGCGCCGGCCGGTTTCGGCCGCCGCCACGTCGCTCCGCTGGTGCCGGCTTTCGTCGCGCGCAACCCCGAGGTCAATCTGTCGCTGGATTTGACCGACCGCATCGTCGATCTGGTCAACGAGGGCTACGACTGCGCGGTGCGCGTCGGCGCACTGGCCGATTCCTCGCTGGTCAGCGTGCGCCTGGGCGCCAGTCGCCGCGTCTGCGTGGCGTCGCCGGATTACCTGCGGCGCCATGGAACCCCGCGCACGCCGCATGACCTGGCGCGCCACCGCTGCCTGGTCTACACCACGCTGTCGGCGCCTGGCCGCGGCTGGACCTTCCGCATCGACGGCGAGCTGGTCCACCTGCGCGTCGGCGGCGCGCTCGATTGCAGCGATGGCGCGGTGCTGCACGCCTGGTGCGTGGCCGGCGAAGGGCTGGCGTGGCGCTCGATGTGGGAAGTCGGCGACGATCTGGCCGCCGGTCGCCTGGTCGAGGTGCTCGGCGAATTCGCCGCGCCGCCGGTGGGAATCCAGGTGGTTTTTGCCCAGCGCAAGCACATGCCGCTGCGCCAGCGGCTGTGGATCGACTACCTGAAGGAATGCTTCGCCGACCCCAAGCGCTGGCCGTGGCAGGCCGCCGACGTCGCGGTCGACGCCGCCGCGGCGGCCGGATCAGCGCCGGCGCAGCAGCTGCGCCACCAGGTACAGCGCGAAGCTCAGCGACGCGATCCAGGTGCTGGCCGGAAAGCCGATCGCATACGACGCGGCCAGTCCGATCCAGGTCAGCGCCAGCGCCAGCGCCATCGCCAGCAGAAGGCCACGGCCGATTCCGCGCGCCAGCGCCTGCGCTGCGGCCGGCGGGCCGACCAGGAAGGCGAAGATC
>JAJZEB010000179.1 GCA_021805805.1 Pseudomonadota bacterium | reverse complement strand
GGATGAACGGGCCTGCGGCCTGGTGCTGGGCCGTTTGCATGGCCAGAGCCGCGTTGAACACGAACCGGCACGCTCCGGCAAAGCGGCGCATCTGGCGCTGCTGCTGGCCGTTCGGGCGAAGCTCGAATTTGAAGGCTTGGAGACGTTGCATGGCACTGTTCAAACGACCAGTGATTCTAGTCCACTGCGTCAGGGAAATGGCACCCCCCGTGTGGCCCCAGGCCTGCCCAATCAAGGCGCAGGGCACAGCCGGGTTGGGCACCCGGCGAAGACCTGCAACGCCGAGTGGGCAGGCCTGGGGCCACACCCGCAGGGCCGAGGCGCCAAGGGGCCCATCGCGTCGTTGCGCCGCTTGCCCAGGCGGCCAGCCTGGGCTGCGCGCCGCGCCTAGCGCTGCACCCCTTGGCGCCTCGGCGGGGGGTGCCATTTCCCTGACGCAGTGGACTAGGCCGCCTGCAGCGCCCGCGCGATCCTTCCCTGGCCTGAACGCCGGGGCTTGTCGCGCATCCGATCAACTCTCCGCTAAGCCCCTTTTGACCTAGTGTCCTGTCCAGCTAATAACTGTCATTTCGCTGGGCCGTATCGGGGCGCAGGCAAGGCGCGGGCGCGGGCGCGGGTCCAGTGCAGCGTGATTGCCAACGCGTGTACGGTGTTGCGCGTGCACGATGAGCAAGCTCACCATCAACACCAGAAGCAAACAGGACTTCTTCGAGCATGGCCGGCGAGTCGCCCGTGCACTTGACCGCGGCGAGCGCGTTTCACCAGAACGCGTCGTGCGCTTCGAGGACCCGGCCGAAATCACTCAGGCCAGCAACTCCGCGGGGGGAACCAGTGCGAGGCCCTTGGCCCGCTTCGCCAGTCGACGATCGAAGGTCGCAAAACCAGAGGCGCGACAACTGCGCGCCAGATGCAGCGCGTCCGCGAAGTCGAGGCCATGGTCGAAAGCCTCGACCGCCGCCAGCACGGCATCTCGGTCCTCGAACGTGACATGCGCGATTCCCGCAAGCGCGCGCAACACACGAGCAATGTCCGCCTTGGGTAGTTCGTAGAACCCCCGCATGACCCACTCCAGTTCCAGCAATACGGTGACCGAGACAAAGCAGCGTTCGGCGAGGGCGGCGACGGCAGCAGGCCGCTGCGTTGCCGCCTGCGGGTCGTCGTCGTCGTCGATGAAGAATCGCGCAAGGACATTCGTGTCCAGGGCCTTCACGACTTGCCCCGCCGCGAACGGGTCAAGGTCGAGGCGGGGTCGAAGTCCTCAAGGTGACGTGGAACACCACGCGCCACAGCCCTGACCATGCCCGCCAGACCACTCAGATCGGCCGTTGGCACAGACCGTACGACCCGCAGCTTCAGCCCGTCAGCCTCCTCGATCACTTCGAGCCGGGAACCTGCACCCATTCCGAGCCGACGCCGCAGGGCAGCGGGCAACACGATCTGGCCCTTGGAAGAAACGAGCAGCGTCGGCATGTGGATCTCCAGCCTCATTGGAACGATCAGGATCATAGATTGTCTTACGTGGTAAGGCAACTACTCCCTGACAACGCCCTCGAGTGGCGGAAGGACTCAGAGCAAGCGCACTCTGGCCGGCGTCAACCAGCGCTCGAAGCCGGCCGCCGCTACCGACGTCCTGGCCACCTTTCAGTGGATGGCGACTGAACGCAGGCGCATGCTGCACGCCCCTTTGGGCTTGTGCTGGCTTTGGTCTACGGCTCGCGCAGAGCCTGGCGAACCGTGGCCAGCATCAGGCACAGGGTCATGGGCTTGACGGGCGACTCGACAAAGCCGCGCGAGAGGTAGAAGCGCCGGGCCTGTTCCGAGATGGCCTGCACCAGCAGCGCGGTGATTCCGGCGATGTCGGCGGCCTGGATCGCGCGCCGGATGGCGTCACCCAGCAGCGCGGTGCCGATGCCTTTCTGGTGGTGATCCTTGTGGATGGCCAGGCGGCCGAGGACGAGCACGGGGATCGGGTCGGGCCGATTGCGCTTCAAGGTGGACGGCGCTTCGGCGTGGCCGATGGCGCCGGCCGCAAGGCAGTAGTAGCCGATGACGGCGTCTCCCTCGCACACGACGTAAGTGCGGGACGAGCCGTTGGCCTGATTCCTGGCCGCGCGGCGTTTCAGCCAGTCGTCCAGCGAGGGCTCGCCGCTTTCGAAATCGGCGAGCTGATTCTGGTCGGACAGCGGTTGCGGCGCGGAAAGCTTTGCTGCGGTCACTTCACGCGTCGGCCGGTGGTTTTCGATGAGGCAGCGACCTCAGCCGTCGCCGTGTCCCAGGGCGCGCGGGCCTTGAGCGTGCGGCGCAAGCGATCGGTGGGCGCGGGCGGCTGGTCGAGCATGGCCTGAAAGGCGGCAAAGCTCTTCGAGTCGAGCGCGAAATAGGTCTGGTCGAGCAGCACGTTCTCGGCCTGCCGGCAGGCGGCTTCGAGCATGAAGTCGGAGCGGCTGCGGCCGAGGCGATCGGCGGCCTGGTCGATCAGGTCGCGCTGCCCGGCCTTGGCGCGGATGCTGATGGTGACGGGTTCCTGGGATTGAGCCTGAGCCATGAGACGCCTCCCGCGCACTGCATTCTTGAAGACTTCATTGTATGCCACTTGTCCATACATTCATGCTTGAATGGAATCACCGGCAAGGTCGCCAGCAGATCCAGCAGCGACTTCGCGGGTGCCGGCTCGATGATCAATCGCGTGCCGTCTTTCCGGATGATCGCATGCTCACCGGGCAACTCGAATTCGCGCGGGATCCGAACCGCTTGATTCCGGCCGTTCTTGAACAGTTTCACATGTCTTTCGGCGAGCATTGCAAGTCCGCTCCCCAAGCATATGCCTGGCAGATGCCAAAACGCGATCACGTTCAACTCTCCGCTCCGCCACAGCTCCCCGCGCGGCCATGACGGCGGCCTCAGCCTCGGGCGCCGCGCGATGCCAACGTCAGACTGCGGCCGATGAACGAGGTCGGCCGACACGGCGGAGGCTTCGCGGGCATTGCCAGCCAGGGGCATCCCGGCAAGCGGAACCCGGGTGTTCCTCACCACTCCAACGCTCTGGTCAACGCGAGTCATTGCGCGGCTCGCCGATGAGACGCGGCTACGCGCCGCATGGAGACGCGATGAAAGCCGTTCTGTTCGATCTTGATGGCACGCTCGTCACCACCCGGCCCGCGTACCGGTAGCGGGTGGTCGCAAGCACCTTGCGCGCGTTTCGGCGCCGGGCCGATCAGGCGGCGATCGACGCCTTCTGGTTCGGAGCGGACCGAGACGCCATCATCCGCACCCGCTTCGACGTCGACCCCCTGTCCTTCTGGCCAGCCTTCGCGCGCCGTGATCGGCCGGAACGCAGAGCGCGGTTCACCACCGTGTTCGACGACATCGACGCCCTCGGCAAGTTGCACAGCCTGGGCATCCGCCTCGGCGTCGTGACCAATGCGCCGCTGCATATCGCCAGGGCCGAGCTTGCCCTGCTCGGTGACGCTCCGTTCGGTGCCGTCGTCGTCGCCGACGCCGAACGGAGCATCCGGCCCAAGCCCAGTCCGGACGGCATCCTTGCCTGTCTCGACGCGCTGTCAGTACGCGCCGACCGGGCGTGGTTCGTCGGCAACGCCGCCGAGGATATCGAGGCGGCGCGCGCAGAAGTTCGAGCACAAGGCAATGTCCGGCCTGCGTTCGAACGCACCGCAGACATTGGCTTGCTCGCCA
>JAJZEB010000038.1 GCA_021805805.1 Pseudomonadota bacterium | reverse complement strand
GGCTGATAGCGGATGGCACCGAGCACCGCACGTTCGCGTGCATCGGCGTCGGCGAGCATGGTCAGGGCCTGGTCGCTGTGGCAGGCGAGCACGGCGTGGTCGAACCACTCGGTGCCGGACCCGGTCGCGACTTCCACGCCGACGTCGTGCCGCTTGACCCGCAGCACCGGGGTATGCAGTCGCGCATCGGGCAGCCGCGCAATGATGCGCTCGACGTAGCGGCGCGCACCCCCCGGTACGGTCAGCCATTGCGGGCGGCCTTCGACCTGCAGCAGCCCGTGGTTGTCGCAGAAGCGCACCAGCGTGGTGATCGGGAAGTCGAGCATCTGCGCGGTCGGGCACGACCAGATGCACGCCACCATCGGCAGCAGATAGCCGTGGATGAACGGGGCGCCGTAACGCCGCTGGCGCAGGAAGGCGCCGACCGTGCGCGCGCCGTCGCTCGGCTCGATTGCCGCGCGCGCCAAAGCGGTGGCTTCGCGGTTGAAGCGCAGGATATCGCGCAGCATGGACCAGAACGCGGGCCGCAGCAGGTTGCTGCGTTGCGCGAACACGGTGTCCAGGTTGGTGCCGCTCCACTCCAGCCGGCCGCCGCGCGGGCGTGGGCGCTGGACCGAGAACGACATGTCGGCGTCGACGGTGTCGATTCCCAGCTCGGCGAACAGCTGCAGCAATCCGGGGTAGGTGCGGCGGTTGAGCACCAGGAAGCCGGTGTCGACCGGGTGCACGGTGCCGTCGACGCAGGCGTCGATGGTGTGGACGTGGCCGCCGAAGTGGCTGCCGGCCTCGAACAGCGTCAGATCGGCGTGCGCGCGCAGCGACCACGCCGCCGCGAGCCCGGCGATGCCGCTGCCGACGATGGCCACGCGCGGCCTGGAGCGCGCGATCGGATTGCGTGCAGGGGGGTGCATGACGGTCCCGGCGCTCAGCGGTTGCGCCCTTGCAGCCAGGCATAGGCCGAGTGGTTGTGGATCGATTCGAAGTTCTCCGACGCCACCGTGTAGGCGGCGACGCGGGCGTCGCCGCGCAGCGCCACGGCGACGTCGCGGACCAAGTCCTCGACGAATTTCGGGTGGTCGTAGGCGTATTCGGTGACGTATTTCTCGTCCGGGCGCTTCAGCAGCCCCCACAGCTGGCACGACGCGGAGTTCTCGGCCACGGCGATCTGTTCGTCGAGGCCGAGGGCGCCGCGCAGTTCGACGCCGATGCTGATGCGCGAGCGCTGGTTGTGCGCGCCGTAGTCGGAGATGTCGCGCGAGCACGGGCACAGGCTGGTCACCGGGACATCGACGCTTTGCCGCGTCAGGCGTTGCGCGCCGTCGCGCTCGGCATGCAGCGTGACGCCGTAGTCGAGCAGGCTGGCCACGCCAGAGACCGGCGCCACCTTGCGCCGGAAATAGGTTGCCTGCATGGTGATCGCGCCGGCCGTGGCGCCGAGACGCTCGAGCATGGTGTCGAGCAGCCGCTCGAGTCCGGCCGCGTCCAGCGCGGAGTCGTGCGCTTCGAGCACTTCGATGAAGCGCGACATATGCGTGCCCTTGACGTGCGGCGGCAGCGCCACCGTCATCTGGAAGGTGCCGATGCTCGGCTGGGCGTCTCCGGTGCCGGCACCGCGCAGCCGCACCGGGTAGCGCACGTCGCGCACGCCGACCTTCTGGATCGCGATCTCGCGCTGGTCTGGGCTGGATTGCACGTCGGGCAGGGTGCGCATCGAATCGGGAGCGAAAAACACGTCGGGTGCGTTCATGGCGGTTCTCGAAAGTCGGGGCAGGGGGCTCAGGGACGCTGGGCCAGCGCGCGCACGATGGCGGCATTCAGGTCGGCGTTGTCCGGCGTGGTCAGCGTTGAATAGGCGCCGATCACGCGCCCGTCGCGGCCGATCAGGTATTTGTAGAAATTCCACTTCGGTTGCGTTCCGGTGGCCCGGATCAACGCCGCGAACAGCGGGTTGGCGTCGGGTTCGGTGACGTGCGACGGCGCGAACAACGCGAAGGTCGCGCCGTAGGTGGCGCGCGAGAACGGCACGATGCGTGCCGGGTTGCCGAATTCCTGATGGAAGTCGTTCGACGGGAAGCCGAGCACGACGAACCCCTTCGGTCCGTATTTGGCCTGCAGCGCCTGCAATCCCCGCTCCTGCGCACTGAAGCCGCAGTGGCTCGCGGTGTTGACGACCAGAATGACCTTGCCAGCGTACTGGCACAAGTTCTGCGGTTGGTCATCCTGCAGCGACCGGAAGGTCCGGTTCAGCAGCGACGGACAAGCCGCCGCGTGCGCCTGCGTTGTCGTGAACAAACCAGCAAGCACTGCTGCGCTGGACAGAATCCTCCTGATCGCTCGCATCGTTCCACTCCATGGCTAACGTTGTCTAGGACAATTAGGCAATAGGACTCAAAAATAGTCCAGAAACGATCTAATGACATGGACAAGAATAGGGTTTTGGCCTGCGCTTCGCGCGGCGGTACGATACCGGAACCGACCTTCGCGAGGCGCTGCAGCGACGCCTCTGCACCGAGCGCAAGGCTTTATTTGTCCAAGACAGGCATGGCCCATGACTGAAACCTCGACCCGAACCGCGACCGACGTCGGAATCGCCGCGGTGGAGCGCGACACCGGAATCGCCAAGGACACGCTGCGCGTCTGGGAGCGCCGCTACGGGTTTCCTCGGCCTGCGCGCAATCACTGCGGGGACCGCGTCTATCCGGTCGAGCAGGTCGAGCATCTGCGGCGCATCAAGCGTCTGGTCGACGCTGGGCACCGGCCAGCACGCGTCGTTCCGCTGTCCGCGCCCGACCTCGAAGCTCTGGCCAGGGACACTTTCGGCAAGCCGCCGGCCGCGATCTCGGACCCGGCCTGGCGCGCCGCGGCACCGTACATCGACTTGCTCAGGCGGCATCGGGCCGATGCGCTGCATCAGAACCTGTCGCTCGACGTCCTGCGCCTGGGGTTGTCGCGATTCGTCAGCAGCATCGTCGCGCCGCTGAACGCCGCAGTCGGCGAGGCCTGGATGCGCGGCCAGTTGGAGGTGCACGAGGAGCATCTGTACACGGAAATCGTGCAGCGCGTGCTGCGCGCGGCGATCACCGCGGCATCGCGTGTCGACGCCGTTTCGACACAGCCGCGGGTGCTGCTGGCGACGGTGCCGCAGGAGCCCCACACCCTCGGTCTGCTGATGGCCGAGGCCATTCTGGTGCTCGAAGGTTGCCGCTGCGTGCAACTGGGCGCGCAGGTTCCGCTGACCGACATCGTCGCCGCGGCCAGCGCCCACGCGGCCGACGTGCTGGTGCTGAGCTTCTCGTCGCTGCTGCCTCCGGCGCAGGTGCTGGAACCGCTGTCCGAACTGCGCGCGCGCCTGCCGCTGGCAGTCGGCGTATGGGTCGGAGGCAGTTCGGCAGCGCTGTCGCGAGCCGGGCAGGGAATCGATGTGGTGAAGGATTTCGCCGCATTGACGCTGCGGGCGCGGAACTGGCAGCGCCCGTGCCGGTGAAATCTTTTGTCACGTTTGCGTGCGCAGCGATGTCGTCAATCGTGGTCGCGTGGCCGTTCTATTCGCCACCTGCAGGCTTCTGGACCATCCGAATCCATTCGACCCTGATTGAAAGGAACATCATGTTGCGTCACCTTCGTGTTCTACCCGCCGCCCTCGCCCTGGTTCTCGGCCTCGGCGTGCTGTCGACTGCCAGCCCGGCGCAAGCCGGGACCCGCTGGGAAGCCGCGCATCCGCGGCGTGACCAGGTTCTCGATCGCACCCACAATCTGCAGCGCCGCATCACCCGCGAGCGCCGCGAGGGCGAGATCGGCCCGGCACGCGCGCGTGCACTGCGCATGCAGGACCGGCGCGTGCGTGCGCGCGAGCAGACGATGGCGCGCCGCAACGGCGGCACCATCACCCGCGCCCAGCAAGCTGCGCTGAATCGGCAGGAAAACCGGATCAGCCAACGCGTCGGGCAGTGATGCGCACCATGCGTCGGCTGCTGGCACCCGGCGTGGCGGGGGCCGTGGGCCTGGCATCCGGGGCATTGGGGCGTGTGTCGATGAACATTGGGCCCGCGGTCCGCAGCACGTGCCCGCCAGTGCGGTGGCCCGGGCCGGGCGCGGCGCCATCGCGCCGCGCAGTCGCTTCGGAAGTTGCATGGCGTTACGTATGCCGACTCGCCGCTGTCGCGCAAAATGGCGGGCAATTCGTTTTATCGGCGGACCTGTTGTTGTCAAGCGAATCGAACTACTGAGTATGTCAAGCTATGCCGCGAGTCTTGGCGTGTCGACGTTGCCGGCGGTGAGCACCGAATCCGCGCTCGAGGCCTTCTGCGCCGACGTCAGACCGCGCGCGCTGCGGCTGGCTTTGCTCGAAACCGGAGGCCACACGGCGGCGGCATCCGATCTGGTGCAGGACGCGCTGACGCGGCTGGTCGCGCACTATCGCGACCGTCCTGAAGCGCAGTGGCCGCCTTTGTTCTACGGGATCTTGCGCAATCGCATCGTCGACTGGCATCGCAAGCGCCGGGTCGAGAAAGTGTTCGACTTCTTTTTCGCCGACAGCGAATTCGACGACGGGCGCGAAGCCGCGGCCTGGGAATCTCTGGTCGACCCGGCCGACGGTCCCGAGCAGCAGGTCGCGTCGCTGCAGCAGGCGGCGCGCATCGCCGCCGCGCTGCAGCGGCTGAGTGCGCGGCAGCGGCAGGTCTTTGTCCTGCGTGAAGTCGAGGAACTGTCGATCGCCGATACCGCGCAGGCGATGCGCATCAGCGAGGGCAGCGTGAGGACGCACCATTTGCGCGCGCTGAGCCGCCTGCGCGACTGGCTCGAGGGGGATGTGCGATGAGCGATGATCGACAACGTGCGCGGCGCGCCGATCTGTGGCGCGCCGGACTGCTCGATGCCGAGCAGGCAAGGCGTTTCGAGCAGGCCATGCGTGCCGATGCCGCGCTGGCCGAGCAGGCGCGCTTCGGCGCACGCACCGCGCAGGCGCTGGTCGAATTGCCGCGGCTGGCGGCGCGGCGTGCGCCGCGCCGGGCGCCGCGCCGGGCGCGTTGGGCGCGGCTGGCCGCGGCCGGCGCGTTGACCGCGAGCCTGGCCGGTGTGGTCGCGCTGAGCTTCGGCGTGCTGCCCGCGCAGCAGCCGGCGCAGCAGCCGGCGTTGAGCGCACAGACCGCCGACGCGGTGCAGAACATGGATTTCTACGAGTGGCTGGCCACGCATCCGCAGGCCGTCGACGTGTCGGGTGGTCACGATGAAGGCTGAGCGCTGGTGGCGGGTTCTGCTGCTGGCCGCGCTGGTGACCTTGCAGGGTCTGCTGCAGCCGGCGTCGGCGCAGGTGCCGCCGGGACGGTTCGGCGGGCCGCAGTGGCACCGCCAGTTGCAGCGCTGGCAGCGGCTTCCTGCGCAACGGCGGCAGGCGATCCTTCGCGCGCAGCGGCGTTACCGCAGGCTGCCTCCTGCCGAGCAGCGCCGGCTGTTCGAGCAGTACCGCCGCCGCCGAGGCTGGATGCACTGAGGTTTTCCGGCTCCGGCGCCGTGCGCGGCACGCGCCGGCTCAGGTCGACGCGCCGCGATGTGCTGCAATGGGAGCCTGCAGACAACCCGGGAGCTGGCATGGATGAGGGGGCTGATCGGCCGCAGCGCTACCGCGAAGCCGTCGCGGTCTGGGAGGCGTTGGCGCCGGCGCGGCGCGCTGCGTGCGGTGCCGCCGAGCGCGACGCTGCGGCGGCTGCGTACCGTGCGCTCGGCGCGGCCGAAGCCGCGGCAGGCGCGGTGCAGGCTGCGCTCGACGCCTGGAAACGCGCCATCGAGCTGCTCGACGCAAGCGCCGCACTTGCGCACGCGAACGACGATGCCGGGCGCGACGCGCGGGTGTACCGCGTCGCCGCCTTGCACCTGGGCTGCGCCGACCTGTTGCGTGCGCGCGGTGACGACGCAGCGGCCATCGATTGCTACGCGGCAGCGATTGCGCGCTGGACCGAGCTGCAGCGCTCGGCAAGCGCGCTGTATACGGCCGAGTTGGCCGATGTGGTCGCGCACAGCAGTTTCGCGCAGGCCACGCTGCAATTCGCTGCCGGCGATGTCGCCGCCGCTGCGCAGGCCGCGGCGCGCGCCACCGCGGTGTGGAGCGCGGCTGCCGCCGAGGGCGGCGAACCCGAGCCTTCGCGGCTCGATGCGCTGGCCAACGGCTACGGCTTTCAGGGCGCCGCGTTGCGCAGGCTGGGTCAGCGCGACGCGGCGCGCCAGTGTTTCGCCCAGGCCGCGGCCTTGTGGGACGGGCTGCAGCGCGCGCTCGGCGCAGCCACGCCGGCCGGCTTGCTGCAGCGCCTGGCGCTGGCACGCCAGCAGATCGACCAACTCGACGCCGCGCCATGAACGAGACGGATCCGCATCCGCATGCCGCCAAGCACCAGCTGACGATGTCGCTGCTGATGACTCCGGACATGGCCAACTTCGCCGGAAACGTGCACGGTGGCTCGATTCTCAAGCTGCTCGACCAGGTCGCCTACGCATGCGCCAGCCGCTACGCGGCGCGCTACGTCGTCACCCTCAGCGTCGACCAGGTGATGTTTCTCGAGCCGATCCATGTCGGCGAAATCGTGACCTTCCTGGCCAGCGTGAACCACACCGGACGCACGTCGATGGAAATCGGCGTCAAGGTCGTCGCCGAGGACATCCGCAGCCAGGTGCGGCGCCACGTCAACAGCTGTTTCCTGACCATGGTCGCGGTCGACGAAGCGGGGCGTCCGATCGAGGTGCCGGCGCTGCAGCCGGTCACTCCAGAGCAGATTCGACGCAACGAGGCGGCCAAGCTGCGGCGCGCGTTGCGCCAGGAACTGGCCGCGCGTTTCGCCGCGACGCGCCGCGCGCCGCAGGCTTGAGCCGGCGCGCGCGGCACACTGCGGCTGTCCGCGCGCGAACGTGTGGCGAGGCGGCCACCGCCGGGGTCAGGCGCATGTCGGTTCCGACGCGCTGCCCAGACAGCCGTCGAGGTGCTCGGCAAAAAAGCGCAGCGCGGCGACGGCCGAACGCTCGATGCCTGCGATGTCGGCGTGCTGCGCACGCGCCGCGGCCAGCGTCCAGAATGCCGGCCAGCGCTGCGGTGGCTGGTCATCGCGGTAAAAGCGCCTCGGCACTTGGCGCGGCAGCGACGCATCGAGCAGCCTGGCGATCAGGCTGGCTCCGCGCAGCGATCCCTCGAGCACGTACATCAGGCCGATTCGCTGCGCGTCGTCGCTTGCCTGCGGCGGCGTGGCCCGCAGCGGCTGCGGCGCCCGGCCGAGATCGTCCAGGTCGGCGCGCAGCTGCGCCGCGCGCGGTGGGAATGTGGACTGCGGGGCGAATCCGCAAACGAGGTGTTCCAAGGTCGATTGTGCAGCGTACAGCGCGCTCAGCGAGCACGCGTAGTCGGCGACGTTCAAGGTCGGCCGCAGCAAGGGAGCAAGCAGCGCGTGATGGTCGAGGCGATGGTGCGGTTCGCGCGTGGCCGCGCGCAGGCGCAGAGCAAGCTCGTCGCCGCTCATGGTGCCTGCAGCCGCTGATGCAGCACCTTGCGCAGGCCGAGTGCGAGCAGCCGCGCCTCGCTGTCCCATGCGCGTGCGTGTCCCACGCGTCGTTCGATCCATGTCTCGAACGACCGGCGTGGAGCAATTCCCAGTTGCCCGTCGTGGCGCTCGATCGGCTTGTCCGGGTTGCCGCCCCAGCTGACTTCGTGGATGTATTCGCCGCGCGTCAGGTATAGCCGCACCGCAACGCCGTGCGCGTCGGTCACGCGCAGCGCCAGCGCTCCGGCGACTTCCGATGCAGGATAGGCGGGGATCTGGTGCGCCAGGTGCTCGCCGAGCCAGACGAACGTCCCGCAGCTGTGGACGAACCAATCGTCGAACGCTTCGCGTGCCGCAGTCTCGAAGCCCAGGCCGTGGGTCGCATGCTTCGAGCCGACGCACAGCGTGGCGCCGTCGGCTTCGAACTCGCGGCACAGTCGTTCAGCCACTTCGCTCCAGCGCTCAAGCAGCGTGCTGCCATCGCGGATCGCCGAATCGAGCGCATCGAAGTGGCGGTGCAGTCCGTCGACCACCCGCATCCGGCGCTTGGCCCGCTCGTCGGTCAGCCATCTCGAGTGCGCACGCACGAGGGCTGCAGCGCGCTCCATCGCCCGCAGCGGCGGCACGGTGGCCTGGCTGTGGTGCGCGGCGACCAGCCCGGCGAGGTTCGAGCCGATGACGACGGGGAATGAAATCGACGCGCGCACTCCCATGTTCGACAGGTAGATCCGGTGCATCGGCGAGACGCTGCGCAGATCCGAGTAGCTCAGATCGGCGACGTCGTTTGCCGCGGCCGCGCGCAGCGGCACCGGATCGGCCAGCGCATCGGGAATGCTGCGCCAGGGGTTGATGCGGTACAGATCGCGCGCAATCTGGGGAACGTCGCTGCCCGGAAAGCGCAGTCCAAGGTAGCTGCCGTACACGTCTGGGTCGCGCGCCTCGGCGCTGACCTCGCCGTCGCCGTCCTCGAGAAAGACGTAGTACATGGTGCGCTGGAAGCCCGTCAGCGCTGCCACCGCGTCGACCACTTCCTGCTCGCTGTGCGGGTCGACGCTCGGCTCGGCCTGGGTCGCATCGCTGCCAACACCCTCTCGGGTTTCGCCACGATGCGGCGTGAACTCGAGGATGAAGCGGTCGTCGGCGGCGCGGATGGCGACGAGGTCGATCGCTCCGCAGGGGCCGATGTGCGCGCTGGGGACGATCTTGCGCGCCCCCGGCCTGTCCGCAAGCGCATCGAGCAGCCTGGTCCAGGCGTCGGTCAGCCGCGCGCCCGGCGCGCAGTCCGTCCGGTCGCCGAGCAGCGATGCGGCGTTGGCGCCGGCGTGGCTGATCCGGTTGCCTTGAACGAGCAGCACGGTGCCGTGCTGCTGGATCATTCCGGCATGTGCAAGATCCTCGCGTTCGCAATCCTCGATGCGCCAATCGTTCATCGCGACCCTCCCTTCCTGGCGGCGAGCAAGTCTTCGAAAGCGCTGGCGTCGAGAGGGCGCGACAGCAGGAAGCCCTGGACCAGGTCGCAACCCATGGACTGCAGCCATTCGAGCTGCGCACGGGTCTCCACGCCCTCGGCGACCGTGCGCAGGTCCAGGGCGCGCGCCATGGCCAGCACGGCGGTGGCGATGGCCTCGTCTTCCTTGTCGGACGTGAGTCCGTCGACAAAGCTCTTGTCGATTTTCAGCTCGCTCAGAGGCAGACGCTTGAGGTAACTCAGCGACGAATAGCCGGTGCCGAAATCGTCGACCGAGATGCGGATTCCGGCCTGGCTCAGCGCGGCCAGATTGGTCGACACCGAACTGCTGTTGTCGAGCAGCGCGCCTTCCGTGACCTCGACCTGCAACGCGCTCGGCGCGATACCCTCCTGCCGCACGCGTTCCAGGCATCGCCCGGCGAATTCGGCTTCGCCGATGCTGCGCGGCGAAACATTGACCGCGATCGGCACCGGATCGAGCCCCACCTTCTGCCAGGCAGCGATTTGCTGCAGCAGCAGGTCGAACACGACGCGGTCGACGTCGATGATCAGCCCGCCGGACTCGGCGACCGGGATGAATTCGGCCGGCGACACTTCGCCAAGCTCGGGATCGGTCCAGCGCAGCAGCGCCTCGGCGCCGGCCAGCGCGCAGTCCTGGTCGAGCGCGAACTTGGGCTGGAACACCAGGCGCAGGCGCTGCATTCTCAGCGCCTCGCGCAGCGCGTTCTCCAGCGCGGCGCGCTTGAGCAGCTTGACATGCAGATCGGGCTTGAAGAACTCGACCCGGTTGCGGCCGAGTTCCTTGGCTCGGTACATCGCCGAGTCGGCGGCCTTGATCAGCCCGAGCGCATCACCGCCGTCTTCCGGATAGAAGGCGATGCCGATGCTGGCCGAGACGAACAGCGAGCGGCCGCGAATCGGAAACGACGCTGCGAGGTCGTTGGCGATGCGATGGGCGACCTGATCGGCGGTGTCGGGGTCGCAATCGGACATCAGCAAGGTGAACTCGTCGCCGCCCAGCCGGGCCACGGTGTCGACATCGCGGACGATGTCGCGCAGACGGTCGCTGGCCAGCCTGAGCAATTCGTCGCCCGTATCGTGGCCGAGGGTGTCGTTGATGTTCTTGAAATTGTCCAGGTCGATGAACATCACGGCGACCCTGGATTTGCTCCGCCGAGCGTTGGCCAGTGCGTGACGAAGGCGATCGTGAAACAGTGCGCGGTTGATCAGACCGGTCAGCGCGTCGTGGGTGGCCAGGTACTCGGCCTTGCGCTGCGCGTCCTTGATTCCCGATATGTCGTTGAACACCGCGACGTAATGCTCGATTTCGCCCTTTTCGTCGTCGATGCGGTTGATGGTCAACCACTCGGGGTAGACATCACCGTTTTTCTTGCGGTTCCAGATTTCGCCCTGCCAGTAGCCGTTCTCGCCGAGCGACTGCCACATGTTGCGATAGAACTGGTCGCTTTGCCGTCCCGACTTGAAAATCGACGTCGGCTTGCCCGCGACATCGTCCTGGCTGTAGCCGGTGATGCGGCTGAACGCAGGATTGACGGTCTGGATCCGTGCGTCCCGATCGGTGACCAGGATGGCCTCTCCTGCGTGATCGAAAACGCGCGCGGTGATGCGCAGCTGCTTTTCCGCGCGCTTGACCTCGGTGATGTCCTCGGCCTCGGTCATCAGTGCGATCGGCGCGCCGTCGCTGCCCAGCAGGGCCTGGTGGATGCTTTTCAGATAGCGGGTTCCGGAGGCGCCGGGAAGTTCGTGCTCGCGCGAGGTGGGGGCGCCACTGCGCAGCGCTTGCATGTCGAGCTGCCACATGTCGGCGGCAAGCTCCTTGGGCAGCAGCGCGAAATCGGTCTTGCCGATGCAGGCGTCGGCGGCGATGCCGAAGAATTCGGCGAAGCGCAGGTTCGCGTAGACGTAGCAGCCGGTCGGGTCCTTCATCGCGAAGATCACGCGCGTGTGTTCCATCACCGCGGTCAGCCGCGCCTGCGACGCAGTCAGCTCGGCTTGCGCGCGCGCCATGTCGGTGATGTCGATCAGCATCGCCACCAGCGTCACGATGTCGCCGTTGCCCGCGAATCCCGGGGTCACGGTCAGCTTCATCGTCTGGCCGCCCGCCTTGATCGTGGTCTGCTCGCGATCGCCGTGCGCCAGCACCCGCCCGAGCTGCAGCGCGAGCCCGGCGATTTCAGGTGCCAGGCGCATGCGGCTGACGTGCTGCAGCAACGCCGTCGGCCGCAGCTCGAGCTGGCGCGCAGCCGGAGCATTGAAGCGCACCAGGTGCTGGCCGGCGTCGAAGACGAGGATCGGAAAAGGCAGCGAGTCGTACAGATGGGCGTATTCGGCGGTCAGGTTCGAGAGTTCGGCGGTCTTCGCGTTGAGTTCCTCGTTGAGGCTGACCAGTTCCTCGTTGGTCGCCTGCAGTTCCTCGTTGGCTGCCTCGAGTTCCTCGTTGGTCGCCTGCAGCTCTTCGTTGGCTGCCTGCGCCTCCTCGTTGAGCGCCTGCATCTCCTCGTTGGCGGTGGCCATTTCCTCGACGAGGTTCTGCACCTGTTCCTGCGACGCGGCGAGCGCGTCGGTCAGCGCAGGGTTGCCGGCCGCGTCGTCGGCCGTGCCCTGCTCGTCGGCTGCCGGCGCAGGTTGCGGAACGAACAGCAGCAGGAAGCTTTCGCCCTGGCCATCAGCCTCGAGCATCATCCGCAGCGCAGTGCGTCCGACCACGCGTCGCCGGCCCCGCTGCGGCTTTCCGCTGCGCTGCCAGCGGTGCATCAGCGTCATCACTTCGGCGCGCAGCGGGGCAACCACCGATTCGACAATCGCCAGCCTGCTCCCACCTTCGGGGAATTGCAGCAGGCCGTCGATCGGACCCGCGGTCTGCACGATGCTGCCGTCGCGCTTGCACAGCACCGCAGTGAGCCCGAAGTGGCGCACCAGTCCGGCGAGCAGCATCTCTTCGCGTTCGACGCGGCGCTGCGCCGGCGATCGGGTGCGCGCTGCGGTCACCGGCGCAGGACTGGGCAGGCTGTCGCCGACCTTGCGGAACAGGCGTCCGCGGCGGTCGATCGGCGCGAAGAGCTGCTCTGCCTGGCCCGCGCTTTCGGATTTGCCCAGGAACAGCATTCCGTCGCGAAGCAGGCTGAAATGGAACGTCTCCAGCACCCTGGACTGCAGTGCCGCGTCGAAATAGATCATCACGTTGCGGCACGACACCAGGTCGAGGCGCAGGAACGGCGCGTCGCTGACCAGGTTGTGGCGCGCGAACACGACCATGTCGCGCAGCGTCTTGGAGACTTCCCAGGCCTGCGCGTGGTGCCTGAAATAGCGCTCGCGCCACGACGGGTCGACTCCGGCCAGCGCGGTTTCGGAATAGATTCCGCGGCGCGCGACGTTGAGCGCGTCTTCGTCGAGATCGGTGGCGAAGATCTGAACGCGGTGTGGTCCGTGCAATTCGCGCAGCGCCTCGGCGATGAGCATGGCAATCGAGTAGGCCTCTTCGCCACTGGCGCAGCCGGCGATCCAGGCCCGGATTTCGGCGCCCGCAGGTTTGCCCGCGCACAGCTGTCGCACGGCGCGCTGAAGGGAGTCGAACGAATCACGGTCGCGGAAAAACTCGGTCACCGAAATCAGCAGGTCCCGCGCCAGGATGTCGAGTTCGTCCGCATGGGTGTCGATGTAGCCGAGGTAATCGTGCAGGCTGCCGCATCCGGTCGCGCTCTCGCGCCGTGCGATGCGGCGCAGCAACGTGCCGCTCTTGTAGCCCGAGAAGTCGAACTGCAGCTTGGTGCGCAGCCGCTCGAGCAGCGGCTCGAGCTGTTCGGGCGCGGCACCGTCAACCGCGGCCTCGGCGTCATGCAGCCCATGCAGGAAAGCGGCCATCGCCTCGGGCGCCAGGACGTGGTCGGCGACGCCGGCATCGATCGCCGCCACCGGCATGCCGTCGTACTTGGCGCTTCCGGGATCCTGCACGATGGTCACGCCGCCGGCGCCCTGGATTGCGCGCAGCCCGGCCGAACCGTCCGAGCCCGTCCCCGACAGCACGATGCCGATGGCCGCGTCGGCCTGCCCGGCGGCCAGCGAGATGAAGAACTGGTTGATCGACGGTTTCGGCACGACCTTCGACGACACCGAAGTCAACTCGAGGCTTGCGTTGCGGTAGCTGGCGTTGACGTTCGACGGCACGACGTAGATGGTTGCGCGCTCCAGCATCTGACCGTGCACGGCCTCGCGCACCGTCAGCAGGGTTTCGCGCGCCAGGATCTCGGCCATCATGCTGCGGTGGCTCGGAGACAGGTGCTGCAGGACGACGTAAGCGAAAGGGTCCTCCTGGCGCAGGTTGCGGATCAGACCGATGATGGCCTCGAGTCCGCCGGCTGAAGCACCGATGCCGACGATACGGATGTTGCGCTCGCGTGCCATGCATGCACCATCGAAAATGGATGTCTGGGGCTAGCCGCAGCGGCCGCGCGCGTCGCCCGGGGGGCCCGGCGGGCCTCGTTCAAATTTGCACCGGACGATCTTATATCTGCGGCGCAAACCCCTTCAGGTGCAGTGCCGCGAGCGCGCAGCCTTGGTCCGCCGCGCACTTCAGCCACTGCACTCCGCGCCGTGCGTCGCGTGCCACGCCGACGCCATCGAGATAAAAGAGACCGAGGAAGTATTGCGCCGGGCTGTAACCCTGTTCGGCCGCGCGCTGGAAATGCGCGAAGGCCTGGCGCGCGTTCAACACCACGCCGGCGCCGCGCGCGTGCATATCACCGAGGTGATAGTGCGCGACCGCGTGGTTCTTTTCCGCCGCTGCGCTGAAAAGCGCGGCCGCCCGGATCAGGTCGACGGCAACACCGGCGCCGATCTTGTACATCACGCCGAGTCCGACGAGCGCTTTGGCATAGCCTTGCGCCGCGGAGCGCTCCCACCAGTGTGCGGCCAGCACCTGATCCGCGCGCACGCCGTCGCCGCGCCGATACAGCCGTCCGAGCTGGTACTGAGCCACTGCGCTGCCGCCGGCTGCAGCGATGGTGAACAGATCGGCGGCTGCACGGTACGACCCCAGGCCTTTGTGGCGCATCGCATTGCCCAGCGCCGCAGCCACATCGCGGCGATTTTCAGCGCAGATCGGAGCATCCATATTCGACGTTTCTGAGATGCTCGTGCGAGCAGCTGGAGCGCAGGCCACGCCGGCAGGGTGGTGCCCGGCACAGCGATGACGACGTGACCGCATTCAGCTTAATCGAAACAAGGCGGATGGATCGCTCGCGCTGCGCTTGTTTGTCAAACATCAATTATGGAAAATCGATATCTCGGGGCCTTGCAGGGACCATTCCGGGCGACGCCCGGAAACCCGGCCCGACGCGCCGGGAATTGCCACAGCAAAAATTCAGGTCAAGCGGATCGAGGCGCTGCCGCGAGGGCGCCGAAGCGGTTTGCGCCGGTTGTCGATGGCAGGCACATCAAGACGAGCAGCCAAATCGAACCGATGACGGGAACGAAGCTGATCAACAGCCACCACCCGGAGCGGTCGGTATCGTGGAGGCGGCGTACGCCGACCGCGCATGAAGGAACCAGAATGGCCAGCGCGTACAGGCCGCCGAGGGCAGCGAAGAGCACGCCCGCGGTCGCCGCGCCGGCGATGCCGATGGCGACCTGGATCAGCGCGTTGGCCAGCGTTGCCCACCAGAAGGCGCTGCGCGAAGAGCGGCCGGAAAATTCGGCGTAACGTTGCAGGAATTCCTTGTCATGGGTCAGCATGGGATCCTCGATCGTCGTGGACTGCGAACGCGCACGGCATGTCGACCGATCATAGCCAGAATGGTCGACGACGCGGCAGACCCTGTTTTCGGGGGTCGATAACCGGTTGATTTTCGATCGCGTGCAGCATTGCAGCCCCAGGCTTGGGTCAGCGATGCGTCTCGCGGGGCCGCGGCGGAATCGAATGCGGTAATTCGGCGCAGTCCGGCTCGACGTCGCCTTGCGCGCGCACGCGGCAACCCGCGGCCGGCCAGCGACGCATACACTAGGAAGACGACATGAAATGGCAATTCTGGGTTGATCGCGGAGGCACCTTCACCGACATCGTCGCGCGACGCCCCGACGGCAGTCTGGTGGCGTCGAAGCTGCTGTCGGAAAATCCCGAGCAGTACCGCGACGCGGCGGTCGCCGGGATCCGCCGCATGCTCGGACTGGCCGAAGGCCAGCCGGTCACCGCAGAGCGGGTCGATTGTGTGCGCATGGGCACCACGGTGGCGACCAATGCGCTGCTCGAGCGCAAGGGCGAAGCCGTGCTGCTGGTCACGACCGCCGGCTACCGCGACGCGCTGCGCATCGCGTACCAGAACCGGCCGCGGCTGTTCGACCGCCGCATCGTGCTGCCCGAGCTGCTGTACCGCGAGGTGGTCGAGGCCGACGAGCGCATCGGCGCCGACGGCAGCGTCGAGCGGGCGCTGGACGCCGCGGCGCTGCGCGCGCAGCTGCAGCAGGCCTACGCCGCCGGGCTGCGCGCGGTGGCCATCGTGTTCATGCACGGCTACAGATACACCGCGCACGAGCAGGCCGCGGCGCAGCTGGCGGCCGAAGTCGGCTTCACCCAGGTCAGCACCTCGCACCAGACCAGCCCGCTGATGAAGTTCGTCTCGCGCGGCGATACCGCGGTGGTCGACGCCTACCTGTCGCCGATCCTGCGCCGCTACGTCGACCAGGTGGCGGCGCAGATGCCCGGCGTGCGGCTGCTGTTCATGCAGTCCAGCGGCGGCCTGACCGAGGCCTCGGCATTCCGCGGCAAGGACGCGATCCTGTCCGGACCGGCCGGCGGCATCGTCGGCATGGCGCGCACCGCCGAGCTGGCCGGGCATCGCAGGGTGATCGGCTTCGACATGGGCGGCACCTCGACCGACGTGTCGCACTACGCCGGCGAATACGAGCGCGCGTTCGAGACCCAGGTCGCCGGGGTGCGGGTGCGCGCGCCGATGATGAGCATCCACACCGTGGCCGCCGGCGGCGGCTCGATCCTGCACTTCGACGGCGCGCGCATGCGCGTCGGCCCGGACTCGGCCGGCGCGAATCCGGGCCCGGCGTGCTATCGCCGCGGCGGCCCGCTGACGGTGACCGACGCCAACGTCGTGCTCGGCACCATCCGCGCCGCGCATTTCCCGGCCGTGTTCGGCCCCGACGCCGACCAGCCGCTGGACGAGGCGGCGGTGCACCGGGGATTCGCCGAGCTGGCGCAGCGCATCGAGACCGCCACCGGACGGGCGCAGACCCCCGAGGGCGTCGCCGAGGGCTTTGTCGACATCGCGGTGCAGGCCATGGCCGGCGCCATCAAGCGCATTTCGGTGGCCCGTGGCTACGACGTCACCCGCTACACGCTGCAGTGCTTCGGCGGCGCCGGGGCGCAGGTCGCGTGCCGCGTCGCCGACGCGCTGGGCATGCAGCAGGTGTTCATCCATCCGCTGGCCGGTGTGCTGTCGGCGTACGGCATGGGGCTGGCCGAGCAGACGGTGATGCTCGAGCGCAGTGTCGAGGCCGGACTCGACGCCGAGGGCGCGGCGGCGACGCGCGCCGCGCTCGACGCGCTCGGCGCGCGCGCCCGCGCCGAGCTGGCCGCGCAAGGCATCGAGGGCGATGCCATTCGACTGATCGAACGCGTGCTGGTGCGCTATCAGGGAACCGACACCGCGCTGGCCGTCGAGGCCGGCGGCTGCGCCGAACTCGGCCGCCGCTTCGAGCAGGCCTACCAGCAGCGTTTCGCGCACCTGCTGGAGGCGCGGCCGATGATCGTCGAATCGGTCTCGGTCGAGGCCGTCGGCGGCGGCGACACGGTGCACGAGCAGCCGCAACCGCTGGTGCAGGAGCTGGCGATTCCGGTGCACGAGCGCATCCGGCTGTACGAGCGCGGCGCCTGGCACGACGCGGCGCTGGTGCGACGCGGCGACTGCCGCCCGGGCCAGCGCGTCGACGGTCCGGTGGTCATCGTCGACGCCAACACCACGGTGGCGGTGGCGCCGGGCTGGCGTGCGCAGGTCACCGCGCTGAACCATCTGGAGCTGGTGCGCGCGCAGCCGCGCGCAGCCGCCGGCGACCGCGATACCGCGGCCGACCCGGTGCTGCTCGAGGTGTTCGGCAACCTGTTCATGAACATCGCCGAGCAGATGGGTGCGCAGCTGCGCAACACCGCGGTGTCGGTGAACATCAAGGAGCGGCTCGACTTCTCCTGCGCGCTGTTCGACGCCGGCGGCAACCTGATCGCCAACGCGCCGCATGTGCCGGTGCATCTGGGGTCGATGGGCGAGAGCATCCGCACCGTGATCGAGCGCAACGCCGGCGCGCTGCACCCCGGCGACGTCTACGTGCTCAACGACCCGTACCACGGCGGCACCCACCTGCCGGACGTGACGGTGATCACGCCGGTGTTCGACGCTGCCGGCGCCGAGGTGCTGTTCCACGTCGGCTCGCGCGGCCATCACGCCGACATCGGCGGCACCACGCCGGGATCGATGCCGCCGGACTCGCGCTGCATCGGCGACGAAGGCGTGGTGCTCGACAACGTCAAGCTGGTGGCCGACGGCCGGCTGCAGGAGGCGCACATTCGCCAGCTGCTGGCAGGCGGTGCGAACCCGGCGCGCAACCCGGACGAGAACATCGCCGACCTGAAGGCGCAGATCGCGGCCAACGCGAAGGGCGCGCGCGAGCTGCTGCGCCTGGTCGACGACTACGGACTCGACGTCGTGCGCGCCTACATGGGCCATGTGCAGGACAACGCCGAGGCCGCGGTGCGCCGGGTCATCGGCGCGCTGCGCAACGGTGCCTTCGCGCTCGAACTCGACAACGGCGCGCGCATCCAGGTCGAGTTGCGGGTCGACTCCGCAGCGCGAAGCGCGGTGATCGACTTCACCGGCACCTCGTCGCAGCTGCCGAACAACTTCAACGCGCCGCGCGCGGTGACCACGGCCGCGGTGCTGTACGTGTTCCGCTGCCTGGTCGACGACGACATCCCGCTGAACGCCGGCTGCCTGAAACCGCTGCAGGTCATCGTGCCGCCCGGCTCGATGCTCGATCCGCGCGATCCGGCAGCGGTCGTGGCCGGCAACGTCGAGACCAGCATGTGCGTGACCAACGCGCTGTTCGGCGCCCTCGGCGTGCAGGCCGCCAGCCAGTGCACGATGAACAACTTCACCTTCGGCGACGACCGTCGGCAGTACTACGAGACGATCGCCGGCGGCTCCGGCGCCGGCGGCGTGTTCGACGCGCGCGGCGCGCTCGTCGGCGGCTTCGACGGCACGGCGGTGGTGCAGTCGCACATGACCAACTCGCGGCTGACCGACCCCGAGGTGCTCGAGTTCCGCTATCCCGTTCGCCTCGACGGTTTCACGCTGCGCGCGGGCTCGGGCGGTGCCGGGCGCTGGCGCGGCGGCGACGGCGGCGTGCGCCGGGTGCGCTTCCTCGCGCCGATGACCGCCAGCATTCTGTCGAACGCGCGCCGCTGCCCGGCGTTCGGCATGCTCGGCGGTCAGCCCGGCGCGCCGGGGCGCAACCGTGTCGAGCGCGCCGACGGCAGCGTCGAGGACCTCGGTTCGACGGCCAGCGTGCAGATGCAGCCCGGAGATGTGTTCGTCATCGAGACTCCGGGCGGGGGCGGGTTCGGCGCAGCCTGAACTCCTCGACCGTCGACGTTCATGCCAGCGGGCGCCGCAAGGTGCGGCCGTCGCTGCTCAGCAGCGTGCCGTAGGTCTCGGGACGGCGATCGCGGAAAAAGCCGAAGGCCTGTCGCGCGCGACGCACCGCGTCGAGATCGACGCGGTGCAGCACGACGGTCTGCTCATCGCGCCCGGCCTCGGCGACCTTCGCCCCGGTGTGGTCGGCGATGAAGCTGCTGCCGTAGAAGGTCGTGGTCAGCGCGGGCTGGGTGCCGTTGGCATTGCCGATTCCGGTCTCGCGGCCGATGCGGTTGGCGGCGACCAGCGGCACCATATTGGCCGCGGCGTGGCCCTGCATGGTGCGCTGCCAGTGGCCGCTGGAATCCAGCGTCGCGTCCTGCGGTTCGCTGCCGATGATGGTCGGGAAGCACAGCACCTCGGCGCCCAGCAAGGCCATTGCGCGCGCGGTCTCCGGATACCACTGGTCCCAGCAGATTCCGACGCCGATGCGGCCGAAGCGTGTGTCCCAGACCCTGAAGCCTGTGTCGCCCGGCGTGAAATAGAACTTCTCGGTGTAGCCGGGGCCGTCGGGGATGTGCGTCTTGCGGTACACGCCGAGCACGCTGCCGTCGGCGTCGGCCACCGCGACCGAGTTGTAGGTCGCGTTGCCTGCGCGCTCGAAGAAGCCGATCGGAATCACGACGCCGAGCTCGCCGGCCAGACGCGCGAAATGCGCGATGCCCGGGTGGCCTTCGAAGGGCTGTGCGAGCTCGAAGTGCTGGGCGTTCTGATCGATGCAGAAATACGGGCTCATGAACAGCTCCGGGCAGACGATCAGCTGCGCGCCTTGCTGCGCGGCACTGCGGATCAGCGCGTCGGCGCGGTCGATGTTGCGTTGCAGCTCCCAGTCGCCCGAGGCCATCTGGACCGCGGCGAGGGTGATGTGACGGGGGTTCATCGTCGTTCTCCTGGATCTGTGGGGCACGGCGTCAGCGCGCCGGAAGACGGACTGCGAGGCGGTTGCCGAGCATCGGGTGTTGCTGTGTCGAACAGTGGATGCTGCCGCCACCCAGTCCGATCACGCCCAGCGGCAGCAACTCGACCACGCGGTCGGGGAAGGCGCGGGCGAACGCGGCCCGCGCCTCATCGTCGCGCGGCACGCCGAAGGCGATCGAGATCACCGCGCCGTTGACCAGGATGTAGTTGGAGTACAGCGCGCAAAAACGCGGGCTGCCGTAGTCGTCGTGGCCGCGCGGTACCGGAAGTTCGAGCAGCTCGAGGCTGCGCCCGCGGGCGTCGACCGCCAGCTCGAGCGCGCGCCGGTTCTCGCGCATGCAACGGCGGTACTCGCCCTGATCGGGGTCGGCGGTGTTGACCAGCACGCGGCCCGGGGCGACGAACGCGGCGATGCAGTCGACGTGGCCGTCGGTCTCGACTTCGGCCGGGTTGCCCGGCAGCCAGACGACGTGGCGCACGCCGAGCATGCGCTTGAGCTCGGCCTCGATGTCGCCGCGACTCATTCCCGGGTTGCGGTTCGGGTTCAGCAGACAGCTTTCGGTGGTCAGCAGCGTGCCCTGACCGTCGACGTGGAACGAGCCGCCTTCGAGCACCATCGGCGAGCGCTGCAGCGGCATCCCGGCCAGTTCGGCGCAGTCTTCGGCGAAACGGGCGCAGCCGTCATAGGGGTGGTACTTTTCGCCCCAGGCGTTGAAGCGGAAGCCGACGCCGAGCTGCGCGACGCGATCGTCGTTGACCAGGATGCTCGGGCCGCAGTCGCGCACCCAGTTGTCGTCGAGCGCCACCGGCACCACGGTCACGCTCGGCCCGCAGATGCGGCGCGCGCGCTCGGCCAGCGGCGCGTGCGCGGCGACGATGCAGCGCTGGTGGCGCGCGATGGTGCGCGCGAGCAACGCGAACGCCTGCTCGACGGCGTCGTAATGTGTTCCCCAGAGCATTTCGCGGTCCTGGTAGACCGGCCAGCCCAGCCAGGTTGCGGCCATCGGTTCCCACTCGGCGGGCATGCGCCAGCCGGCAGAGGCGGCGTCGAACTGATCTCGTGGCATGGTTTGATATGAGCAAATTGACATGAACCACTATGATCGTTTGCGCTGTTGCAGCTGAAAAGCGAACTTTCTTGGTTTGATCGTTCAGATTTCCTCATATGTCGACGAATCCCCGCTTGCCCTCGCTGAAACTGTTGCTGGGCTTCGAAGCCGCAGCGCGGCTGGGCAACTACACGCGTGCCGCGGACGAGCTGTGCGTCTCGCCGTCGGCGATCAGCCACCAGATCGCCCAGCTCGAACAGCAGATCGGCCAGGCGCTGTTTCGCCGCAAGGGCCGCGGCGTCGAGCTGACCATCGCCGGGCAGCTGTTGCACGCGACCGTGTTGCGCTCGATCGAAATCATGCGCGGCGGGCTCACGCGCATCGAGACCTACGCCGACGCCGGCCTGGTCACGCTGGTCTGCCCGGCGCCGGTGGCGCACGGCTGGCTGCAGCCCAGACTCGAGCGGCTGCGTGCGCTGCTGCCGGCGCTGTGCCCGATCGTCACCGTCGACGAGTCGGCGCGCTTCGTCGACCAGCTCGACATCGACATCGCGATCACCCACCAGCCGCTGCGCCAGCGCGACGTCGTCGACCGTGCCTTCCTCGCCGACGCACGCTTCGTCGTCGCGACGCCTGCGCTGGCCGCCGCGCTGGCTGCGGTGCCGCGTGGCGAGCACCCCGGCCACGCACGGATGCTCGGGCTCGAGGCCGACCTGACCGACGAGCACGTCGCGCCGTTCGTGCGCGCGCGTCTCGGCGATTTCGCGCGAGCGGCGATCTACGACGATCCGCGGCTGCTGCTCGACGCGGCGCTGCGTGGCCGCGGAATCGCGCTGGTGTCGTCGTTGCTGGCGGCGGACGCGGTCGCGCACGGTGGCCTGTGCGTGCTCGACGGCTACGGCAGTCTGGAGCAGGATCCGCTGTGGATCGCTCGCGCCGAGAGCGGCGTTCGCTCCGAACTGGTGCTTGCGGTCTATGAACACCTGTGCGCGATGGGCGACTCGATCCGCATCGCGGGAGCCGGGAGCTCGGGCGCGGCCCCGGCGGCATGACCGTGCCGTGTCGACCAGGGGGCGCCTAAAGCTTCGATTCCGCGTGCCGTTGTTTCAACCGTGCAAGGCGGGCGACTGCGGTGTTTGCGCCTTGGGGCACAGCCGTCGGCGCGGTGCCGACGCGTCGAGGCATTCCGGGTTCGCGTCGACCCCAGCGTTCACGGGACGATTCGACGCGACGCGCCCGCAAATACCGCAGCTCGGCGAAGGCGGCGTCTTTCTCGGATTCGTTCCGCCGCACGCTGATTTCGAGCGATGTACCGCTCAATTGACCGCATCGGTTCGCGAAAAGGCAGGCGCCGGCGCAGCGTTCCTGAGCATCTCGTCGAGCGGTGCCCTCTGCTCGGGCGAGCATTCGGTCTATTGCGCTGCCGGCGAGCACGACCGCGACGGCAGCTTCCTGCACCTGAGCGGCGCGCTGATCGAACGCGCCGAAGTGTTCATGGTCGACCTGGGCGTGGGGACGACGCGGACCTCCGCCGACCGCGTCGAGTTCATCCGCCGGGAGTTGCAGCGGGTGACGCCGTCGTTCCACGTGTCTGCCGAAACCACGTTCGCTTTGGTGTTTGCAGACGGGTTGTCGGCATCGGAGGGGTTCCTGATGCGTGCGTTCTATGAAACGCGCAGGTTCGCGTGCCTGGCCATTGGCGGAAGCGCGGGCGGCAAGCTTGATTTCTCGGGAACGTTCATCAATGACGGCACGCGGACCTTGCGCGGCCAGGCTGCGATCGTCTTCTGCAAGGTTCGCGAGGGGGTCCGCTTCTCTCCGTTCAAGACGCAGAACTTCGAGCCGACGGGAGTGAAGTGGGCTGTCGCGGAAGCGGATCCCGTCGCGCGCACCGTGAAAACAGTGTTCGACAAGCGTGGGGAAAGTGTGCCGTTGTCGGCCGCGCTGGCGGCGCACTTCGGCTGCCGCCCCGATCAGGTCGAGGCTCGCCTGCAAGGGCATTCGTTCGGAGTTCAGGTTGGCGACGAGATGTTCATTCGCTCGATCGCGACGTTCGGCGAAGAGCAAACGACGTTCTTTTGCGACATCGAATTCGGCGACACATTGCAGCTGCTGCGGCAAACCGACTTTCTGTCGACGACCCGAAACGACTGGGACCGGTTTCTCGAGCACAAGGGCAAGCCGCTGGCCATGCTCCTCAACGACTGCGTCCTGCGGCGACTCGGCAACGCCGATGTGCTGGGCCGCGCACCGTTTTTCACGGACATTCCGGCGGCTGGGTTCTCGAGCTTTGGCGAGATCCTGGGCGTTCCAATCAATCAGACACTTTCCTCCCTGGTCTTTTTCGCGTCGGCCGATGATTATTCCGATCCATTCATGGATTCGTTTCCGATCCATTATTCGGATTACGCGTCGCATTACGCGAGCCGCTCGCTCAACCGCTGGAGGACCCTGAACGACATGCAAAATCGCATGATCGGGAATCTCGCCGCGTACGAACGCGCGGTGCAACCGGTGGTGGCCATTCTTCCGACGATTACAGCGAGCATCGAACGCGATGCGGCCACGCTCAGGCAAGTGCTCGATCTGATCGATGGCGTCGGGACGATTGCAACCGAGTCGGAGTCGTCGCAGGAGCGATTGCGCGACGGGATCGGCGAACTGGTGCATTTCTCGAAGAGCATCAGCAAGCTTGCGAGCGACATCCGGGAAATCGCGGATCAAACGAACCTGCTCGCGCTCAACGCCGCGATCGAGGCCGCGCGGGCCGGCGAGGCCGGGCGCGGATTCGCGGTCGTTGCCGATGAGGTCCGACGCCTCGCCCTGGGCTCGAAGGCACAGGCCAATGACGCAGGGACAAGCATCGAGAAGTCGCGCGAGACCGTGAACACGATCAGCCAGATCGCCAACGCGTCGATCGAGGCCATGAGCAGATTGGTCACAGCCAGCGAAGGTGCGGCAAAGCAGATCAAGGACATGGCCAGGGTTGCGGTCGAGGAACACGCCCGAATCGACGCGACCCTGCAAAATGTAGAGGCTCTGAATCAAAGCATGAATGAAATGCAGGCGATGGTCGATCGCCTGGAGGCTCTGCAGAGCATGGCTTCGGCGCTCTGAGCGGTGCGCCCGTATCCTCGGGCGCATGGTGGTCGGTCGCAGGCGCCTCGGGGCAGTGCGCGACATGCCCGCGGTCGACACGGTCGTGCTCAACGATGCGGGTGCGCATCGCGTCGCGTATCGGTTCAGCCGCGGAGGCCGAAGTGCCGAGCCGGCGCCGGTACGTGGCGATGCAACCCATCCACGACCACACGACGATGTTGGTCACGGGTACGAGCTCGCAGTACCAGCCATGGCCACGCAAGGCCAGCGCCAGCACCCCCGCTCCGCAGGCCCACGCGAACCAGCCGGCCGGATGCTCGACACCGCGTCCGCGCAGCACGCGCAGTCCCATCGAGGCGTAGTTGACCACGTAGTACGCCGATACCAGCAAGGCCGCGTCTTGCGGCCAACGAAACGCGCACCCGAACATCAGCAGCCCGAGTCCGATCAGAAGACCGTCTGTCCAGCTGACCTTTTCCAGGTTGCGCAGGCTTCTGGCCACCACGGTGAGCGCGCAAGCGGTGTTGACAAGATACAAGGCCGCGTGCGGAATCGAGCTGAGTTCCGCGGTCGTGACCGAGGCCGTGAACGCAATCAGCGCGGTGGCCAGCCAGTTCATCGGCATGGTCCTGACCCGGCCCGAGAACAGTGTGCGGAAATAAAGCCCCCAACCGATCAGGCCGATCATCGCGGCCACATAGTTCAGGTGCGCAGCGACCTTCGCCATCATGGTTGCCGCCCCTTCACCAGGAAAACGCCCGTCCGTGACAGTGGGGTCTCGTCGCCGAGCGCGATGGCAGGCTGTATACCTCAGCCCAATCGCCCGGCAGCGGCCCACCGAAGGTCGCCTGTTGCAATCCTTGCATTGCACACCTCTCGAGGTTTCGTCGAAGTCGCGGCGGCACACGCCGTCACCGCTCGGAACGGAGACGCGCACGGAATTTGAAAAGCGTCGGATCGAGCCTGCGGTGTCGCGAACGGGGGACGCAGACGATCGACGTGCTGCGCAGACTTCGAGACGAGCGGCCGGCCGGGCGCCGTGCTGGTTCAGCCGTCTCGCCACTCCGACCGCCGCGCCGCGAAGTGGGGGTCAAAATGTTTTGATGCACATCAAGTTGGCGAGCAACATTAGAAGTAATTATTTACGAACGCCTCCCCCTTATACACGGGGAGCGCGTTTAAGGGTCGGTGCTAAGCTGCACAACGCCCATTTGATGATGGGCGAACATATATATAAATTCGCACGGGAGTCAGGTGTTGCCGGCTTTGTAAATCCGCACATATCTGGCGCCGAGGCGCTGGGTGGCTGATGGAACAAGGGGGCCGGCAGGCCCCTTGTCTTGATCGTGGTCGGTGTTGTTCAGAAGTC
>JAJZEB010000178.1 GCA_021805805.1 Pseudomonadota bacterium | reverse complement strand
AGCGGGGATTGGGTCCCTGGGGCCCATGTTCGAGCCGGGCGATCACGCGTCGCTCGCGCTCCCAGCTTCGCGCCGCGTAGGTGAACTCGCCGATGAGCCGCTGCTTGGTGCCGCAGTCCTGGTACTGGCCTGGTCGCGCCAGCTCGGGCGCAGCACGCACGCCAACAAGGGCGGCGTCGGGCCAAGGCCTCTCGCGCATCTGCCTATTGCCTTCCGGCTGATGAACTGGCAAACTGGTAAATGTGAACGACCGTTCGTTCTATTCTATGTTCGCGATCCGTCATCCGATGCCATCGGGAGGAGACACGATGTCATTGCCCAGGCATTTCCGGCACCTTGTCCTGCCGCTGCTGTTGTCGCTGACGCTGCCGGCGTTGGCGTGCGCGCTCGAAATCCACCGCGTCAACGTGCCGCAGCGCACGCACAGCTCCGCGACTGCGCTGGAAATGCACGGGCCGAATTCGTCGCAATTCAACAACATGATCGGAGGCTTGGAGTGCCTGGGTGCGTTTTTCGCCAGGCACGCCGAGTTTCACCAGTGAGCGCGAAATGAACCATTTGCGCATCAGTGCCCGCCTCGGGATCGCGTTCAGTGTGTTGTTGCTGCTGCTGGTGTGCATTGCCGCGCTCGGCGGCTGGCAGGCGCAGCGCTATGCGGAATCGGTCGGCGACTTGGTCAACACGCAGTTGCGCGCCGAGCGTCTGGTGCAAGGCATGCGAGGCAACCTGCAAAGCACCACGCACATTTTCCTGCAGATGCTTTTGCTGCATGACGACTCTGCGCAGCAGATGACCAAGGTGAAGTCCAACAGCATCGCGACCGACGCGGCGATCCATACCATCGAGACCCAGGCACGCGCCGCCGACGCAAGCTATGTGCGCACCCGCGCCGCTGCGGCGCGCGCGCTGCGCCTGTACGTCACCGCCAGCGCGCTTGCGCTTCTGGTCGCCGTGGCGATGGCGTGGTGGCTTGCGCGCAGCATCGGCAGGCCGCTGCGCGAAGCTCTGGCGGTGACGCGGCGCGTGGCCGACGGCGACCTGACGCAGCGCGTTGTCACGCGCAGCCGCGACGAAACCGGGTTGTTGCTCGCCGCGCTCGACGACATGGTGACGCGTCTGTCGGGAACGCTGCAGCAGGTGCGCGGGGCGGCCGACGGGATCGCCGCCGCGTCGACGCAGATCTCGTCGACCTCGGAGAGCCTGTCGCAGGCCACTTCGCAACAGGCTTCGTCAGTCGAGCAGACTTCGGCCACGGTCGAGCAGGCGACGCAATCGATCGAGCAGACGGCCGAGCATGCACGGCAGACCGAGACCATCGCCGAAGCCGCGGCGGGGGGCGCGCGCGGTGCCAGCGCCGCGGTGCGCTCGACGGTCGACGCGATGCGCACGATCGCCGAGCGCATCGCGATCATCGACGACATTGCGTACCAGACCAATATGCTGGCGCTCAACGCGGCGATCGAGGCAGCGCGTGCCGGTGTGCAGGGCAGGGGCTTCGCGGTCGTCGCGTCCGAGGTCAGGAAGCTTGCCGAACGCAGCCAGGTCGCTGCCACGCAAATCGGCGAACTGGCGCGCACCACGGTGCAGCAGGCTGAAACGGGTGGCGATCTGCTCGAGCGACTGGTGCCGCAGATCGGGCGGACCTCCGAATTGATGCAGGAAATCAACGCCGCGACGAGCGAGCAGTCGGGCGGCATGCGGCACATCAACCAATCGATCGTCAGCCTCAACGGGCTGACGCAACAGAACGCGGCAGCCTCCGAACAACTCGCCGCGACCGCGGCTGAAATGAGCGGCCAGGCGCGCAGGCTGCAGGATCTTGTCGCCCAGTTCAGGCTCGAAGTCGCCGCCGAATGAGCGGGGCCATCGGCGGCATGCGGGACACGCGTTCAATCGACCGGGTCGTCGATGCCGTGGCTGACTCGGCCGACGGCTCGACGGACATGCCATTTCGTGGCGATGTGTTCAAGCTGCAGCGCGACGCGCTCGCACATCTGGAGAAGGCGCCGGATGAATGCGTGGCGCAATTTGATGGGGAACTGGCCATGCGCAGCGGGCCGGCCGCGATCCTGTCCTGCCTCTCGCGCGCCGAATGCGCGTCGCTTCGCGCGAAACACGCCGCACATTTGCGTTTTCTGCTTCACCCCGATACGTCGCGCGCGGCGATCGCCGCGGCAGCCCGCGCGATCGGCACCAGACACGCGCTGGCCGGCGTCAGCGCGGCGTGGGTGGCAGAGGCGATGGGCATGTACCGGGGCGTGCTGCGGCGGTGCATCGGCGCCGCGTCGGTGTCGGCCCGAGATCGCCATCGTTTGGTGGACTACGCGGAGGCACGGCTGCAACTCGATCTTCAGGGCGCGCTCGACGCCATGCACGATGTGACCGATGCCTACAACGCGTTCGTCGCCCGGCCGATCACGATGAGCACGGCGATCTGCGCCGACGCCTTGCAGGCAGAACTCGACGCCTGCGCGGAACTGCCCGGAATGCGCGCCTGTCTGTGGCTTCGGCCCAAGTTCCGGTCGACCACGGCGGCGCCGGAATTCGTGTTGGAGATCAGCGCCGGGCAGAGCGCCGGAGAACACTGCCAGCTGGGCCGCGGACTCCCGGAAGCCGGCATTGCCGACCCCTGCACCGGCGGCGTGCGCGACATGGTGCGGCGGGCATGGATCGGCGGCGACATTGAGGTCGTCGACCATGGGGTGTGCGCGGCGGCTGGGCGGTGCCAGGACGCGCTGGGCCCGGAGCGGCGCGCGGGCAGCTGGGTGGCGATCCCGGTGAAGGTCGGCGACGAAGCCGATGCCATTCTGGTGTTGCACGGAGCCTACGCGCGCCAGTTCTCGTCGCTCTGGGTACGGACATTCGTCATGTCACTGCAGAACCGCATGAATCATCTGACCGCTATGGTGCACGTGCCGGCGCGCGCGATCGAGCGGGAGACGGCTTCGATGATGCGCAATCTGCTGTATGCAGGAGGGCTGCGCATGGTCTTCCAGCCCATCTTCGATCTCGGTCGGGGAACCATCAGGAAAATCGAGGCACTTGCCCGCCTGGATGCCGGTCACGGTCGACCGATGATCGGCCCGGATCGTTTCCTTCCGGCCTTCCGGCAGGCTGACCTGGACGCCTTGTTTCGCGATGGGTTGCGCCAGTCGCTGCAAGCCTTGAAGCGTGTGCGGGAACACGCAGGCGATGTCGACGTGAGCATCAATGTGTCGCCGTCGACGCTGCAACATCCGGAATGCGCGGACTGGATTCGCGACATTCTGCGCAGCTGCGCCGTCGAGCCTGCGCGGGTGGTTCTGGAGCTGCTCGAATCGCAGGCGTTCGATGCCCGTGCCAGGAGCAGTTCGATCCAGCGCATCGCCGACCTCGGAGTCCAGCTCGCGATCGACGATCTCGGCTCGGGCTACAGCAGCCTGCAGCGTCTCACCACGATGCCGTTCGACGTGATCAAGATCGACCAGAGCATCGTGCGCGAGATGCAGCGGGCTGCGCTGAAGACGTTCAGCCTCGTGCGCACGATCGTCGAGTTTGGCCGCGATTTCGACAAGGAAGTGATCGTCGAGGGCGTGGAGGACGAGGAGATGATCGAAGTCGTGCGGATCCTAGGAGGCTGTCGGACTTGGGTCCGATCGGCGGTCATCAGGAAGGGCGGCCGCAATTTTTTGCGGTTCCGGGCATGGCGTCGACCTGGTGGCCTCTTGTGGGGTCCCGCAGGGTTGCTGGGCAGT
>JAJZEB010000177.1 GCA_021805805.1 Pseudomonadota bacterium | reverse complement strand
CGGGCTCACCGAACAGTCGATCCCGACCCTGCACGCGCTCAAGCGGGTGATGGTCGGCGGCGAAGCGCTGAAATCGGCGCTGGCGCGCAAGCTGCGCGCCGCTCTGCCATGGGTCGACATCGTCAATGTCTACGGACCGACCGAGACCTGCATCGACGCCACCGCCTGCGTGCTGCCGCGCGGCGACGATGCCGATGCCGCGATCGCGGCGCTGGGGGCCATCGTGCCGATCGGCGCGCCACTGCCCGGATACCTCGGCCACGTGCTCGACGCGCAGCGCCAGCCAGTTCCCGACGGAGTCGAAGGCGAGCTCTACATCGGCGGCCCCGGCGTGGCGCGCGGCTACCTGGGACAGCCCGAACTGACCGCGCAGCGCTTCGTACCCGACCCCTGGGGCGAGCCGGGCAGCCGCATGTACAGCACCGGTGACCGCGTGCGACGGCGTGCCGGCGGCGCGCTCGACTACCTCGGCCGCGCCGACCATCAAGTGAAGATCCGCGGTCAGCGCATCGAGACCGGCGAGGTCGAAGCCGTGCTGTGCGCGCAACCCGGAATCCGGCACGCCGCGGTCGTCGCCCGCACCGTCGGCGGGCGCAGCGACCCCAGCCTGGTGGCCTACGTCGTCGGCAGCGACGGCGAAGCCGACGATGCCGCGCGGCGCGAGCGGCACGAACAGGCCTTGCGCGCGCAGGTCGGCAGCGTGCTGACCGACGCCATGCGGCCGTCGTTCTACGTCTGGCTGCCGGCGCTGCCGCTGAACGCCAACGGCAAGCTCGACCGCCATGCCCTGCCCGAGCCGGTGAACACCCGGCCGACCCTGGTGGTGGCCTACCAGGCGCCGCGCACGCCGCTGGAGGCGAGCGTGTGCGAGGCGTTCGAGGCCGCGCTGGGCGTGCACGGCGTGGGCCGGCTGGACAATTTCTTCGACCTCGGCGGCAATTCGCTGCGCGTGCTCGAGGTCATCGCCGAACTGCAGCGGCGCACCGGACGCCGGCTGGCGACCAATGCCTTCTTCAGCCAGCCCACGGCCGAGGCGCTGGCCCGCCAGCTCGACGGCGACGGCGACGGCGCGGCGACCGATTCCAGGCGCCTGGCGCAGGGCACCGCGGCCGCATCGGCGACGGAGCCGATCGCCATCATCGGCGTCGCCGGGCGCTTCCCCGGCGCCGATGACGTCGCACGCTTCTGGGCCAACCTGCTCGCCGGAGTCGACTCGATCACCCGCTTCGCCGCCGCCGAGCTCGACCCCGGGCTGCCCGAGGATCTGGTGCGCCATCCGGACTACGTGCGCGCGCGCGGCGTGGTCGACGGCGCCGAGCTGTTCGACGCCGCGTTCTTCGGCTTCAGCCGCCGCGAGGCCGAGCTGATGGACCCGCAGCAGCGCGTGTTCCTCGAACTGTGCTGGCACTGCCTGGAGAACGCCGGCTACGCGCCCGACGGCGCACAGGTCCCGGTCGGCGTGTTCGCCGGCATGAACAGCGCCACCTACCTGCTGCGCCATGTGCTGCGGCACCCCGAACTGGTCGAGCGCCTGGGCGAGTTCCAGACCATGCTGGGCAACGAAAAGGACTACGTCGCGCTGCACGTCGCGCACCGCCTGAACCTCACCGGTCCGGCGATCAGCGTCAGCACGGCGTGCTCGACGTCGCTGGTCGCGGTGGCCCAGGCGGTGCTGAGCCTGCGCGCCGGGCAGTGCGACATGGCGCTGGCCGGCGGCAGCTCGATCACCTGTCCGCCGCGCAGCGGCTACCTGTACCAGGAAGGCGCGATGCTATCGCCCGACGGCGTCACGCGCAGCTTCGACGCCCAGGCCCAAGGCACGGTGTTCTCCGACGGCGCCGCGGTGGTGCTGCTCAAGCGCCTGAGCGACGCCCTCGCCGACGGCGACCAGGTGCTGGCGCTGATCCGCGGCGTGGCGGTCAACAACGACGGCCGCGACAAGGCCAGCTTCACCGCGCCGAGCGTCGACGGCCAGGCCGCGGTGATCGCCGCGGCGCTGCGCGACGCCGGAGTCGCGCCCGACAGCATCGACTATGTCGAAGCCCACGGCACCGCCACGCCGATGGGCGACCCGGTCGAGGTCGAGGGCCTGCGGCGCGTCCTGGCCACGCCCGGCTTCGAACCGGGCCGCTGCCTGCTGGGCTCGGTGAAGAGCAATGTCGGCCACCTGGTCATCGCCGCCGGCGCGGCCGGACTGATCAAGACCGCGTTGGCGCTGCATCACGAACAGCTGCCGGCGAGCATCCACTTCACCGCGCCGAACCCGGCGATCGACTTCGCCGCCGGTCCGCTGCGCGTGTGCGACCGCCTGACGCCGTGGCCGCGCAGCGCGCGCCCGCGCCGCGCCGGAGTCAGCAGCTTCGGCGTCGGCGGCACCAACGCCCACGTCATCGTCGAGGAGGCGCCTCCGCTGGCGAGCTCGGCACCGGCCGATGGGGCGCAATTGCTGCTGCTGTCGGCACGCAGCGACGCCGCGCTGCAACGCATGGCGCTGGAACTGGCCGATCACCTGCAAGGCCACGCCGAGCTGAACCTGGCCGACGTCGCGCACACCCTGCAGCACGGGCGCAGCGCATTCGCGCACCGGCTCGCGGTAAGCGCCGCGTCCTCGGCCGCCGCGGTCGAGGCGCTGCGCGACCCGGCGCACCGCTGGCGCAGCGGCCGCAGCGTGGCGGCCAGCCCGCCGCCGCTGGTCTGGATGTTTCCGGGACAGGGGGCGCAATATGCGGCGATGGGCAGCGGCGTGTACCGCAGCGACGCGGCGTTCCACGACGCCTTCGACGCCGCGCTCGACGCCTGCGCGCCGCATATGGACGTGGCGTTGCGCGAGCGCCTGTTCGCTGGCGAGGACGCGCTCGACGCCACCGCGTTGACCCAGCCGGCGCTGTTCTGCATCGAATACGCCCACGCGCGCAGCTGGCAGGCGCGTGGCCTGCAGCCGGCCGCGCTGATCGGCCACAGCGTCGGCGAGTACGTCTGCGCGGTGCTCGCCGGCGTCGTCACGCTGGCCGACGCGGCTCGCCTGGTCGCGCGCCGCGGTGCGCTGATGCAGGCGCAGCCGCCGGGCAGCATGCTGGCGGTGGCGCAGGATGCGGCGCAGCTGGCGCTGCCCGCCGGACTGTCGCTGGCCGCCGACAATGGCCCGCGGTCGTCCGTGGTCGCCGGCGACACCGCGGCGATCGAGGCGTGGGCCGCGGAACTGGAGCGCGCCGGCGTCCCGGCGCGGATGCTGAAGACGTCGCACGCGTTCCATTCCCCGGCGATGGACGGTGCGCTGGCCGCGTTCGCCGCCGAACTGGCCAGCGTCGACCTGCGCGCACCGACCATCCCGGTGGTGTCGACCTGCAGCGGCGACTGGCTCGACCCGGACCGCGCACGCGACCCGGGCTACTGGGTCTCGCAACTGCGGGAGCCGGTGCGCTTCGGCCCCGCGGTGCGCACCGCGCTGCAACGCCATGCCGACGCCGCGTTCATCGAAATGGGGCCGCGCGCGCAACTCGGCGCGCTGGTGCGCAGGCAGCGCGCCGCCGCGGCGCTGTCGATCGTCGCCAGCGGAGCCGACGCGCCCGAGCGCGAAACCGCGGCCTGGCGCCTGGCGCACGGCGCGTTGTGGTGCGCCGGCGTCGAGCTCGAACTGCACGCCGCCAGCCCGGCCACGCAGCGCCGCCGCGTGCCGCTGCCCGGCTATGCCTTCGAGCGTCAGCGCTATTGGGTCGACGCGCTGCAACCCGCACCGCGCGCGGCGACCGCGGCGGTCGCC
>JAJZEB010000176.1 GCA_021805805.1 Pseudomonadota bacterium | reverse complement strand
TTCACCGGCGACGATGCGGCGATGTACCGCTTGCTTGCGGACACGCGCGCGGTGGTCGCCGACATCGAGCGCACGGCGGCCGCGCCGTTGCGGCCGCCGATGTTCGAGCACGTGCTCGCCACAGCTGCCGACGACGATGATTTCAGATGGAACGGTCGTCGACTGATCGCCCGCCCGGGGGTGCCGTTCGGCCCCAATCGCCTGGTCCTACTGCTCAGCAATACGGCTCCAGACGACGACGACGGCAAGCTTCCGGCGCCGCCCGACGGCGCCGAGTGGACCGACGTGCAGATCTTCGAGCTGTCGAAAGGCGGTGGCGACGGGCCGCAATGGCGGCTGCCGTTCGACGTCGATCTCGCCGCCAGCGCCGATCCCCGCCCCGGTCGCCCCGGGCGCGGAGCGTTCGGCTACACGGTCAGTCGCGGCACATTCTTCGCGCGCGCGGACTCGCCCGACGTGGCCCGTTCGGGGCACTATCCGGCGGCGCACGTGCCGACCATCCAGGCCCGCGCCGGGACCTACGAGCGCTGGTACGTGGCCAACATCGGCAACACGCAGCCGCTGGTGCACGACCCCGACGACCTGCCGGACATGCATCCGTTCCACGTGCATCTGGTCAATTTCGTCGTCACGCGCCGCTGGCAGCTCGAAGGCGGGCGCTTCCGCGCCGCCGCGCCCGATCCGCTCGACGCCGTCGCGCGCCAGGATACGGTGCTGATCCCGTCCGACACCCTGCTCGAGCTGCTGGTGTTCTTCCCCCCTGGCTACAGCGGAGACTACCCGTACCACTGCCACATCCTGGAGCACGAAGACAGCTGCATGATGTCGTCGTTCCGGGTGACTTGATCTCCGGTGCGCCACGTCGAGCCGACGAGCCCGCGGACCTGCGGGATTGCGCACCGGTTGCAACACTCCGGGCCGAGGCCGTCTAGAACGGAATATCGTCGTCCATGTCGTCGAAGCTGCCGGCTGCCGGCTTCGACGGCGCGCTGGGGCGGCTGCTCGGCGCCGGGCGCGAAGCCTCGCGAGGCCGGCTGTAGCCACCGCCATCGTCATCGCTGCTGGCGCCGCCACCGCCGCCCTCGCGTCCGCCGAGCAGTTGCATCTCGGTGGCGATGATGTCGGTGGTGTAACGCTCGTTGCCGTCCTTGTCGGTGTACTTGCCGTATTTCAGCCGACCCTCGACGTAGACCGGCCGACCCTTCTTCAGGTATTCGCCGGCAATTTCAGCCAGGCGGTCGTAGAACACGACCCGGTGCCACTCGGTTTCCTCGCGTCGCTCGCCGGACTTGTCCTTCCATTGCCGAGTCGTCGCCAGCGAGACGTTGCACACCGCGGCGCCCGAAGGCGCGTAACGGACTTCGGGGTCGCGGCCGAGATTGCCGATCAGGATCACTTTGTTGACGGAGGCCATGGTTCGTTCCGGAATAGGGGGCCGCGCCGCGCGGCGCGCAATCGCACAAGGATAGCGCGTGCGCGCAAGGCACGGAAACCCGCGCCGGCGTCAGCCGGCTGCCGCCTTGTTGCGCTTGGGCGGCGGCTTGATGGTCAGCGCCACCAGCAGCCACAGCGCGGCGATCGTCGCTGCGGCCAGGAACACCGCGCGCGGGCCGCCGTGCTGCGCCAGCAGGCCGCCGACGGCACCGCCGGCGAACAGCCCCAGCGACTGCCCGGTGGTGTAGATGCCCAGCGCCAGGCCCTTGCGGCTTGGCGGCGCGGTGCGCGACACCAGCGACGGCAGCAGGGCCTCCATCAGGTTGAAGGCGACGAAGAACAGGAACAGCGCTCCGATCAGCATGTACACGTCGCGGTAGCCGGCGGCGAAGCCGAGCATGGTCAGCAGCAGCAACGCGACCGCGCCGACGAACACGGTCTTCATGTGCCCGTGCTTCTCGGCCCAGATGATTCCAGGGATCGCCAGGATGAACGACAGCACCGACACCGGGAGGTAGATCATCCAGTGGTGCAAAAGCGGGATTCCGGCGTACTTGACCAGCGCGACTGGAACCACGACGAACATGCTGAGCTGCAGGAAGTTGACCGCGAAAATCGAGAAGTCCAGCTTCAGCAGCGGCGCGGTGAACACCGCGGTCGCCCAATGGCCCTCGAGCTCCTCGGAATGGGTCACCATCGGCACCTCGGGCACGACCCAGCGGATGACCGCGATCGCGGCCAGCGCCAGCACCCCGGTGAGGATGAACATGCCCGGCACGCTGATGGCGTCGTACAGCGCGGGCCCGGCGACCAGCGACAGCACGAAGGCCAGGCCGATGGTCATGCCGACCATCGCCATGGCCTTGGTCCGGTTCTCTTCGCGGGTGGCGTCGGCGACCATCGCCGAGATCGCCGCCGAAATCGCCCCGGCGCCCTGCAGCGCGCGCCCGCCGATGATCAGGTACAGGTTGGCGCTGGCGCCGGCGACGAAGGAGCCGAGCGCGAACACCGCCAGCCCGGCCATCATCACCGGCTTGCGGCCGAAGCGATCGCTGGCCGCGCCCAGCGGGATCTGCAGCAGCGCCTGCGTCAGGCCGTAGATGCCCATCGCCAGGCCGACCAGGGTCTTGTTGTGCCCCAGCGGCAGGTGTTCGGCGTAGACCGCGAACACCGGCAGGATCAGGAACAGGCCCAGCATGCGCAGACCGTAGATCGACGCCAGACTCATGCTGGCGCGGCGCTCCAGCGCAGTCATGGCGGGGGCGGAGGACGATTTCGAGGGGCTGCTCGGTGCTGTCGTGGACATCGGTATCCTGGAGAATGAAGGCCAGATTCTGCCGTATCGGCCGACATCCTAGGTGGATCGGAGTCAAAAATCCGGCAACTTACAGGGTGTTGCATTATCCCTGGAGGTACGCTGCGCCGCCCCCGCTGGCCGGCATACCGATATAGTTGCGTGTTGGCCAGCCCTGCCTCCATGAACGATCGCCCACGCCGAACCGCCGCCGACGCGCCGCACGCCTGCATCCGGGTGCGCGGTGCGCGCACCCACAACCTGAAGAACGTGTCGCTCGACATCCCGCGCAACGCCCTCGTGGTGCTGACCGGACTGTCGGGTTCGGGCAAGAGTTCGCTGGCCTTCGACACCCTGTACGCCGAAGGCCAGCGACGCTATGTCGAAAGCCTGTCGGCCTACGCGCGCCAGTTCCTGCAACGCATGGACAAGCCCGACGTCGACGTCATCGAGGGACTGGCGCCGGCGATCTCGATCGAGCAGAAATCGGCCAGCCACAACCCGCGCTCGACCGTCGGCACGGTGACCGAGATCTACGACTACGTGCGGCTGCTGTGGGCGCGTGCCGGGGTGCCGCACTGTCCGCAGCATCCGCAGCAGGCGCTGCAGTCGCAGACCGTGTCGCAGATGGTCGACGCGCTGCTGGCGCGCCCGCCGGGGCAGCGCCTGGCGCTGCTGGCGCCGGTGGTCGACGGTCGCAAGGGCGGGCACGCCGAGTTGCTCGCCGGGCTGCGCGCGCAGGGCTACGTGCGCTTTCGCGTCGACGGCCACATCCACGACGCCGAGGCGCTGCCGCCGCTCGACGACGGCGCGCGCCACGACGTCGAGGTCGTCGTCGACCGCGTGCGCACCGGCGGCGACCTGCGCCAGCGCCTGGCCGAGAGCCTGGAGGCGGCGCTGCGGCTGAGCGACGGCCGGGCGCTGGCGCTGGACCTGGACAGCGGCGCGCAGCAGAGCTTCAACAGCCGCTTCGCCTGCCCGATCTGCGCCACCGCGCTGCCCGAGCTCGAGCCGCGGCTGTTCTCGTTCAACAACCCGGCCGG
>JAJZEB010000175.1 GCA_021805805.1 Pseudomonadota bacterium | reverse complement strand
GTTGCCGCACGCGCGCGGCCACGCGCGCGCGCTCGGCCTGCGCCGCGGCCGCGCGCTGTGCGCGCTGCAGCTTGACCTGCCGCAGCCGCAGCGCCGCTTGCGCGCGGCGCCAGCGGGTGTCGGCGTGGCGAAGGCAGTCGTTGACGAAAAATCGCTGCGCGCAAGCTGCGCTTGCGCGTCGATGCGCCGCATCGGCGGCCTGCTGCGCCTGGCGCACCGCAGCCAGGCTGTCGGCCCGCGCCGCCGGCCATGGCCACAGCGGCAGGACCAGCATCAGCACGGCGAGCAGGCAACGCGCGCGGGCACGCATCAGGTCAGCTCCGTGTGGACTTCGCGGCGCTCGCGCTCCAGATACGCCGCAGTCTGCATCTCGAGCAGCCGCGAGACCGTACGTACGAACTCGTGCGCCAGCGGTCCCGATGCGTACAGCTGCTCGGGCTCGACTTCGGCCGACATCACCAGCTTGATGTTGCGGTCGTACAGCACGTCGACGAGCAGAGTGAAGCGCCGCGCAGCGCTCGCCAGCTCCGGGGTCATCCGCGGCACGTCCGACAGCAGCACGGTGTGGAAACACGCTGCGATCTCCAGATAGTCGTTCTGCGACCGCGGCGTATTGCACAAGGTCTGGAAGTCGAACCAGACGACACCTCCGCCTCGGCGCAGCGCGACGACCTCGCGCTGCTCGATGTGCAGCGTCGGATCATCGTCGGCCGCTTCGGCCAGTCGCTCGAACGCCTGCTCCATGGCCTGCCCGGCCACGTCGCCCAGCGGCACGTAATACAGCGTCATGCCGCGCAGCGCCTGCAAGCGGTAGTCGGTTCCAGCGTCGACCCGCAGCACGTCCATGTTCTGCTTGATGCGCTCGATCGCCGGCAGGATGCGGTCGCGGTGCAAGCCGTCCGGGTACAGCGCGTCGGGGTGGAAATTGCTCGTCGCCATCAACACCACGCCTTCGTCGAACAGGCCCTCGAGGACGCGGTCGAGGATCATCGCGTCGGTCACGTCGGCGATGTGGAATTCGTCGAAGCAGATCAGCCGGAAGCGCCGCGCGATGCGCCGCGCCAGTTCACGCAACGGATCCTGGATGCCCTGCAACGCAGCGAGCTCGCGGTGCACCTCGCGCATGAACTCGTGGAAATGCAGCCGCGTCTTGCGCACCACCGGAACGCTGACGTAGAAGGCGTCCATCAGCATGCTCTTGCCGCGGCCCACGCCTCCCCACATGTACACGCCGCGCGGCAGGTCGGGATGCACCAGCAGCCTGCGCACCGCTGTCGAGCGCCGCGACTTGTATGCCACCCACGAGTCGTAGGCATGCTGCAGCCGCTGCAACGCGGCGGCCTGCGCCGCGTCGGGTGCGAAACCGCGCTCGTCCAGCGCCTGCAGCGCGTAGCTTGTGACGTCCATGCGCTGCCAGGATTGCCGGATGGTCAGAAGTTCAGGCTGCGCCCGTCGGTGCCCAGCGCCGCCTCCTTCAGCGACTCCGACAGCGTCGGGTGCGCGTGGCAGATGCGCGCGATGTCTTCGGCCGCGGCCTTGAACTCCATCGCCACCGCGGCCTCGGCAATCAATTCCGATGCCAGCGGGCCGATGATGTGCACACCGAGGATTTCGTCGCTGGCCGCGTCGGCCAGCACCTTGACGAAGCCGGTGGTGTCGCCCATCGCACGCGCGCGGCCGTTGGCCATGAACGGAAAGCTGCCGGCCTTGTACGCGCGCCCCTGCGCCTTCAGCGCCTGCTCGGTGGCACCGACCCAGGCGATCTCGGGGCTGGTGTAGATGACCCACGGCACGGTGTTGAAGTCCACATGAGGCTTCTGGCCGCAGATGCGCTCGGCCACCGCGACGCCTTCCTCCTCGGCCTTGTGCGCCAGCATCGGACCGCGCACCACGTCGCCGACCGCCCACACGCCCGGCACCGAGGTGCGGCAATCGTCGTCGACCTGGATGAAGCCGCGCGCGTCGAGCTGCAGGCCGATCGCTTCGGCGTTCAGGCCGTCGGTGTTCGGCACCCGGCCGATCGACACGATCAGGCGGTCGACGTCGAGCGTCTGCGCCTCGCCCTTGGCGTCGGTGTAGCGCAGCGCCACACCCTTCTTGCCCGGCTCGACCGATTCGATCTTCACCCCCAGGCGGATGTCCAGGCCCTGCTTGGTGAACTGCTTCAGCGCTTCCTTGGCGACCTGGCCATCGGCCGCACCGAGGAAATCGGGCAGTGCCTCGAGCACCGTGACCTGCGCCCCCAGGCGGCGCCAGACCGACCCCATCTCCAGGCCGATGACCCCGGCGCCGATGACGCCCAGGCGCTTGGGCACGGCGTCGATGGCCAGCGCTCCGGTGTTCGACAGCACCTGCTTCTCGTCGAACGGCACCCCGGGCAGCGCACGCGGGTTCGAGCCGGTGGCGACGATGACGTGGCGCGCCTGCAGTCGCTCCTCGGCCTGGCCGCTGACGGTCAGCTCGAAACCGTTGTCGCTGCGCGCTGCGAACGCGGCGCGGCCGTGGAAGAAGGTCACCTTGTTCTTCTTGAACAGGTACAGGATGCCTTCGTTGTTCTGCCGCACGACCTGGTCCTTGCGTGCGATCATCCGCGCCACGTCGATGCTCAGGCCCGACACGGCAATGCCGTGCTCGGCGAAGCCGTGGCCGGCGTGCTCGAAGTGCTCGCTGGACTGCAAAAGCGCCTTGCTCGGGATGCAGCCGACGTTGGTGCAGGTGCCGCCCGGAGCCGGGCCGCCCTTGGCTCCTGCCCACGCGTCGACGCAGGCCACGCTCAAGCCCAGTTGCGCGGCGCGGATGGCCGCGATGTAGCCGCCGGGGCCGGCGCCGATGACGACGAGATCGAATGCCTTGCTCATCATTCGCTCCTCACAGGTTCAGCAGCAGGCGCGCCGGATCCTCCAGCGCTTCCTTCATCGCGACCAACCCGAGCACCGCTTCGCGGCCGTCGATGATGCGGTGGTCGTAACTCATCGCCAGGTAGTTGATCGGGCGGATCACGATCTGGCCGTTCTCGACCACGGCGCGGTCCTTGGTCGCGTGCACGCCCAGGATCGCCGACTGCGGCGGGTTGATGATCGGGGTCGACAGCATCGAGCCGAAGGTGCCGCCGTTGCTGATCGAGAAGGTACCGCCGGTCAGGTCCTCGATCTGCAGCTTGCCGTCGCGCGCACGGGCGCCGAAGTCGGCGATCTGCTTCTCGATTTCGGCGAAGCTGAGTTGGTCGGCGTTGCGCAGGATCGGCACCACCAGGCCGCGCGGGCTGCCGACCGCGATTCCGATGTCGAAGTAGCCGTGGTAGACGATGTCGTTGCCGTCGACCGAGGCGTTGATGATCGGGTACTTGCGCAGCGCGTGCACCGCGGCCTTGACGAAGAAGCTCATGAAGCCGAGCTTGACGCCGTGCTCCTTCTCGAAGCGGTCCTTGTGCAGGTTGCGCAAGTCCATCACCGGCTTCATGTTGACCTCGTTGAAGGTCGTCAGGATCGCGTTCTCGGACTGCGACTGCACCAGGCGCTGGGCGATGCGCGCGCGCAGCCGGCTCATCGGCACGCGCTGCTCGGGACGCTCGGCGTAGGCCGACAGGTCGACGCCGGCGTCGACCTGCGGCAGCACCTGCGGAGCGGCCACTGCGGCCGCGGTCGCCGCCGCGGCCGCGGCCGGCTTGGCGGTCGCGGCCAGCGCATCGGCCTTGGTCACGCGGCCGCCACGGCCGGAGCCGGCGACGTCGGCCGCCGGCACGCCCTTCTCGGCCAGGATCTTCGCCGCCGCCGGCATGGCCACCGCTGCGGCCGCGGCCGCAG
>JAJZEB010000037.1 GCA_021805805.1 Pseudomonadota bacterium | reverse complement strand
CGGCCAGGCCGCGCCGCGGCGCGCCGCCGGCGCCGTCCGAGCCGCCGCGGCTGCAGCCGCTGATGCCGGCCGATGCGCTGCGCATTCACGGCCGCCACAACTGGGCCAATGCGCTGGCCGCGCTGGCCCTGGCCGGCAGCGCCGGCGCGGCGCTGGCGCCGATGCTGCACGCGCTGCGCGACTGGCGCGGCGAGCCGCACCGCATGCAGTCGCTCGGCGTGCTCGACGGCGTCGAGTGGATCGAGGACAGCAAGGGCACCAACGTCGGCGCCACGGTGGCCGCGTTGCAGGGAATCGATCGCGACGTGGTGCTGATCGCCGGCGGCGACGGCAAGGGGCAGGATTTCGCGCCGCTGGCCGCCGCTGCGCGCGGGCGCGTGCGTTGCGCGCTGCTGATCGGGCGCGACGCGCCGGAATTGCAGGAGGCGCTCGACGGCGTGTGCGCGCACGAGCGCTGCGTCTCGCTGGAGCACGCGGTGCAGCGAGCCGCCGACCTCGCGCGCAGCGGCGACGTGGTGCTGATGTCGCCGGCGTGCGCCAGCCTGGACATGTTCCGCGACTACAAGCAGCGCGCCGATGTCTTCGTTGCCGCGTTGCACGAGGTCGCGGCGCAGCGCGGCGTGCAGATGGAGGGCGTGGCATGAAGCTGTCGCTGCCCTGGCGCCGCGGCGAGCGGCCCGAACCGATGCCGGTGCGCATCGGCTACGTCGGCCCGGCCGCGTCGCGCATGCTCGAGTACGACCAGGCGCTGGTGTGGGTGATCGTTCTGCTGCTGGCTTTCGGCCTGGTGATGGTCTATTCGGCCACCGTGGCGATTCCCGACGACCCGCATTTCGCGCACTGGAGCCAGTTCCATTTCTTCTGGCGCGATCTGGCCGCGATGACCCTGGGCGTGATGCTGGGATGGGTCGTGTTCCAGATGCCGATGAGTTTCTGGCAGCAGTGGGCGCCGTGGCTGTTCGTCGCATCGCTGGCCACGCTGGTCGTCGTGCTGGTGCCGTTCATCGGCCGCGGCGTCAATGGCTCGCGGCGCTGGATCCCGGCCGGGCTGTTCACCTTCCAGCCGTCCGAGCTGGTCAAGCTCACGACCATTCTGTACGCGGCCAACTTCATGGTGCGCAAGCAGGACGTCAAGCAGAGCTTCGCCAAGGCGTTCCTGCCGATGGCCGTCGCGCTGGGCTTCATCGGTCTGCTGCTGCTGGCCGAACCCGACATGGGCGCGTTTCTCGTCATCGCGTCGGTGGCGATGGTCATCCTGTTCCTCGGAGGAGTCAACGGGAAGATGTTCAGCGCGTTGTCGGTGGTCATGATCGGATCGTTCGTCCTGATGATCGTGCTATCACCCTGGAGGCGCGACCGCATCTTCGCTTACCTGAACCCGTGGAGCGACAAGAACGCGCAAGGCAGCGCTTACCAGCTCGCGCACGCGTTGATCGCGATGGGACGCGGCCACTGGTTCGGCGTCGGCCTCGGAGGCAGCGTCGAAAAGCTGCATTACCTGCCCGAGCCGCAGACCGACTTCCTGCTGGCGATCATCGGCGAGGAGCTTGGCTTCGTCGGCGTGCTCGCGGTCATCATCGCGTTCGCCTGGATCACGCGCCGCGCGTTCGAGATCGGACGCCAGGCGCTTGCTGCCGATCGCATGTTCTCGGCCCTGGTCGCGCAAGGTGTCGGGGTCCTGATCGGCGGCCAGGCGTTCATCAACATCGGCGTCAACCTCGGCTTGCTGCCGACCAAGGGGCTGACGCTTCCGCTGCTGAGCTATGGCGGCTCCGCGACCCTGATTTCGCTGCTCGCGCTGGCGCTGCTGCTGCGCGTCGACTACGAGAACCGGGTTTTGATGCGCGGGGGGCACGCATGACGCGGCGCACCGCAGTGATCATGGCCGGAGGAACCGGCGGGCACATCTTCCCCGGACTGGCGGTCGGCGAAGGGCTGCGCGCGGCCGGCTGGGACGTGCACTGGATGGGCGCGCCCGGCAGCATGGAATCGCGGCTGGTTCCGCCGCAAGGGTTTCCGATGCTTTGGGTGCGCTTCGGCGGCGTGCGCGGCAAGGGCCCGCTGCCCAAGCTGCTGCTGCCGCTGCGGCTGCTGCGCGCGTTCTGGCAGGCGTTTCGCGCGCTGCGCCGGGTCCGTCCCGGGGTGGTCATCGGCATGGGCGGCTACATCACGGTTCCGGGCGGGCTGATGAGCGACCTGGTCGGCGCTCGTCTGGTGCTGCACGAGCAGAACGCGGTCGCGGGCCTGAGCAACCGTTTGCTCGCCAGGCTGGCCGACGCGGTGCTGTGCGCGTTCCCGAACGCGCTGCCTGGCGCGCAGTGGGTCGGCAATCCGGTTCGCGAGGCGATCCGTGCGTTGCCGGCGCCTGCCGTGCGCTACGACGCGCGCAGCGGGCCGCTGCGCGTGCTGGTGGTCGGCGGCAGCCTCGGCGCGCAGGCGCTGAACGAACGCGTGCCGCAGGCGCTGGCGCTGCTCGAGCCGGCGCTGCGCCCGCTGGTCGTGCACCAGAGCGGCCGCGGCCATCTCGAAGCGCTGCGTGCGCGCTACGCCGCACTGGGCGTGCAAGCCGATTGCCGCGAATTCATCGACGACATGGCAGCGGCGTACGCCGACGCCGACCTGGTCATCTGCCGCGCCGGCGCTTCGACGGTCAGCGAAGTCGCCTGCGTCGGTGTCGCCGCGCTGTTCGTTCCCTTTCCGTTCGCGGTCGACGATCACCAGACCGCGAACGCCCGCTTCCTGGCCGACGCCGAAGCCGCGCTGCTGGTGCAGCAGCGTGCACTCGATGCCGAGGCCCTGGCCGCGCTGCTGCGCGGCCTCACGCGCGCCGCGCTGCGCGACATGGCGCGGCGCGCGCAGCGGCAGGCGCGACGCGACGCGGTGCAGCGCATCGTCGCGGTCTGCGAGGCCCTGGAGACCCGCACATGAAACATGCGATCCACCATATCCATTTCGTCGGAATCGGCGGTGCCGGAATGAGCGGAATCGCCGAGGTTCTGCTCAACCTCGGCTACGCGATCAGCGGCTCCGACCTGAGCGACGGCGCTGCGGTGCGCCGGCTGCGCGCGGCCGGCGCGCAGGTGGCGATCGGCCACGACGCGGCCAACGTGCGCGCGGCCGATGCGGTCGTGGTTTCGACCGCGGTCGGCGCCGACAACCCCGAGGTGCGCGAGGCACGCGCGCGCCACGTGCCGGTGGTGCCGCGTGCGGTGATGCTGGCCGAGCTGATGCGGCTCAAGCGCGGCATCGCGATCGCCGGCACCCACGGCAAGACCACGACCACCAGTCTGGTGGCCAGCGTGCTCGCGGAAGGCGGACTCGACCCGACCTTCGTCATCGGCGGGCGGCTGAACCGCGCCGGCAGCCACGCCAAGCTCGGCCAGGGCGAGTACATCGTGGTCGAGGCCGACGAATCCGACGCGTCGTTCCTGAACCTGCTCCCGGTGATGGCGGTGGTGACCAATATCGACGCCGACCACATGGACACCTACGGCCACGACATCGCGCGTCTGCGCCAGTCGTTCGTCGAGTTCGTCGGCCGGCTTCCGTTCTACGGCGCAGCGATCCTGTGCATCGACGACCCCGGGGTGCGCGCGATCATGCCGCTGGTGTCCAAGCCGATCACGCCGTACGGCCTCGGCGACGACGCGCAGGTGCGCGCGCTCGACATCCGCGCCGACGGTACCCGGATGCATTTCCGCGTGCAGCGCCGCAACGGCGTGGTGCTGCCCGACCTGGACGTGACCTTGAACCTTCCCGGCCTGCACAACGTGCGCAACGCGCTGGCGGCGATCGCGGTCGCCGCCGAGCTCGGTGTCGACGACGCAGCAGTGGCCAAGGCGCTGGCCGAATTCCAGGGCGTGGGTCGGCGCTTCCAGCGCTACGGCGACGTCGCCGCGGCCGGCGGAGGCAGCTTTACGCTGATCGATGACTACGGCCATCATCCGGTCGAGATGGCGGCCACGCTGCAGGCCGCGCGCGGCGCGTACCCCGGACGGCGCATCGTGCTGGCGTTTCAGCCGCATCGCTACACCCGCACCCGCGATCTGTTCGAGGATTTCGTCGCCGTGCTCGGCAGCGCCGACGCGCTGCTGCTGGCCGAGGTCTACGCCGCGGGCGAGCCGCCGATCGTCGCTGCCGACGCACGCAGCCTGGCGCGCGCGCTGCGCGTGGCCGGCAAGACCGAGCCGGTGTTCGTCGAGGACGTCGGCGCGATGCCGCGCGCGGTGCTCGATGTCGCGCGCGACGGCGATGTGGTGCTGTGCATGGGTGCCGGCTCGATCGGCGCGGTGGCGCAGCGCGTCGTCGAACTGGCCGGAGAACAACGATGAGCGCGCAACCAGGCAATGACTTCGACGTCGCCGCGCTGGGGCGCGTGGCGGTGCTGTTCGGTGGCGGATCGAGCGAGCGCGAGGTCTCGCTGATGTCGGGCGCCGGCGTGCTCGGCGCGCTGCGCGCGCGCGGCGTCGACGCGATCGGCTTCGATCCCGCACGGCAGCCGCTGGGCGAACTGGCTGCGCTGGGCGTGCAGCGCGCGTTCATCGCGCTGCACGGCCGCGGCGGCGAGGACGGAACGGTGCAGGGCGTGCTCGAACTGCTCGGCATTCCGTACACCGGCCCCGGCGTGCTGGCGTCGGCGCTGGCGCTGGACAAGCACATGACCAAGCGGCTGTGGCAGTGCGACGGGCTGCCGACGCCGCCATGGCGACTCGTCGGCGACGTGGCTGCGGCGCTGGATGCGGCCGACGCGATCGGGCTGCCGATGATCTTCAAGGCCGTGCACGAGGGCTCGACGCTGGGCCTGGCGCGCGCCGACGAACGCGCCCAGGTTCCGGCGGCGTTCGCCGAGGCCGCGCGCTTCGACGCCGCGGTGCTCGCCGAGGCGTTCATCGTCGGCGAGGAGGTGACCTGCGCGCTGCTCGGCGAGGCAGCCGCCGCGCGCGCGTTGCCGCTGATCCGCATCCAGGCCCCCGGCGGCAACTACGACTTCGAGCACAAGTACTACAGCGACGAGACGCGCTACCTGTGTCCGAGCGGACTGCCCGAGGCCGAGGAGCGCGCGATCCAGGCCCTGGCGCTGGCCAGCTACCGCGCGCTGGGGTGCCGGGGCTGGGGTCGCGCCGACATCATGATCCGCGCATCCGATCGCCAGCCGCTGCTGCTGGAAATGAACACCAGCCCCGGCATGACCGGGCATTCGCTGGTGCCGATGGCCGCACGCGCGGCCGGCCTGGATTACGAACAGCTGTGCCTGCAGGTGCTGGCCGACGCGCGGCTTGACGGGGGCGCGCGGTGACGCGTCGCGACATTCCGCTCGACGTCCGGCTGATGGATTTCACCAGCCGGGCGTTGCTGTGGCTGTTCGCCGCCGGTGCGCTGCTGGTTGCCGGCGACTGGTTGATCCATCGCCCGGTGTGGGCGATCCGCGAAGTCCGGGTGCAGGGCACGCTGCAGCACATCAGCGCCAGCGCGCTGCGCAGCCAGGCGCTTCCGGAACTGCGCGGCAACTGGTTCACGGTCGACCTGAGCCGGGCGCAGCAGGCTTTCGCGCGCGTGCCCTGGGTGCGCGCTGCGGTGGTGCAGCGGGTGTGGCCGCTGTCGCTGCTGGTCACCTTGCGGGCGCAGCGGCCGGCGGCGATCTGGGGCAGCGGTGCCGGGGCGCAGCTGGTCAACCGCGAAGGCGCCGTGTTCGACGCCAACCTCGGCGAGGTCCAGGGCACCTGGCTGCCCCGGCTCGAAGGCCCGCCCGGAAGCAGCGCGCAGGTGCTGGCGATGCTGCAGCAGGTCGACGCCGCGCTGGCGCCGCTGCACTGGCGGGTCGCGGCGGTCGAGCTGGGAACCGAGGGCAACTGGCGCGCGCAGGTCGATGGCGGACCGCTGCTGGACCTCGGCAGCAACGCCGATCCGGCAGCGTTCACGGCGCGCCTCGAGCGTTTCATCGCGCTGGAGGCGGCCGTGCAGCAACGCTACGGGCGGTCGATCGCCAGCGCCGATCTGCGCTATGCGAACGGCTTCGCGGTGCGGCTGCAGGGCGACGACGCGACGGCCGTGCACGGCGCAATGCACAAGGGGGGGCATGCGCCCCGGTGGCAAAGGCAACAACCAACGGGCGCGACGGGAGCGCGGTAAATGGCCAAGGACTACAAGGATCTGGTGGTGGGGCTCGACATCGGCACCTCGAAGGTGCTGGCGATGGTCGCCGAAATCCTGCCGCAGGCGGACAACCCGGCGGCGACGCTGAAGGTCGTCGGCATGGGGCAGGCCAACACGGCGGGCATGCGCCGCGGCGTGGTGGTCGACATCGAGGCCACGGTGCAGTCGATCCAGGCCGCGCTGAAGGAGGCCGAACTGATGGCCGACTGCCGCATCAGCCACGTCATCACCGGAATCACCGGCAGCCACATCCGCGGCCAGAACTCCGAGGGCATGGTGGCGATCAAGGACCGCGAGGTGTCGCAGAACGACGTGCTGCGCGTCATCGAGACCGCCAAGGCGGTGAACATCCCGACCGACCAGCGGCTGCTGCTGGTCGAACCGCAGGAATTCATCATCGACGGCCAGGAAGTCAAGCAGCCGGTCGGCATGAGCGGGATCCGGCTCGAGACCAAGGTGCACATCGTCACCGGCGCGCAGACCGCTGCCGAGAACGTGATCAAGTGCGTGCGCCGCTGCGGCCTGGAAGTCGACTCCGTGGTGCTGCATCCGCTGGCCTCCAGCCACGCGGTGCTGACCGAAGACGAAAAGGAGCTCGGCGTGGTGCTGGTCGACGTCGGCGCAGGAGTGACCGACGTGGCGATCTACACCGGCGGCTCGATCCGTCACACGGCGATCATCCCGATCGCCGGCGAACTGATCACCAGCGACATCGCGATGGCGCTGCGCACGCCGACCAAGGACGCCGAGGACATCAAGATCGAGCACGGCGTGGCCAAGCAGCTGCTGGCCGGTGTCGACGAACAGCTCGAGGTCCCGGGCCTGGGCGACCGCGGCCCGCGGATGCTGTCGCGCCAGGCGCTGGCCGGGGTCATCGAGCCGCGTGTCGAGGAGATCTTCTCGCTGGTGCAGCAGGTGGTGCGCGATTCGGGCTACGAAGAGGTGCTGTCGTCGGGCGTGGTGCTGACCGGAGGCGCAGCGCGCATGCCCGGCATGCTCGAGCTCGGCGAGGACATCTTTCTCAAGCCGGTGCGTCTGGGGCTGCCGCAGTACAGCGGTCCGCTGGCCGACATGGTGCGCAGCCCGCGCAACGCCACGGCGATGGGGCTGCTCGTGGAGGCGCAGACGCAGCGTCAGCGCGGCGCGCGCATCGCGCAGAAGGCAGGCGGCGCCGGAACGCTGCTGGCACGGGTGCGCGACTGGTTCGCGGGCAATTTCTGAACGATTTTCGAGGACCCGCGGTCTCGGCAGGTCGCGGGCGGATCATGGTGGGGCGAGAGCCCCGGATACTGACGACGGAGGTGGAAGATGGCTTTTGAAATGATCGAGGATGCCGACAGCGGCTTCAACAGCGGGACCAACATCAAGGTGATCGGTGTTGGCGGCGGCGGCGGCAACGCCGTCGAGCACATGATCGCCAGCGGGGTCAAGGGCGTCGAGTTCATCTGCGCCAACACCGACGCGCAGGCGCTGCAGCGCTCGACTTCGACGCGCTTCGTTCAGCTCGGTCGCACCGGGCTGGGCGCGGGCGGCAAGCCGCAGGTCGGGCGCGACGCGGCCGAGCAGGCGCAGGCGCAGATCCGCGACATGCTGGCCGGCGCGCACATGCTGTTCATCACCGCCGGCATGGGTGGCGGCACCGGCACCGGAGCCGCACCGGTGGTCGCGCGCATCGCGCGCGAAATGGGCGTGCTGACGGTGGCCGTGGTGACCAAGCCGTTCGAGTTCGAGGGCACCAAGCGTCAGGCGCACGCCGACCAGGGACTCGACGAACTGGAGAAGAACGTCGATTCGCTGATCGTGGTGCTCAACGAGAAGCTGCTCGAGGTTTACGGCGACGACATTTCGCAGAAGGAAGCGTTCGCCAAGGCCAACGACGTGCTGAAGAACGCCACCGGCGGAATCGCCGAGATCATCAACGTCCCCGGGCTGATCAACGCCGACTTCGAGGACGTGAAGACGGTCATGGGCGAGCCGGGCAAGGCGATGATGGGCACCGCGGTGGCCAGCGGCGCCGACCGCGCGCGACTGGCGGCCGAGCAGGCCGTGGTCTGCCCGCTGCTCGACGGCGTCGACCTGTCGGGGGCCAAGGGCGTGCTGGTCAACATCACCGCCGACGACTCGCTGAAGCTGTCCGAGACCCGCGAGGCGATGAATGCGATCCGCGCTTACGCTGCGCCCGATGCGCACATCATCTTCGGCACCGTGAACGATCCGGCCATGGGTGACGCGCTGCGCGTGACCGTGCTCGCCACCGGACTGTCGAAGACGCGCGCCGCGGTCAAGGCACAGCCGCAGCTGACCGTGCTGCGCACCGGAACCGATGCGGCGCCGATCGGCGCGCCGCAGGCCATCGGCCCCGGGATCGAGCCCAGCCAGATCCCGGCCATCTGGCGCAACCCGCGCGGCAGCAGCGCGCCGTCGGCGCACGTCAGCGCGCTGATGCAAAGCGGCATGGAGGAAATGGAAATCCCGGCGTTCCTGCGCAAGCAGGCCGACTGAGGCGCCTGCTCGCCGCACCTCCTGAACCGACCGCGCCGCTGCTGTGAAGCAGCCCGGCGCAGCCGGCGGCCCGCCGAAGGCCGCCGCATCCCGCCGACCTGCCGCGGCGGGAGTCTCGTCGCCGGCGCGCGCGCATCACCTCCCGCGCGCGCCGGTGGGGAGCGATCGCACCGACGCCGTGGACTAAAATGGTCGCCCTTGACCGCCACCGTCGACCGAATGCGAGAAGAATGATTGCGCAACGTTCAATCCGCTCGACCAACCGGGCGGTCGGCGTCGGCCTGCACAGCAGCGAGCGCGTCGAGCTGACGCTGCATCCGGCGCCTCCGGGCAGCGGCATCGTGTTTCGTCGCGTCGACCTGCCGCAGCCGGTCGCCATCGCGTTGCGTCCCGAAGCCGTCGTCGATACCCGCATGGCAACCACGCTTGGCGTGGGCGACGCCAAGATCCACACCGTCGAGCATCTGCTTTCGGCATGTGCAGGGCTCGGGCTGGACAATCTGCTGATCGACGTCGACGCCGAGGAGATTCCGATCCTCGACGGATCGGCGTCGAGCTTCGTCTATCTGCTGCAATCGGCCGGGCTCGTCGAACAGGACCGGCCGCGGCAGTTCTTGCGGGTGCGCAAACCCGTCGAGGTACGCGTGCACGAGCGCGATGGCGAGAAGTGGGCGCGGCTTGAGCCCTACGACGGTTTCCGCCTCGATTTTGCGATCGAATTCGACCATCCGGCGATCGACCAGACGGCGCAGGACTACCGCTTCGAATTCTCGATGCAGGCGTATGTGCGCGAAATCGCGCGCGCGCGCACCTTCGGTTTCATGCGCGACTTCGACGCCATGCGCGAGCTCGGCCTGGCGCAGGGCGGCAGCATGGAAAACGCGATCGTGATGGACGAGTCGCGGGTGTTGAACCAGGAAGGCCTGCGCTACAACGCCGAGTTCGTCAAGCACAAGATGCTCGACGCCATCGGCGACCTCTATGTCGTCGGCCACCCGATCGTCGGCGCCTACAGCGCATTCCGCAGCGGCCACGCGATGAACAACGCGCTGCTGCGCGCGCTGCAGGCCGATCCCGAGGCCTGGGAACTGGTCAGCTACGCCGAGGCGTCGCGCGCGCCGCAGTGCTACCGCGCCGCGCCGCAGGTCTTGCTGTAGGCCGCCACGCGGTCAGCCGCCTCGGCGCGCGCGCAACGCGCGCAGCCGCGCGCGCACCTCGGGCGGCGCCGGTCCGACGCGCGGTTGCTGCGGAGCCGCCGGCGCGCAGCGCGCCGGTGCCTGGACGCGCAACTGGATGCGCAGCGCAGGCCAGCCCGCGGTCTGCAGGCGCCGCTGCAACAGCGGCAGATGCAACTTGAGCTTGGCCGCCACGGCGGGCGAGGAAACCTGCAGCACCCAGGACCCTTCGGAGCAGGCACCGGGGCGCACCGCGCTGGCCAGCGCAGGCGGCAGCAAAGGCTCGAGCTCGCTCCACATTCGAGTTGAAGTGAGCGCTCGCTCTCTCAATGCGTTCAATATGCCGTTGCGCTGCAGCCATTGCTGCAGCGAGGCACGGCCGGAGGCCGGGCCAGCGGCGGAGGGGGCGGGGCGGCGACGGGGCATCGACTTGCAGGCTGGACAAACGCCATTGTCGCGCCGCGGCCCGGGTTCGCTGTCGGCGCACCGCGGCGCGCTGGCTAGAATGGGCATTTACGCGCGGCTTTTCCACAGAGTTCCATGCCCGTCACTTTTCTGACCCGTCTGTTCGGCAGCCGCAACGAGCGCCTGCTGCGCCAGTACCGGCGCACCGTGCAGCGCATCAATGCGCTGGAGCCCGAATTCGAGAAGCTCACCGACGACGAACTGCGCGCGAAGACCGCCGCATTCCGCGCCCAGGTGGCCGACGGGCGCAGCCTCGACGACCTGCTGCCCGAAGCGTTCGCGGTCGTGCGCGAAGGCGGCAAGCGCGCGTTGAAGATGCGCCACTTCGATGTGCAGATGATCGGCGGCATCGCGCTGCACCAGGGCAAGATCGCCGAAATGCGCACCGGCGAAGGCAAGACCCTGGTCGGCACCCTGGCCGTGTACCTGAACGCGCTGGCCGGACGGGGCGTGCACGTGGTCACGGTCAACGACTACCTCGCGCAGCGCGATGCGCAGTGGATGAGCCGGCTGTACAACTTCCTCGGCCTGAGCGTGGGCATCAACCTGCCCACCATGTCGCGCGAGGACAAGCAGGCGGCGTACGCCGCCGATGTGACCTACGGCACCAACAACGAGTTCGGATTCGACTACCTGCGCGACAACATGGTTTTCGAGCCGGCCGAGCGGGTGCAGCGCGGGCTGCACTACGCGCTGATCGACGAGGTCGACTCGATCCTGATCGACGAGGCACGCACGCCGCTGATCATTTCCGGCCAGGCCGAGGACAACACCGAGCTGTACCTGCGGCTGAACAAGGTCGTTCCGCTGCTCGAGCGTCAGATCGGCGAGGAGGACCCGCTGACCGGCAAGGGCGTCGAGAAGCCGGGCGACTTCACCGTCGACGAAAAGGGCCACCAGGTCTACCTGACCGAGGCCGGCCACGAGAAGGCCGAGCGCATCCTCGGCGAAATGGGGCTGATCCCCGAGGGCAGCACGCTGTACGACCCGGCCAACATTGCGCTGATCCACCACCTGTACGCGGCGCTGCGCGCGCACAGCCTGTACCACCGCGACCAGCACTATGTGGTGCAGAACGGTGAGGTGGTGATCGTCGACGAGTTCACCGGCCGCATCATGACCGGCCGGCGCTGGTCCGACGGACTGCACCAGGCGGTCGAGGCCAAGGAAGGTGTGCGCATCCAGAGCGAGAACCAGACGCTGGCTTCGATCACCTTCCAGAACTACTTCCGCATGTACGGCAAGCTTTCCGGCATGACCGGGACCGCCGACACCGAGGCGTACGAGTTCCAGGAAATCTACAAGCTCGAGACCGTCGTCATCCCGACCAACCGGCCGAGCCAGCGCAAGGACCACCAGGACAAGGTCTACAAGTCGGCCCCCGAGCGCGATGCCGCGGTCGTCGCCGACATCAAGGACTGCTACGAGCGCGGCCAGCCGGTTCTGGTCGGTACCGCGTCGATCGAGGCCAGCGAACACCTGTCGCAGCTGCTGCGCGCCGAAAAGCTGCAGCACCAGGTGCTCAATGCCAAGCAGCACGCGCGCGAGGCCGAGATCGTCGCACAGGCCGGGCGGCCCAAGATGATCACCATCGCGACCAACATGGCCGGTCGCGGCACCGACATCGTGCTCGGCGGCAACGTCGAGAAGCAGTGCGAGTTCATCGAAGCCGACGCGTCGCTGGACGACGCCGAGAAGCAGCGCCGCATCGCCCAGTTGCGCGACGAGTGGCAGTCGCTGCACGACCATGCGATCGCGCAGGGCGGGCTGCACATCGTCGGCACCGAGCGCAGCGAGTCGCGCCGGGTCGACAACCAGCTGCGCGGCCGTTCGGGACGCCAGGGCGATCCGGGCTCGTCGCGCTTCTACCTGTCGCTCGACGACTCGCTGATGCGCATTTTCGCCGGCGACCGCGTGCGCGCGATCATGGAGCGGCTGCGCATGCCCGAAGGCGAGGCGATCGAGGCCGGCATGGTCACGCGCTCGATCGAATCGGCGCAGCGCAAGGTCGAGGCGCGCAACTTCGATATTCGCAAGCAGCTGCTCGAGTACGACGACGTCGCCAACGAGCAGCGCAAGATCATGTATGAGCAGCGCAACGCCATCCTGGACAACGCCGACGTCGGCTCCCAGGTGCAGGCGCTGCGCGAGGGCAGCGTCACCGACCTGGTGCATCTGTACGTGCCGCCGCAGAGCATGGAGGAGCAGTGGGACGTTCCGGCTCTGGAGCGCGCGCTGCGCGACGAATGGCAGGTCGAGGTCGAACTGCAGCCGTGGATCGAGGCCGACCAGACGATCACCGACGAGATCGTGCTCGCCCGCGTCCTCGAGGTCGCCAACGCACGCTATGCGGCCAAGGTCGACCTGGTCGGTGCCGAGAATTTCGCCGCCTTCGAACGCATGGTGCTGCTGCAGTCGCTCGACCAGCACTGGCGCGAGCACCTGTCGGCGCTCGACTACCTGCGTCAGGGAATCCATCTGCGCGGCTACGCGCAGATGCAGCCCAAGCAGGAATACAAGCGCGAGGCGTTCGAGCTGTTCGGCCAGATGCTCGACTCGGTGAAGAACGACGTCACGCGCACCTTGATGACCGTGCAGGTGCAGAGCCAGGAGCAGGCCGAGGAAGCCGCCGAGCGAATCGAGCAGCGCGCGCAGACCTTGCACAACGTGGTCTATCAGCACCCGGAAGCCGACGGCGCGGCACCTGCCGACGACCCCGACGCGGCGCTCGCCGCCGCTGCGATGCCGGCGGTGCAGACCATCGTGCACGCCACGCCGAAGGTCGGCCGCAACGACCCGTGCCCGTGCGGCAGCGGCAAGAAATACAAGCATTGCCACGGCGCGCTGCCATGAGCGTGGCGCACGGCCGTTCCGTTCCCGCCGCCCCAGGAGCCCTGCGATGGCTGTGAAACTCGATCCTCCGGACCCGGCTGCGCTGCGCGCGGTGCCGGGCGTTCGTCTCGGCGTCGCGCAGGCCGGAATCCGCAAGGCCGGCCGCGACGACGTGTGCGTGCTGCTGCTCGACGCCGGAACCCTGGTCGCCGGGGTGTTCACGCGCAACCGCTTCTGCGCCGCCCCGGTGCAGGTCTGCCTCGAGCATCTCGGCGCGCAGCAGTGCGCCACCGCGCGCGCGCTGGTCGTCAACACCGGCTGCGCCAACGCCGGCACCGGCGCCGACGGCCTGCTCGCGGCGCGCCGCACCTGCGTCGACCTGGCCGCGCTGCTGCATGTGCAGCCCGGCGCGGTGCTGCCGTTTTCCACCGGCGTGATCCTCGAGCCGCTTCCGGTCGAGCGTCTGAGCGCTGCGCTGCCCGCGGCGCTGGCCGACGCGCGCGCCGACAACTGGGCACGCGCCGCCGGCGCGATCATGACCACCGACACGGTGCCCAAGGCGGCCAGCGTGCAGGTGACGATCGATGGCGTGGCGCTCACCGTGACCGGCATGGCCAAGGGCGCCGGGATGATCCGTCCGAACATGGCGACCATGCTCGGCTTCATCGCCACCGACGCGCGCGTCGCGCCCGCGCTGCTGGCCAGGCTGGTGCGCGAGGTCGCCGACGCGTCGTTCAACTCGATCACCGTCGACGGCGATACCTCGACCAACGATTCGCTGGTGATCGCCGCCAGCGGGCGCAGCGAGCTGGCGCTGATCAGCGACGCGGCCAGCGCCCAGGCGCAGGCCCTGCGCGAGGCCCTGATCGGGGTCGCGCGGCAGCTGGCGCAGGCCATCGTGCGCGACGGCGAGGGCGCGACCAAGTTCATCACCTTGCGCGTCGAAGGCGCGCGCAACGTCGACGAGGCGCGCCGCGTGGGCTACGCCGTGGCGCATTCGCCGCTGGTCAAGACCGCGTTCTTCGCCAGTGACCCGAACCTGGGGCGCATCCTCGCCGCCGTGGGCTACGCCGGGGTCGACGACCTCGATGTGCGCGGAGTCGACCTGTATCTGGGCGACGTGCACGTGGCGACGCGCGGCGGGCGTCACCCGCGCTACGTCGAGGCCGACGGTCAGCGCGTGATGGCCGCAGCCGAAATCGACGTGCGCATCGTGCTCGGCCGTGGCGAGGCCGCGGCCACGCTGTGGACCTGCGACCTGTCGCACGACTACGTCTCGATCAATGCCGACTACCGCAGCTGACCGGCGACGGCCGCCGCGCGCGCCGCGCGCCGCGGCCGCACCGGCGCCCGATTCGGCGGTGTCCGATCCGATGGCGCGGCTGGCTTCGCTTGTCGCGCAGGCCGAGCGCGTGCTCGGCCGCGTCGAGCAGTTGCTGCCGCCGCAGGCGCAGGCGCCCGACTGGGACGCCGCATGCGCCTTCCGCTGGCGCCGCCGGGGCACCGCCGCGCAATTGCTTCCGGTTCGTTCGCTGGCGCCGATGCGGCTCGCCGACCTGCAGGGAATCGACGAGCAGAAGCGCCGCGTCGAGCGCAACACCCGCCAGTTCGTCGCCGGCCGCCCGGCCAACAATGTGCTGCTGACCGGAGCGCGCGGTACCGGCAAGTCGTCGCTGGTCAAAGCGTGCCTGAACAAGTACGCCGGCAAGGGATTGCGCCTGATCGAGGTCGACAAGACCGACATGGCCGACTTGCCCGAACTGATGGATCTGCTGCTTGGCCGAAGCGAACGCTTCATCGTGTTCGCCGACGATTTGTCGTTCGACGACTGCGAGCCCGGCTACAAGGCGCTGAAGTCGGTTCTCGACGGCTCGATCGCTGCGCAGGCCGACAACGTGCTGATCTACGCCACGTCGAACCGGCGCCACCTGCTGCCCGAGACCATGCGCGACAACCTCAGTTACGCGCATTCGGCCGACGGCGAACTGCACCCCGGCGAAGTCGTCGAGGAGAAGATTTCGCTGTCGGACCGTTTCGGGCTGTGGGTCAGCTTCTATCCGTTCGACCAGGACCATTACCTGGCGATCGCCGAGCACTGGCTGCAGGCTCTGGGCGCGACCGCCGAGCAGGCGCGCGCGGCGCACCGCGACGCGCTGCTGTGGGCGCTGGAGCGCGGCTCGCGCTCCGGGCGCATCGCGTGGCAGTTCGCGCGCGACTGGGCCGGACGTCACGCGGCATGACGCAGCAGGCGACGCCGCGTGTGGTGGTTGCGGTGGGCGTGCTGCTGCGCGCCGACGGCAGCTTCCTGCTCGGCAGCCGCCCGCACGGCAAGCCGTGGCCAGGCTACTGGGAGTTCCCGGGCGGCAAGCTCGAGACGGGCGAGAGCGTCGACCAGGCCCTGGCGCGCGAGTTGCACGAGGAGCTCGGAATCGACGTGCTCGAAGCTGCGTTCTGGCGCAGCTGTGACATGGACTACAGCCACGCCCGAGTCGACCTGCGCTTTTGCAAGGTCACGCGGTGGCGCGGCGAGCCGCATCCGCGCGAGGGCCAGCAGCTGGCCTGGCAGGACCTCCCGGTGCAGGTCGAACCGGTGTTGCCGGGAACGTTGCCGGTGCTGCGCTGGCTGGCCGACGAGCGCGGCTGGGCCGGCGCACTGCTGGCCGGCACGCCGCGCTGACGACGCGTTCAGTGCGGCAGGCTGGTGAGGTCGTCGCCGTCGTCGATCGATGGCCGTGCCTGCACACGGTAGCGCTCGCTGGCCCAGGCGCCGAGATCGACGCTGCGGCAGCGCGCGCTGCAGAACGGGCGCCACGGGTTGTCGGGCGCATAGCGGCTGTCGCCGCCACACTGCGGGCAGCGCACGGTACGCGCTGCGTGCGGGTCGCGGCTCATGGGCACAGTGCCAGCTCGAAGGCCACGTCCTCGGCCACCGCACGCAGCTTCCAGTCGGCGTCCGGGCGCAGGAAGCGCACCGAGACCATCAGCCGGTGTCCGGTCGTTTCCGGAACCACGCCGAGCTTGCCGTCGACGCGCAGGCGCAGCAGCTGGTAGCTGCGTCCGCCCAGGTTCTGCTGGAAGCTGCCGCCGCCGGCGAGCGTCTTGCGCGCCGTTCCCGAGTCGCGCAGCAGGCGCAGGATCAGCTCGACCGCCATCGCCAACGCCGCGAACGCATCCATCCAGTGCGCCATGTCCGCGCTGCGCTGCGCCTGCGGCAGGTGTTGCCAGGCGTAGTAGGCCGGAAGGTCGAACTCGCAGGTGCCCCCGGGAATGCTGGCGCGGCTGCGAATTGCCATCAGCCATTCGTTTTCCAGCAGGGACTGTCCGGGCTTGCCGATCTGCTGGTTCAGACCGTCGAAGGCAGCGTCGACCTCGGCCAGGACCGAGTCCAGAGTGCCCTCTGAAATCGCCGGATTGCCGCGGAAGCCAAGCAGTTGCTGACGCTGCTTTTCCAGGTCCTTGAGCAAATCGGACTTGAGATCCTGGCGACTGACGACGTCCATGATCTCGAACATGGTCAGCAGCGCGAAGTGGTGATCGAACGCGTTCGCGCGCTGCAGCAGGAAAGCGGCCCTCCGGAACAGGTATTCGAGCCGCAGCAGGGTGCGGACGCGTTCGTTCAGCGGGTATTCGTAGAGGATCACGGGCCGTATCGCGAGAGGGGCGCCATGACGCCCTCACGGCGCTGCAGCGCGAGGCGCCGCCGCAGCGTCGCCCCGAACGATTGTCCCGGATATCGCGCTGGAATTCAAATGCCGCGCAGGTAGCGCAGATGCAGCGCGTCGGCCTGCCGCTGCAGCGCAGCAAGATCGCCGCTGTTGTCGACCACGTCGTCGGCCGCGGCCAGCCGTGCTTCGCGCGTGGCCTGTGCGGCGATGATCGCGCGCACCTGGTCGGGCGCAAGCGCCGAGCGCGCGATGACCCGCTGCAGCTGAAGCTCGGGCGCGCAGTCGACGACCGCAATGCGATCGACTTCGGCACGCCAGCGCGCCAGCGATTCGACCAGCAGCGGCACGACCAGAACCAGGTATGCGCCCGGCGCAGCCGCGGCGCGCACCTGCAGCTCACGGGCGATTCGCGGATGCAGGATGGCTTGCAGGCGCAGGCGCTGCGCAGGTTGCGCGAACACCAGTGCGCGCATCGCAGCGCGGTCCAGCGCACCGCGCGCGTCGATCAGCGCGGCGCCGAAAGCCTCGCGGATCGGCGCGATCGCCGCACCTCCGGGCGCGGTCAGTTCATGCGCGACGACGTCGGCGTCGAGTACCGCGGCGCCGTGCGCAGCGAGCATCGCCGCCAGCGCCGACTTGCCCGAGCCGATGCCGCCGGTCAGTCCCACGCACAGGCGCCGGTGCGCCCGACCCGCGCTGCGCGGGGTGGCCTCAGCCATGGCCGGGAAGCACCCAGCCGATCACCCGCTGCGGGCCCAGATAAAGGGTGATCAGCCCGGCCGTGGCGAGAAACGGCCCGAACGGGATCGGGCGCCCGCGCTCGGTCAGCCCGCCGAGCTGCAAGGCGCCGCCGATCAGCGCGCCGGAAATGCTCGACAGCAGCACCATCGGCAGCAGGGCCAGGGCGCCGAACCACGCGCCCAGCGCGGCGAACAGCTTGAAGTCGCCGTAGCCCATGCCTTCCTTGCCGGTGGCGAGTTTGAAGACCTTGTAGACCGCCCACAGGCTCGCGTAGCCGAACGCGGCGCCGAGCACCGCCTGCGGCAGGAACGCGGGATCGAGCCAGGCGTGCAGCAGCAGCCCCAGCCACAGCAGCGGCAAGGTCAGGTCGTCGGGCAGCAGCGTGGTGTCGTAGTCGATCAGCGCCAGGGCGATCAGTCCCCAGAGCAGGATCGTCTGGCCAAACGTCCACGGGTCGGCTCCGTGCAGCGCGAACAGCGCTGCGGTGGCTGCGGCGCAGCCGGCTTCGACCAGCGCATAGCGTGGCGAAATGCGCACTCCGCACGCTGCGCAGCGGCCACGCAGCCAGAGCCAGCTCAGCACCGGAACGTTGTGCCACCAGCGGATCGGCGTGCCGCAGCCGTTGCAGCGCGACGCGGGCTGCAGCAGGTCGAAGCGCGCGCGCTGCGGCGGCTCGGCGTCGGGCTGCAGCAGCGCGCGCGCCTCGTCGGCCCACGCGCGCTCGAGCATCACCGGAAGACGCAGCACCAGCACGTTGATGAAGCTGCCGACGAGCAGGCCGACCAGACCGGCCAGCAGCACCGCCGCGCCTGCCGGCAGCGTGCCGAACGCCGCGTTCAACCGACCACCTTGCCGAGGTTGAAGATCGGCAGGTACATCGACACCACCAGGCCGCCGATGAGCACGCCGAGGACGACGATGATGATCGGTTCGAGCAGGCTCGACAGCGCCTTGACCAGTTCGTCGACCTCGGCCTCATAGATGTCGGCTGCCTTGCCCAGCATCTGGTCCAGCGATCCGGACTCCTCGCCGATCGACGCCATTTGCAGCACCAGCGGCGGGAAGACCCCGCTGGTCTGCATCGCCAGCGTCAGGCTGGTTCCGCTCGACACTTCCTGCTGGATCTTGTCAGTGGCGCGCTGGTAGACGATGTTGCCGGCGGCACCGCCGACCGAATCCAGCGCCTCGACCAGCGGCACCCCGGCGCCGAACATGGTCGACAGCGTTCGCGTCCAGCGCGCCAGCGTGCCCTTGAGCACCAGTTGCCCGAACACCGGAAGGCGCAGCAGCCCGCGGTCGACCGCCTCCTTGACCTTCGGCGAGCGCTTCCACGACTGCACCGCGAAATAGCCGCCGATGGCAAGGGTGCCAGCCATGATGTACCAGTAACTGACGAAAAAGTGCGAGATCGCGATCACGACCAGCGTCGGCGCCGGAAGGTTGGCGCCGAACTGCGCGAACACGTCCTGGAACGTCGGCACCACGAACAGCATGATGATCGAGACGACGATCATCGCCACGATCATGACCGCGATCGGGTAGGTCAGCGCAGACTTGATCTTGGAGCGGATCGCCAGGGTCTTCTCCTGGTAGGTCGCCAGCCGGTCGAGCAGCAGCTCGAGCATGCCGGCCTCCTCGCCGGCCTCGACCAGGTTGCAGTACAGGTGGTCGAAGTACTTCGGGTGCTTGCGAAACGCCGCCGACAGGCTGGTTCCGGTCTCGACGTCGTTGCGGATTTCGTTGACCAGCCGCGCCATCGAAGGGTTCGGGTGGCTGCGCGCGACGATGTCGAACGACTGCAGCAGCGGGACTCCGGCGCGCAGCATGGTCGACATCTGGCGGGTGAACGTCGTCAGGTCCTTCGACTTGATCGAGCGTCCGCCGCCGAGTTTGCGCTTGCGGATTTTGGTCGCCAGGATTCCCTGGCGGCGCAGCGCGGCGTTGACGATGTTCTCGCTGCCGGCGCGCATTTCCCCCTTTTGCAGCTTGCCCTGGCGGTCCTTGCCTTCCCAGGCGAACAGGACTTCCTTCGGCGCCTTGGTCGCAGCCATCGATTCTCCGCGTCAGTCGTTAGTCACGGCCAGCACTTCCTCGAGCGAGGTCAGGCCCAGTCGGACCTTCACCAACCCGGACTCGCGCAGCGTGCGCACGCCTTCGCGCCTGGCCTGCGCGGCGATGTCCAGCGCGGTGCCGTGGTTCAGGATGATGCGCTGGATTTCCTCGCTGATCGGCATCGCCTGGTAGATGCCCACGCGACCCTTGTACCCGCTGCCGCCGCAAGCGCTGCATTTGCCTGGCTTGTACGGCTTCCACGAGCCGTCGAGTTCGCTCTCGGCGAAACCGGCCTCGAGCAATGCCGCGGCCGGCACGTCGATCGGCGTCTTGCACTGCGCGCACAGCTTGCGTGCCAGCCGCTGCGCGGTGATCAGGATCACGCTGGACGCGATGTTGAACGCCGGCACACCCATGTTCATCAGCCGCGTCAGCGTCGTCGGCGCGTCGTTGGTGTGCAGCGTCGAGAACACCATGTGGCCGGTCTGCGCGGCCTTGATCGCGATGTCGGCGGTTTCCAGGTCGCGGATTTCGCCGACCATGATGATGTCCGGGTCCTGGCGCAGGAAGGCGCGCAGCGCGGTGGCGAAATTCAGCCCGGCCTTGTCGTTGACGTTGACCTGGTTGACCCCGGGCAAGTTGATTTCTGCCGGATCCTCGGCCGTCGAGATGTTGACGCCGGGGGCGTTGAGAACGTTCAGGAACGAGTACAGCGACACGGTCTTGCCGCTTCCGGTCGGCCCGGTGACGAGCACCATGCCGTATGGCCGATGCACCGCGTGCATCACGCGGTCCTTCTCGTCGGGCTCGTACCCCAGCGAATCGATGCCCATCTTGGCCATCGACGAATCCAGGATCCGGATCACGATCTTCTCGCCGTGCAGGGTCGGCAACGTGCTGACGCGGAAGTCGATCGCGCGCTCCGGGCCGAAGCGCAATTTCATGCGCCCGTCCTGCGGCACGCGCTTTTCGGCGATGTCCAGTCGCGAGATGACCTTGATGCGCGACGCCAGCTTTTCCTTGATCGCCACCGGAGGCTGGGCGATTTCGCGCAGCTCGCCGTCGACGCGAAATCGGATCCGGTAGAAATTCTCGAACGGCTCGAAATGCAGGTCCGATGCTCTCATATTGACTGCGTCGACCAGCATTTTCTGCAGAAAGCGCACGACCGGCGCGTCGTCGACCTCGGCGCCGCCCTCGCGCTCGCTGACCACCTCGGCGCTGCCGTCGTCGAGGTCGGCGAGGTCGAAGTCGTCGCCGACCAGCGCGTTGATCTGCGTGGATGCGCTTTGCGTGCTCTGTTCGATCCAGCGCGCCAGCTTGTCGTACTCGACGACGATCAGTTCGACCGCTGCCTGCGACTGGAACTTGATCTTGTCCTCGGCCTCGTGGTCCGCCGGGTCGGCGGTGGCCACGAGCAGGCGGTTGCCGCGCTTGATCAGCGGCAGCACCTTGTACTCCTGCACCAGCTTCGGATCGAGCACGCCCCTGGGCACGCGTTCCGGATCGAGCGCGTTCAGGTCGAGCAGCGGCAGCGCGAACGTGCGGCTGATCCAGTGCGCCAGGTCAGCCGCGCTGAGCGCGCCGCTGGCGATCAGCGCGGCGATGAAGCTGGTGCGCGCTTCGGCCGCGTGTTTCTGTACCTGTTCGGCAACGCTGCGCGCCAGTTGCTCGCCCTGCACCAGGGCGTGCGCCAGCCCGGGGAGCTGGCTGGGCGGACGATTCGACGACGGCGGTGACTGCAGGACGGTGGACATGGCGTTGGCGAAGGGCGGACAACACCCGGCTCCCCAATGATGCTGGGTACCGTGCGCTTTGTAAACAACGTGGTCGGCGGCGACTGGCGCCAGCCACCATTATGTCGCAATGCCGATTCGAGTCCCGTCTTTCAGTCGGCTGCACGCGGCCGCACCCGCGACGCGGCCTCCTTCGCGCGCGCACGCGCCTGGTCGACGTCGTCGCCGCAGGCCAGCGCCACGCCCATGCGGCGCCTGCGGTAGCTCTGCGGTTTGCCGAACAGCCGCAGGTCGGCGCGCGGCACCGCAAGCGCCGCGTCGACGCCCTCGTAGACCAGCGCGCCGGCGTCGACTCCGCCGTAGATCACCGCCGAGGCGCCCGGCTCGCGCAGCGCGGTGTCGACGGGCAGGCCGAGGATCGCGCGCGCATGCAGCTCGAACTCGGACTGGCGCTGGCTGCACAGCGTGACCAGGCCGGTGTCGTGCGGCCGCGGGCTGACCTCGGAGAACCAGACCTGGTCGCCGCGCACGAACAGCTCGACGCCGAAGATGCCGCGCCCGCCCAGCGCGGCGGTGACCCGTGCCGCGATGTCCTGAGCGTGCCGCAGCGCGTCGGCGGGCATCGGCTGCGGCTGCCACGATTCGACGTAATCGCCGTGCACCTGCAGGTGCCCGATCGGCGCGCAAAAGCGCGTCTGCACCGTTCCCGAGGCCGGGTCGACGGCGCGTACCGTCAGCAGCGTGATTTCGTAATCGAAGTCGACGAAGCCCTCGACGATGACCCGGCCGTGCTGAACGCGTCCGCCCGACATCGCGTAGTCCCAGGCCGGCTGCACGTCGTCGGGTCCGTGCAGGACCGACTGTCCCTTGCCCGACGACGACATCACCGGCTTGACCACGCATGGGTAGCCGAGCCCGGAGTCGATCGCCGCGCGCAACTGCTGTGCCGAGTCGGCGAACGCGTAAGGCGACGTCGGCAGGCCGAGTTCCTCGGCGGCAAGCCTGCGGATGCCTTCGCGGTTCATCGTCAGCTGCGCTGCGCGCGCAGTCGGAATGACCTCGGCCAGTCCGTCGGCTTCGATGCGAGCCAGCTCGTCGGTCGCGATGGCCTCGATTTCGGGCACGATCAGGTGCGGGCGCTCCGACTCGACCAGCGCGCGCAGCGCGCCGGCGTCGGACATGTCGATGACGTGCGCGCGGTGCGCGACCTGCTGTCCCGGCGCGTTCGCGTAACGATCCACCGCGACGACCTCGACGCCCAGGCGCTGCAATGCGATGATGACTTCCTTGCCGAGCTCGCCGGCGCCCAGCAGCATGACGCGCAATGCGGCCGGGGACAGCGGTGTACCGAAACGGGCAGCGCTCATGACACGATCTCTTCGTTGGCGGGCGGGGCTTTTTCGTGACCGGTTCCGCGCAGCCAGCGCAGGCTCGACGCGGTCGTCGTCAGCGGATGGTAGGCGCAGCCGATCCATCCGGCATAGCCGAGGCGGTCGATCTGCGCGAGCAGGAACGCAAAGTTGATTTCGCCGCTTCCGGGCTCGTGCCGCCCGGGGTGGTCGGCCAGGTGCAGGTGGCCGATGCGCGGCAGCAGCTTGCCGATCGTCGACGTCAGCTCGCCTTCCATCCGTTGCATGTGGTAGGTGTCGTAGAGCAGCAAGACATTGGGCTGGGCGATCACGTCGAGCAGCTCGATGGCCTGCGCGATGCGCTGCACCAGGAAGCGCGGGTTGTCGCTGCCGTTGACCGGTTCGAGCAGCAGTCGCATGCCGTTTGCGGCCAGGCGCGGTGCAGCCCAGAGCAGGTTGTCGCGCAAGGTACGCCAGGCTTCGTCGATGTCGACCCCGTCGGGAACGATCCCGGCCAGGCAGTTCAGTTGCGTGACGCCGAGCACGCTGGCGCAGGCGATGCCTTGGGCAACTCCGTCGCGGAACGCGTCGACGCGGTTCGGCAGGCAGGCGATTCCGCGCTCGCCGGCTTCCCAATCGCCTGCCGGAAGATTGTGCAGCACGATGCTCACGCCGGCCGCACGCGCGCGCGCCGCGATGACCTCGGCGTCGTGGGCGTAGGGGAACTGGAACTCGACGGCCTCGAAGCCGCCTCGAGCCGCGGCTTCGAAGCGGTCGAGGAACGGCAGCTCGGTGTAGAGCAGGGACAGATCGGCGGCGAACTGGAGCATCTGGCCGGTATTTGCGCTCCGCCGCAATTGCGCGCGCCTGATCTCGTGCGTCAATGCGTCATGTCTGGCGCATAAAGCGGCGTCGGCAGGCTGGCGATGTAGGCCGCGATGTCGTGCAGGTCCTGCGTGCTCAGCGTTGCCACCATGCCGCCCATGATCGCGTTGTCGCGGCCGTAGATCGGCGTCTGGTGCGCGGCCTGGTACTGCTGCAGGGCGTGGAACAGGTACGACTCGGGTTGCCCGGCCAGGATCGGGTAGGTCGGCGACACCGGCTTGTCCAGTCCTGCGCCGTGGCAGCCCATGCATCCGTGCTGCGCGACCAGCGTCTGGCCGTTGTGCAGATCCGCGGCCTGCGCGCTGCCGAGCGCGGCCAGGCCGAGCGCCGCGGCCGAAAGCAGCGTGCAGAGGCGGGAAGACGTCTTGGTGCTCATCGTGGCGTTCCTCACTTGGCGGGCTGGGCGTAGTAGGCGGCGATGTCGGCGATTTCCTGATCGGTCAGGGAGCTGGCGATCGCCTTCATCGTCTGGTTGCGGCGGGTTCCCGCACGGTACTCCTTCAACGCCTGTTCCAGGTAGCCCGCGTTCTGCCCGTTGAGCATCGGCACTGCGTAGACGTCGGGGAACGCGGTCTTGTAGCCGCGCCCTGCGTTGTGGCAGCCTTCGCACATGAACACGTCGTTCTTGCCGGCGGCCGCATTGCCTTGGATGGTCTGGGCCTGCGCGCCGGCGGCCAGCAGCAGCGAGATCGCGAATATCAGCTTTTTCATTGCGGACGGATCATGGATGGGTGAGAAACGGCTTGAAGCGGCCGATTATAGGGAGCGCGCGACCCGGATAGCCGCGCGCGCGGCGCCAAGTCATGCCCGATCGAGGTCGAATTTGACCTGGCGCACGATGCGGCGCGCAGCGTCGTGCTACCGGCGGCACGCGTCCATCGCGTGCTTCGGACAGCGCCGACGCTGCCGGCTGTCATGCGAAACTGCAAGAATGTGGGTTTCGCGGCGCATGGGCGCCGCCACCGTGGAGCCTGCATGCACGCATCGACCTTCTACCTGCTGGCCCTGGCCGCGCTGCAAGGCGTGACCGAGCTGTTTCCGATTTCCAGCCTCGGCCACAGCATCCTGGTGCCCGCGCTGCTGCACTGGCCGCTGCAGCGCGACGCGGCATGGTTCCTGCCGTTCGTCGTCGTGCTGCACCTGGGCACGGCGACCGCACTGCTGCTGTATTTCCGGCGCGACTGGGTGGCGCTGATCGGAGGCTGGCTGCGCGCGCGCGGCGGCACCGGCAATCCGCAGGCGCGGCTGCTGTGGCTGCTGCTGGTCGGCTCGATCCCGGCCGGGCTGCTCGGCCTGCTGCTGGCGCACCGGATCCGCGCGCTGTTCGGCGGTTTCGAATTCGCCGCGCTGGCGCTGATCGCCAACGGGGTGCTGCTGATCGCAGGCGATTTCTGGAAGAACCGCTCGGCCAGCACCGAACTGTCGGGCCTGAGCTGGGGGCGCGCGCTGGGTGTCGGCGCGGCGCAGGCTCTGGCGCTGATTCCCGGCTTCTCGCGCTCGGGCGCGACCCTGGTCGCCGGACTGGGCGTGGGCCTGGACTACGAGGCCGCGGCGCGCTTCTCGTTCCTGCTCGCGACGCCGATCATCGCCGCCGCCGGGCTGCTCGAAGTGCCCAAGCTGCTGCACGCGGGCGTGCCGCACGCGATGCTCGGCGCCATCGGCCTGGCCGGCCTGCTGTCGGGCGCCTGCGCGTGGCTGTCGACCTGGTTCCTGATGCGCTGGTTCCACGGCCACGAATTGCGCGCGCTGCGACCGTTCGGCGCGTATTGCGTGCTCGCCGGAATCGGCGCGCTGCTGCTGCAGCACGTCTGAGCCGGCGCGGCGTCAGCGCAGCAATGCGCGCAGCGCCGGCAACCGGCGCCGGCTTACCGGCAGCCGTTCGGGAACTCCGAGCAACTGCACTTGCCAGCGCGCAGCGCCGCCGCGCAGCAGCGCGGCGATCGCGTCGCGCGCGACCAGCGCGCAGCGATGCACCCGCACGAAGCGTGCACCGTGGGTTCGCTGCAGCGCGTCGAGCGTGGCGTCGATCAGGTGTTCGCGCTGCAACGTGCGCAGCACCGTGTACTTGCGCTCGGCGCGGAAGTACAGCACGTCGGCCAGCGCGATGCGGCGCAGCCCGCCGTGCGCGGGAACGCTCAGACATGCGGGGGCGGCTGCCGTCGCCGCCGGGGTCGCGCCGCACAGCGCGGCGACGCGCAGCAGCACGCGGCGCAGCCTTTCGCGCCGTACCGGCTTGAGCAGGTAGTCGAGCGCGCCGTGCTCGAACGCCGCCAGCGCATGCCCGCGCTGCGCGGTGACGAAGACCAGTGCCGGCAGCAGTGCCGCCGGTGCGCGCCGGCGCTGCAGCTCGGCGGCCAGCTGAAGGCCGTCGACGCCCGGCAGCTCGGTGTCGAGCAGCAGCAGCTGGCAGCTTCCGGCGGCCAGCTGCTGCTGCGCCTGCGCGGCATCGGCGGCTT
>JAJZEB010000174.1 GCA_021805805.1 Pseudomonadota bacterium | reverse complement strand
GGCCCGGGCGTCACCATCACCGACCGGGCCTGCGCCGGCAAGGCCGCCTTCGTCATCAGCGGCGAGCGGGTGACAGTGCGCGGCATCAGCTTCGAACGCATCCGCGTGCCCGACGACAACGGCGCCGGCATCCGCGCCGAGGGCCGCGACTTGACGGTGCAGAACTGCGCCTTCGTCAACGACCAGGACGGCATCCTGTCCGCCCACGAGGGCGGGGTTCTGCGCATCAGCGGCAGCCGCTTCATTGCCAACGGCACGAGCTTCGGCGACCATCCCACGCATGCCGTGCTGGCCGGCGCGCTCGACCTGCTGCGCATCGACCATTCCAGCTTCGCCGAGGCGCGCGGCGGCGACCATGTGCTGTCTTCGGCGCGACGCACCGAGCTGGTCGACGACCGCTTCGCCGACGAGGGCGGCCACATGGCCGGCCCGCTGGTGCGGGTGATTGGTGGCGCGCTGACGTTCGACGGCAACACCGTCGAACTGGCCACTGGCGCCGCCGACCGGCCCGGCGCGGTGCTGTTTACCGGTGATGCCAGTGCGCTCGTCGTTCGCGGCAACACGCTGATTGAGCCGGCGGGCCACGTGCCGCTGCTGCGCAACTGGACCGGGCTTGCCGCCGATGCGGCCGCCAACACAGTGCCGCCGGGCGTGGCGACGGTGTCCGACGACGGCACCACCTATCACCGGCTGCGCGCGAAACTGGCTGCTCTGCGCGAGCAGGCGGCGGCAGCCGTGCGGGCGGCACGGCATCAGGTGGCGGAACTGGCGCGGGCGTGGCATCTGATCCGTTAGCCCGAAGTTCGCGCGGCGTTTCCGCGCAAGACATTGTTTTTATCGTGGCAATTCAGAGGATGGAGCGACCGCGACTGGCTACACCGTCACGCACCTGAGCGAGCACCGCGTCGAGCGTGAAAGGCAGCAGCGTTGCGCGGTTGTAGGTGGGGATGATAACGCTGACTGACATGAGAGTGCGCTGATGCCTCTGCCTGAACACGACCTTAGTCGTCTAGACGAGGTGCGCGGTGAAGCGTCCGCGCCGCAGGCTGCGGCGCGGACGCTCGTTGTTGTGCTCAACTTCAACGGCATCGCGGACACGCTCGCTTGCCTCGACAGCCTGCGCGCGCAGACCTGCCCGGGCGTCACGGCCCTGGTGGTAGACAACGGCTCCCGCGCCGACGATCTCGGCCGCATCGCCGCGCGCTTCCCCGAGGTCGAGGTCATCGCGCTAGGAGAGAACCGCGGCTGGGCCGGCGGCAACAATGTCGGGCTGCGACTTGGGCTGGAGCGCGACTTCGTAAACATCTGCCTGCTGAATAACGACACCGTTCTGCGCCCGGACGCCTTCGCCGAACTGTTGGCCGCTGCCGAGGCTATTGGCGTGCCCTGCCTGCTGCACCCGGGGATCCATTATTTTGATGATCCCTCACGCCCGCAACTGTTTCCCGACCCCCCGGCGGCACTGGACGCGGCGGCACGACGGCTTTTCGAAGACCACAATATCGTCGAGATCAATTGGGCGTACGGCGCCTGCCTTATGGTGCCGGCGGCACTCGTCCGCCACGTCGGCCTGCTCGACGAACGGTTCTTTCTGCAGCTTGAAGAGCATGACTACTACATGCGCGCGGCGGCACGGGGGATACGCAGCTACTGCGCTCGGCGAGCCCGTATTTTACACAAGGAGTCCATCAGCTTCGGCGGCCGTGTGACCCCCGACAAGACCTACTATCAGGTGCGCAACACTCTGTTGCTGGCCGAAAAGCACCTGAGTCGCCCTGCCGAGGCGCTCTGGGCATTGCGCCGGATGCTGTGGATGCTGCACCGCCAGGCGACAACCGTACGCCCGGATGGCGGCTCCCGGCTCGGCCTGCTGCGCTGGCTGTGCTCGGCCGACGAGTTTGCCCGTGCCACACGGCAGGGCGTGCGGCACTATTTGTTCCGCCGCTTCGGAGCGCGCCCAGTTCCACCTCCCGCCGCGCGCCCCGTCGTACCCGGCGCCATCCCTTGACTGACGAGCCACAAGATTCGTTGCTCGCCAAGACGGCGGGGGGCGCCGGCTGGGTGATCGGCTTCCGCATGGTCACCCGCCTGCTCGGCCTCGCCAGCACGCTCACGCTCGTTCGCCTGCTCGGCCCCGGCGATTTCGGGCTTGTGGCGCTCGCCAGTAGCTTCGCCCAGGCGGTCGACGCCTTCGTCAACCTGAGCCCGCACGAGGCGGTGATCCGCGAGCGCGCGCCGGACCACGCGATGTATGACACCGCCTTCACCATGAGCTTCCTGCGCGGCTTGGTCACCGCCGCAGTGGTCGCCGCCGGGGCGGGGCAGGTGGCCGGTTTCTTCCACGAGCCGCGCCTCGTGCCGGTGCTGCTGGCGCTGGCGCTCTCGACGTTGATCGGCTCAGTCGAGAACATCGCATGCGTCGATTTTATACGCACCTTCCAATTCCGCAAGGAGTTCAAGCTGTGGACCACGCCGCGCGTGGTGCAGGTGGCTTCCACCATTGGCTTCGCGCTGGTCTGGCCGACTTACTGGGCGCTGGTGTTCGGCATCCTGACCGGCCGCACGCTGCGCACGGTGCTGAGCTACATCATGCGCCCGTACTGGCCGCGGCTGACGCTCGCGGCATGGCGGCGGATCACCTGGTTCACGATGTGGTCCTGGGCCATCTACGTGGTCGCAACGCTGCGTGACCGTGTCAGCACTATCCTGGTTGGGCATTTCTTCTCGCCGGCGGCGGTTGGCATCTATTCGCTTGGCGGCGAGATCGCGAGCCTGCCGAGCAGCGAGCTGGTGGAGCCCCTGTGCCGTGCCTGCTTCCCGAGTTTTTCGCAGTTGCGTCATTCCGGCATCGGCGTCGCGGAAACCTATCTGCGGCTGCTCGGCGCGACGGCGTTCGTGGTGCTGCCGGCGGGCGTCGGCATAGCTATGGTTGCAGACCCGCTTGTGCGCATCGCCTTCGGGCCGAAATGGCTGGAGGCGATCCCGCTGATCCAGATCCTCGGTATCAGCGTCGCCATCGGCGCACTCGGCGGCATCACCGGCACGCTCTTCTCGGCTTATGCGATGCTGCGCACGACGTTCCTGACCACGCTGGCGGGCGGGCTGGTGTCGGCGGCACTACTGTTTGCACTGTTGCCCGGCGGCACGCTGGTGACGGCGGCGTTGGTGGGTGCCGCTGTCGGCATATGCGAGCAGACGGTCACCGTTGGCATCGCCATGCGCCGTTTCGGAGTACCGTTGGCGCACCTAGCACGCGCATTGTGGCGTAGCGTGCTGGGCGTGGTCGTGATGGGCGGGGTGCTGGTCTGGCTCGGCCTCGGCCTCGCGCCGGCGCCGGTCGCGCCGGTGCGGGAGATGCTCGGCGCGACCGCAGTCGGGGCCGCTATCTACGTGCTAGCGACCGGCCTCACCTGGCTCGCCGCCGGTCGCCCGGACGGGCCGGAGCGCGACCTGCTGGCGCTGGCCGGCGGCATCGTCCATCGGCTGCGAGGCTGGCGCCTGCCGGGATTGCTACGAGCACGGGGCTGACCGCGGCATGGTCCACGCCTTGCTTCCATGATATGTGCCGTTCGCAGACATCAGCTCTTGTATGAAAGTGCCGCGATGAATCGCGCAACCTCGCTCTATCTCGACTTGGCGCGTTTCATCGCGGCGCTCGTCGTTTTCGTCGGGCATGTGTCCGGCCAGCGGCTCACCGCCGGGCTGTTCTGGCAATTCGGCCCTTACATGTCTCACGCCGTGACGGTGTTCTTCGTCCTTTCTGGCTTCGTGATTCGCTACGCGACCGCTCAGCGGGAAACCACCGCCCACGCCTATGGGATAAGCCGCGCCGCCCGTATCTATTCGGTGGCGCTGCCGGCCTTGGCCGCGACCTTTGTCCTCGACAGTATCGGCCACCATATCCAC
>JAJZEB010000173.1 GCA_021805805.1 Pseudomonadota bacterium | reverse complement strand
GCGCGCTGTAGATCGTGATGCGGGCGTTCTTCGCCGGACGCTCGATGACGATGCGCGACACCGACGCGGCCTTGAGCTTCTTGGCCAGGAACTCGCGCACCGCGATGTCCTCGTTGAGCATTTTCGCGAACTGCACGCCGCTGGCGTACCAGCGCGACGACCAGTCATGGGAGACGGCCAGGCGGAAACCGGTCGGGTTGATTTTCTGTCCCATCTCGAGTCCTTAGTTTCCGACGGTGATGTAGATATGGCAGGTCGGCTTGACGATCCGGTTGCCGCGCCCTTTGGCGCGCGCCGAGAAGCGCTTCAGCGACGGACCCTGCTCGACCATGATCGACTTGACGCGCAGCTCGTCGATGTCGGCGCCGTCGTTGTGCTCGGCGTTGGCAATCGCCGACTCGAGCACCTTCTTGATGATCTGCGCTGCCTTTTTCGGCGTGAACGCCAGGGTGTTCAGCGCGTGGTCGACCTTCTTGCCGCGGATCAGATCGGCAACGAGGCGCCCCTTCTGCTCGGACAGGCGAACGCCGCGGAGGATGGCTTTGGTTTCCATGGTTTACTTCTTCGCCTTCTTGTCAGCGGGGTGCCCCTTGAACGTACGCGTCAGCGCGAATTCGCCGAGCTTGTGCCCGACCATCTGGTCGGTCACGTAGATCGGAACGTGCTGGCGGCCGTTGTGCACCGCGATGGTCATGCCGATGAATTCCGGCAGCACCGTCGAACGGCGCGACCAGGTCTTGATCGGCTTCTTGTCCTTGGTGGCGGACGCGGTCTCGACCTTGCGGATCAGGTGCAGGTCGCAGAACGGGCCCTTCTTGAGAGAACGAGTCATGGTTTGGCCTCTTTACTTCTTGCGACGCGACACGATCATGCCCTGCGTGCGCTTGTTCGAACGCGTGCGATAGCCCTTGGTCGGCTGACCCCACGGGTTGACGGGGACACGGCCCTCGCCGGTACGGCCCTCGCCGCCACCGTGCGGGTGGTCGATCGGGTTCATCGCCACGCCGCGCACGGTCGGGCGGATTCCCTTCCAGCGCTTGGCGCCGGCCTTGCCGTACTGGCGCAGGCTGTTTTCCTCGTTGCCGACCTCGCCCAGCGTGGCACGGCACTCGACGTGCACCCGGCGCACTTCGCCCGAGCGCATGCGAACCTGGGCGTAGACGCCTTCGCGCGCCATCAGCACCGCCGAGGTCCCGGCCGAGCGCGCGATCTGCGCGCCCTTGCCCACCGTCAGTTCGATGCAGTGGATCGTCGAGCCGACCGGAATGGCACGGATCGGCAGGCAGTTGCCCGGCTTGATCGGCGACTCGCTTCCGCTGACCAGCGTGGTTCCGACCTCGACTCCGCGCGGGGCGATGATGTAGCGACGCTCGCCGTCGGCGTAGCACAGCAGCGCGATGTGCGCGGTGCGGTTCGGGTCGTACTCGATACGCTCGACCTTGGCCGGAATCCCGTCCTTGTCGCGGCGGAAGTCAACGACGCGGTAGTGGTGCTTGGAGCCACCGCCGCGGTGGCGCACGGTGATGTGGCCGTTGTGGTTGCGGCCGGCGTTCTGCTTCTGCGGCTCGAGCAGCGCCTTTTCGGGCGCGCCCTTGTGCAGGTTCTTGTGCACCACTTTGACGACCGCACGACGCCCGGCGGAAGTCGGCTTGACCTTGACGACTGCCATGTTAGACACCCTCCTGGGCGAAGTTCAGTTCCTGACCTGCGGCCAGGCTGACGTACGCCTTCCTGACGTTGTTGCGCCGGCCGGTGCCGCGCGCGGTGCGCTTGACCTTGCCGGCCTGGTTCAGCACCTTGACGTCGGTGACCTGGACCTTGAAGAACGCCTCGACCGCGGCCTTGATTTCGTCCTTGGTCGCGTCGCCGCGCACGCGGAACGCGACCTGATTGCTCTTCTCGGCGAGCATCGTCGCCTTTTCCGAAATGATCGGCGCCAGCAGCACCTGCATCAGACGTTGTTGGTCGCTCATGACAGCATCTCCTGGACCTTGCTGACCGCGTCCTTCGCAATCAGGACCTTCTTGTAGTAGATCAGCGACAGCGGATCGAGGTAGCGCGGCTCGACGACCAGCACGTTGGGCAGGTTGCGCGCGGCCAGCAGCAGCTTGTCGTCGACCGTCTCGGCGACGTACAGCACCGAATCCAGCCCCATGGCCTTGAGCTTGGTCGCCAGCAGCTTGGTCTTCGGCGCCTCGACGTCGAGACCGTCGATCACCGCGACGCGACCTTCGCGGGCGAGCTGCGACAGGATCGCGCGCATGCCGGCGCGATACATCTTGCGGTTGACTTTCTGCGAGAAATTCTCGTCAGGGCTGTTCGGGAAAATCCGGCCGCCTCCACGCCACAGCGGCGAGCTGGTCATCCCGGCGCGCGCGCGGCCGGTTCCCTTCTGGCGCCACGGCTTGCGCGTCGAGTGCTTGACCACGCCGCGGTCCTTCTGCGCACGGGTTCCGGCGCGGGCGTTGGCCTGGTACGCGGTGACGACCTGATGCACCAGGGCCTCGTTGTATTCGCGCCCGAAAATCGTGTCCGGAGCGTCGAACCCGGCGGCTTGCGCGCCGTCGGCAGCGATGTATTGCAGTTGGGTCATGAACGGACTCCCGCCTTCTTCACCGCCGGACGCAGCGTGACACAGCCATCGTCGTGGCCGGGAACAGCACCGCGGACCATGATCAGGTCGCGCGCTTCGTCGACGCGAACCACTTCGAGGTTCTGCACCGTCACGGTGACGCCGCCGAGGCGTCCGGACATGCGCTTGCCCGGGAACACGCGCCCCGGATCCTGCGCCATGCCGATCGAGCCTGGAGCGCGGGTGGTCACCGAGTTGCCGTGCGACGCGCGGTTGCTCGAGAAATTGTGGCGCTTGATCGCACCGGCGTAGCCCTTGCCGATGCTGATTCCGCGCACGTCGACGAACTGGCCCGGCGCGAACAGCGATGCCGGCAGCTTCGCGCCCGGCGCGTAGCCGGCAGCGACGTCGGCCGGAACGCGGAACTCGCACAGCACGCGCGCCGGCTCGACCGCGGCCTTGGCCAGATGGCCGGCCTGCGCCTTGTTCAGGGAATTGGGCTTGACGGCACCGAACGCGACCTGGATCGCGCTATAGCCGTCCTTGTCGGCCTGGCGCACCTGCGCCACGGCGTTGCGGGAAACGTCGAGCACGGTGACCGGGATCGAGACCCCGTCGTCCGTGAAGACCCGCATCATGCCGACCTTGCGCGCGACAAGGCCGAGTGCTTGCGTACTCATTGTTCTCTCCATGCCAGCTGCGATTGGCTGGCGCGATGTAAACCGCGACAAAGCCTCCGGGATCGGATCCGGGAGGCTTCGCCGCGCGATATTCGTCAGCGCAAAAGCGCCGCGAAGTCAATCAGTATAACGCAGCGCGAGACGTTCGCCTAGAGTTGATGCAGGCAGCGCCGCGCGGTCCAGCTCACTGCAACTTGATTTCGACGTCGACGCCTGCCGGCAGGTCGAGTTTCATCAGCGCGTCGACCGTCTTGTCGGTCGGGTCGACGATGTCCATCAGGCGCTGGTGGGTGCGGATCTCGAACTGGTCGCGCGAGGTCTTGTTGACGTGCGGCGAACGCAGGATGTCGAAGCGCTGCAGCCGCGTGGGCAGCGGCACCGGGCCCTTGACGATCGCGCCGGTGCGCTTGGCGGTGTCGACGATCTCGAGCGCGGACTGGTCGATCAGCCGATAGTCGAACGCTTTCAGACGGATGCGGATCTTCTGGTTTTGCATGATGGTTCCAAAGAGCAGTTCGGCCGAAAGCCCGCGATTCTGGGGCCTGCGGCCGTCCGAGTCAACTTTACTCGATGATGCTGGCGACGACGCCGGCGCCGACGGTGCGGCCGCCCTCACGGATGGCGAAGCGCAGGCCTTCTTCCATCGCGATGGGGGCGA